>JBIKOK010000040.1:0-42546 GCA_044358025.1 Opitutaceae bacterium
GCGTTGTTCGCGCCCCCGGGGGGGGCCTCCCCCCCCCCGCTACGGGGTGTCGTGTCTTTATCTGTGTTCATCTGTGAAATCTGTGGTGAAAATTCAGGACATTTTGCTGCCCACGAGTTCCTTGAGCTTCGCTGCAATTTCAGCCGTCACCACTCCGCCCGGCAGGCGCGTCCAGTGCGCTTTCAAAAACTGCTCGGGCACGAGTGCGCCTTTTTCCGGCGTGTCGTCGATGCACACAGGCAAGATGAAACGTGCGCCGGCCACCATGCCCTCGGTGCGGTCCACCGCCCAGTTCCACTCGCGGCGGAACCAGCCTTCGAAGCGGCGCTGCGTGTTGGCGGAGATGACGGGGATGAAATAGCCGCAACGCGCGACGTTGCCACGGATCTTGCGGGCGAAGTCGTCGCCGCTGTCGAGCTGCTGCATGTCGAACCACGCGCTGATGCCGGCGGCGTCGAGGCCGGCTTTGAGCTGCTGCACCGCCGCGAGGTCCTCGCGGGCGTAGCTGATGAAGACGGCGCGATCCGCCATTTCGCCGGCCGGCGGCACGAAACGACCGGGTTCTTCGGGGCCGACGACGCCCGACCGGTTCACGGCCGTTGCCGTGACGGGCCCGCGCCGCGCCATCCAGCGACGGTGCAACTCATCGACGAAGGCCTCGGCCCCGCCGGCGAAGAGCCGCGTGCGGCTGCTGACCTCTTGCAGGAAAAAAACGAGTCCCGGTTCGTCGGCGGCGCGTGCGTAAGCGAGCACTTCACCGACATCGCGCGGATCGGAGAGCCGCCGGCGCTTGGCGAGGCGCAGGAAGAGGCGCGTCAGCCAGTCGGAGAAGCCGCCACCGATCAGAAGCAGATGGTTTTGCTCGAGTTCATTGAACAGCTTCTGCGGCGTGTAGTGGGCGGTCTGGAGCGCACAAACGCATTCCAACACGTCTTCGTCGGAGATCACATAGGTCGGCGACGCGGAGAGCCGGCCCATGAGGTGATAGACGAGCGGACGCGCCAATTTTTCACGGGACGCCGGCAAATCGACGAGCTTGCTCGGGGCGTAGGCGACCACGTCGGTGTTTTTCGCCCCGACGAAGCGGGCAACATTGAGCGCGTCCTCCAGCAGCGAATCGAAGGTCGTGCTGAGGTAGAGATCGAAGTCGGTGATCTCGGCGAGTTTCACCAGTGCGGCGGGCGGAGCGAACGTCGTCTCGCGCATGATGGTGCGGATGCGGGCATACAAATCCTCGCGGCGGCCGCGGGCGGAGAGATGGCGGACGACGACGTCGTTGAGTGTCGGCGGAGCAGCGGCGTCGACCGGCTGGTTGAGGCGGGTGGCCAGCGAACGCGCGAGCCACGTGTAGAGACTTTCGGGGCCGGCGTCGGTCTGGACGACACAGAGCTCGGGGCCGATAATTGGAATAACGCGCTTCTCCTCGATGTAGTTGAGCAGGTCTTCCCACACGTCGTCGTCGAACGCGGCGACGGCGGACATGGGGGATTCGGCGGTGAGGGACGGCATCGGGGCGAGATGGGCGGGGCGGAGACTGAGGCGGAACGCTCAACGCTCAACGTCTAACGCTCAACGCTTAAGTTTCGGACCGTCGCGTGGCGGGCGCGTGGGACGAGTTTGGGTAGCACCTACGGGAAATGAGGATTTGATTTTGCCGGCGCCGTGGACTCGCCTGCCGTCATGAGCACCGCAACGCTGTCGCGACCCAAGGCCCAGCGCACGTGGACTTACGACGAGTTCGCCGGTGAGTCGGCGGAAATAAATTTACCCACGGAGTTGTGGGATGGAGAAATTGTTACCGCTGGTGGTCGCCCGCCGAGGCACCAGATCGTTGTCGCGAACGCGTGGAGTCAGATCTGCCGAGTTGCGCGGTCAAAGTTGCTCGGTGAAGTGTTGGCCGGCCCGCTTGATGTGGTGTTGAGTCCGCGCCGAGTTGTGCAACCGGACGTCTTGTTTGTGTCTGCTGCGCGAAAATCAATCGTCGAATCCACGTGCATCCGCGGCGTGCCGGAATTGCTCGTCGAAGTCATTTCCGAAGGCACGTGGCGACGCGACCGCGTCGACAAAAAAGCGCTCTACGAACAATTCGGCGTCGCCGAATACTGGATCATCGATCCCGATTCCCGGCTGATCGAGGTGTTCACCCTCGCGAAGGGAACCTACCAATTGCACGCCCGCGGAGTGGGGGCGGAAAAAGTGAGTTCGAAACTGTTGGCCGGAATGAAAGTAACGTTCGCGCAGCTCGAAGCGTAGACCCGGGCCCGCTCGGCAATGGCAGAGGCTGAGGCCGAACGCTCAACGCTCAACGTGTGGCGCTCAACGATTAAGTTTCGGCCACCGGCGGTGCAGTTTCTCGCGTTTCGTAGGGCCGCCGCTCGCCGGCGTGCCGTCCCGCCGCGATTCGCTCCGGCTCGCCGACGAGCGGCGGCCCTGCACGTGCAAGCCAAACATCTGCAGCATCGAGAAATGCGCCCTCGGAAATGAGGATTTGATTTTGCCGGCGCCCACCCATGAGCTGAAAAGCCCATGCCACGTAGCACGGGCTTTCCAGCCCGTGAGGGACGGCATTGGGGCGGCATCAATCCTGGCGTAGTTCATGCACCTCTTCGGACCGAACTGTGGGCGCCAGCTGGACGAATCGCCGGAGTAAGGTAGGAAGATTTGGTGGGTAAGAAAATTTTTTCGACCACGAAGAATCGCTCGGCTCCCGGGTGTTCATGTCACGTTTCGTCCACCCCACCGCAGTTCGCTCCGGAAAAAGCGGATCGACCAGATCAAACTCAAGCGCAGGGATTGTTCTCCGAAAAATCTTCCTACCAATAAAATTTTCCTACCCAATTTCTGACGAGGGATGCGGGGCGGCTCTCAGCATCACAGGGCAGAGCACTCCCGTTTCGCACGCACGCGAGTTCAGAACCCATACGTCGCCCGCATCGTCCAATTGTGCCGTACGCGGGGGAGCAGGTAGCGCACAATCACGCCGGGGGCGGTGGCGGAATACGGGAGACGGGCTTCCTCGCCGAAGATGTTTTCGACGTTGAGCTGGAGGTCGAGCGACTGGCCGCGCCGCAGCGCGAAGCGTTTGCCCAGCATGCCGCTCCACGTGATGGCGCTGCGCCCGAGAATCACGGCGTCACCGTTCGCCGCGTCATAGCCGATGACGGCGGGGCCGCGGTGGTTGGCGCCGAGGCCGGCGCGCACGCCGCGGACGAAGCGCGGGGCGTCGTTGGCGAAGCGGTAGCTCGTGAAGGCGTTGAAGGTCTGCTCGACGTGCGCGAAGGGCGACTTGCCCGTGCCGCGCAAAAAAGGATCGGCGACCGCAAGGCTGTAGGCGTAAACGTCGGCGAAGGTCGCGGGGTTGGTCACGAAGTCGCGCTGCGGCGTGGCGTCGCGCGTCCGCACAAAGGTCGCGACGACGGCGGGCGTGTCGTCGAGGCGCGCGGGGCTTTTTTCCCAATCGGATTTCACGCTGGCGAGGAACGCCATCGAGTCGGAGAGGATGTTGGCCTGCTTGAGCTGGTTGCGGGCGACGTTGAGCGTGACGCTCCAGCCGGGCGCGAGGCGGCCGGTGATTTCGATCTCGGAACCGCGGCCCGCAAGATCTGAGCTGTCGCGCGCCTGCGACTCGGAGTTGAGGAGCGTGATGCCGGCGGCGGTGACGGACGCGGGGAGCGGCTGGCCGCGGGCGCGGAGCGTCGTGAGCGCGGCGTTCGACGCGGTGGAGATGTTGTTTTTGGGCGCGTTAAGCGCCGGCTGGAACTGGTTGACGCCGTCGGCCCGGTAGACGTTCAGGTTGGCCGAGAGGCGGCCGCCGAGGAGCATGAAGCGCAGCCCGTAGTCCTGGCCGTCGCCCTCGATGGGCGGCAGGACGCGGGCCAAGATGTCCTTGAAGGCGCCCTGCGGGAACACGCTCTGCGACTGGTTGTAGGACAGGCCGAGCCACGGCAGCGCGGTGACGACGACGCCAAGCGTCTTGGTCGCGCCGGTATTCGCGGTGCGCGTCGCGTTCTCGAAGCGGTAGGGGCGCACGAGCCACGCGTTGGTGGAATTGGGGAGGCGCTCGCCGCCGGCGTTGGCGTCCATCACCTCGGCGCGGTCGCGCCGGTAGCCGCCGGTGAGCACGACGCGGTCGCCGGCCCAACGGCTTTGCACCGCGAGCATGCCGCTGATGTTTTTCTGCGCGACCCACGGGTAGAGGCTGTTGAAGACGAAGCCGGCCTTCATCCCGGGCGACTCGGGGATCGGGTTGGCCCAGGCGTCGAGGCCGCCGCGCGCGCCGCCGGGTTGGTCGAATTCGAGGTAGGTCCGGCGGAGAATCGTGTTGGTCGCGGAGTCGATGGGCTGCGTGTTGCCGGGCGCGAGGTTGAACTCGGCGATGTTGCCGTTGCCGAAATAGCTGCGCTCCTTCTGCCACGCGGCGGCGAGACTGTGCCGCCCGAGCCAGGCGCGCCGGCGCGAGAGGTCGAGCTCGTAGCCGACGGTGGCGCGCCACGTCTCGCTGCGTTGGTCGAAGAGCTGGCGCACCGCCTGGGACTGCACGTAGGGCCGGCCCACGAAGGGATGGGTGCGCGCGATGTCCGGCAGCAGCGTGCCGGGCAGGCGGCCCGCCGCGATGACCGAGTCGCCGTCGGCAAAATACGCGCCGGGCAAAACAGGGTTGGCATCGCCGATGGCGTTGGCGTTGGGTTGGGTGAAACCGCGATAGTAGTTCGTCCGCACGTAGCCCAGCTCAACGCTCACGGGGCCGACGCGCTGATCGATGAACACGGAGGCGAGCGTGTAATCGTTGTCGGAGCTGCGACCGGGACCGGCGAGGTAAGCGTTGGCGGGAATGACCTGGCCGTAAAACGGATCGTCGATGGTGCCGCCGGAGGGCGCAGCGCCACCGCTGAGGGTCTCGAAGAATCCAGGGCCCTGCGTGCCCGCGAGATCGGGGCGCATGTCGGCGCCAGTCGTCGAGAGACGAAACGGCTGCGCCCGGAGCTGCGGCGCATAGACGGGCTGCAGCGTGTTGATGACGCGCAGCAGCGACGGGGCGGGATTGGTGGCGGGCTGGAGCGGATTGGGGGCGCGCGGCGCACCGGCGAGCACCCAGCGCGAGTAGCCGAAGTCGGCCTGCGGGAAATTACCGGGCGAGACCTGCTGGCGCACCATGCGCTCCACGCCCGCGCGCACCTGCGTGGTCTTGAAGGGCTGATACGTGGTGGCGACCGCGAAGCCCTTGGCCTTGAGCGACTCGAACTCGAACCAACCCTCGCGGTCCTCCCACATGGCGTTGGTGCGGAGCGCCAGTTTGTCCTTGATGAGGGGAAACGCGAAATCGGCCTCACTGCGTTTTTTCGCCCAGCGGCCGACGAGAAACTGCGTGGATTTCTGGCGGCCATTGAGCACCGCGCGCTTGGAGTTGAGGTTGAACGCACCGCCGGGCCGGCTCGCGCCGTAGAGGATGGAATTGGGGCCGCGGCTCACGTCGGCGCGGTCGACGTTAAAGCGGTCGTTGGCGAGGATGCCGCGGTTCTGGACCATGTTGGGCAGGTAGTCGCGCGTGATGACGGATTCGGTGAAGCCGCGAATGGTGGCGCGCACATCCCACGCCTGCGCGAGGCCGCCGCCGGAATCGGTGCGCTCGTTGTCGGAGCTCGTGGCGAACTTGAGCATGTCCGCGACATTTTCCGCGCCGATGTCGTCGAGAAATTCTTTCGTCAGAACGGAGATCGCGGCGGGCGTGTGGAAGAGCGACGCGTTCATGCGCGTGCCGGAGAGGGTGTTGGCGGCGCGGTAGCCCTCGTCGCCCTCGGTGGAGACGAGGAACGGCGAGAGCTGCACGGCTTCGGTGGCGGAGGGAGATGGACGCGGCGCTTCCGCGGCGAACACCGCAGCGGCCAAGGCAAACGCGCAGCCGGCAGACACGGAAGCGCGCGCGCGCGCGATCAATCGCGGGGAAGAAATCATGGGGATACAGGGGTGGGGATACGGAGCGAGGCGAACGCTCAACGCTCAACGTTGAACCTTCAACGTTCAAGTTTCGGGACTGTGTTTCGCCGCGTTGCCGCAGCGCGCATTCGATTTTCGAGTTGTGGGCACTGTTTCCCCGCTTAACTTCCACCCATGAGCGCGACCGAAATCATGGCTGAATTACCCAAGCTCTCGCGCGGTGAGCTAGAAGCGATCGAGGCCCGATTAACGGTATTGCTCGATCGTGCGGCTCCCTCGACCAACGCCCACTGGGGTCATGCGTTGCGCGATCTCGCCGGCACGGTGCAAGAATTGCCAGCCGACTACGCCGCGAATCACGACCACTATCTCCACGGAGCACCCAAGCGGTGAAGGCTGTCTTCGCTGACACCGCGTTTTTTCTGGCACTGGTCAACGCTCGCGACCACCTGCACCCGCAAGCCGCCACCCTCAACGAGCATCCGCCGGGCCCGATGATCACGACCGAATGGGTGCTGATGGAGTTGGGCGATGCGCTCGCGGTTCCCTCGGGCCGAACGCGCTTCGTGAGACTGGTCGCCGCCCTGCGCGCCCAACCCGATGTCAAAATTGTCCCTGCCAGCCATGATCTATTTGAGCGCGCCGGTGCGTTGTTCGCACAACGCAGCGACAAATCATGGTCGCTCACCGACTGCACTTCGTTCGTTGTCATGAAAGACCACGGGCTGACCGCCGTCCTCACCGGTGACCAACATTTTGAACAAGCGGGGTTTCAACGGCTGATGCAGCCGTAGCCAGCACTACTTCCGATTGAAATACACGACGGCGTTGCGCGTTTCCCGGCCGGCGAGGATCAGGTCGATCCGGCCGTCGCCGTCGAGGTCGGCGGCTTTCAAGTCGTAGGCCTGCTGCTTGTGGCCCACGTCGATGTCGTGCGGCGTGAAGCCACCGCGCCCGTCATTCTCATACCAGCGGACGATGAAGGCCGTGTAGGACGCGACGGCGACATCGAGATCCCCGTCGCCATCGAAATCGCCCACCGCCAGCGCGTGCGGCGTCGCCAGCTCGGCGTCGATCACGTGCTTCGTCCACGCCGGCCCTTCAAACCAAAACACGCCCTTGCCGTGGCCGCAGGCACCGACGACGTCGCTGCGGCCGTCGCCGTTGACGTCGCCCGCCTTGATGTTCGTCGCGCCCTTTTCCTGGGCGATCCGGTGTTTCGTCCACGGCTCGTCGGCGGCGCCGCGCTGCCACCACGTGAACGTCCCGCCGCCAGAGTCGCCGAGCAAGATGTCCCCTCGCCCATCGCCATCGAGGTCGGCGAAGTCGAGATAGTGCGGCCGGCCGTCGGCGCCCGCCGGCGTGACGATCGCGCGGCGCGGCCCGCCCGTTGCGGCGAGATCGAACCACGCCAGACTGTTGGGAAACGCGGGGCCGCTGATGCTGTCGGCAATCACGTCGGTGCGGCCGTCGCCGTTGACGTCGGCGGCGTGCAAGCCGTGAATGCCATTGAGTTCCCGGTCGACGACATGCACCGGCCACATCGCACCCGCACGCCGGGGATTCTCGATCCACGCCACGCTGAAGTCGGGGCCGGTCGGCTCCGCGAGCGTCTTCCCCTTGGTCTGGGCGTTGCGATACTCGATCCACGGAATCTGATAACGGCCGACCGCGAGGTCCGTGGCGCCGTCGCCGTTCGCATCGAGCGCGACGCAGTAGAGCATCTTCCCCTCCTTGGCATCGAAGAGCGTCTCCGGCGTCCACTCCGGCGCAGTGAGGGCGAAGACTTTGGTCACCCCCATCGCCACCAGGTCGCGCCGGCCGTCCGCATTTACGTCAAGCGCCGCAACGCTCCAGATCGATTCGGGCAATGGAAACGCGCGGCGTTCCCACGCGATGGGTCGCGGCGGCGGCGCCGGTTTCGCCTCCGTTGGCGCCGGCTCGCGTTCAAACCCGGTCGCCGCGAAATCCAGCGCGTAGACCATGCCCTCGTAGCCCACGACGTAAATTTTCCCCTGCCCGTCTGTCGCAAACGACGCAATGCCTTCGGGCGACAACGCGATTTGCCGCAGGCCCGTGAGCCGACCGCCCTCCTGTGTGAGTCCCCAGATGCGCCGCGACGTAAAATCGCCAAACACATAGACGCCGTAGAACGACGAGGCTTGGTCGCCGCGATAAACGTATCCGCCCGTCACCGAGTTGCCGTAGCGCCGTTTGTAGGCGGCCACCGGCGGAACGTAGACCGCGCCGTCCTGCCTTCGGCGATTCGAAAACGGTTCGAAGCCTTCATACACGTTCCATCCGTGATTCTCGCCGCGCCGCACGATCGCGATTTCCTCGACGCGGTCTTGTCCGACGTCGCCGACCCAGAGGTCGCCGTTCGCGCGGTCGAACGAGAAGCGCCACGGCTCGCGAAAGCCCAGCGCCCAGATCTCCGGCCGCGCGTCGGCGCGCCCGCAAAACGGATTGTCCGCCGGAATCGCATAGGGCCGTTCGCCGTCGCGGCGGTCGACATCGATGCGCAAGATTTTGCCGAGGAGCTGGCGCAGGTCCTGCCCGTGACCATTCGGGTCCTGCTGCGGGCCGGTGTCGCCCATGCCGAGATAGAGCATCCCGTCTGGACCAAACTCGATGCACCCGCCGGTGTGATTCTGTGTCACGCAGGGAATCGTGAGCAAGCGCCGCGACGGCTCGCCGGCATCGGTGCGTCCGTCCGCCGTCGCGCGTCGCTCGACGAGCACCGTCGCGATCTGCCCGTCCTCGAAAACCTGATGCTTCAGATAATATTTCCGGTTCACCGCGAACTGCGGGTGAAACGCAACGCCGAGCAGACCGTTCGGACCGCGTTGCGAAAAAACCTCGGCGGAGAAATCGCCGAACACCGCTTTCGAAAACACGCCCGCCGTTCGCTCCATCCGCCAAATCTGCCCGGTCTGCTGCACGGCGAGAAAGGTGTCGCGTGCGCCGGGCAGCGCCCCGAACCACACGAGCCCCGTGCGGGCTTCACCCGACCGGCGCACCACCGGCGCCGGAAAACGCAGCGCCTCGGCGAAGAGCGGCCGCAGCGGCACGGGCGTCGCCAATTCCGCGATCACCTCCGGCATGCCGCGATCGGCCCGCAGCGAGTTTTCGGGCTGCTTCAGGCTCACCAGGTAGTCCACCAAATCGGCAAACTCCGCGAGCGACAGGCCCGCGTGCAGCCCCGCCGGCATGAGCGACACGGGACTGCCGCGTTGGGCTTTGATCGTCGCCCGGGGCACGCTCACGAGCTGCCCGTCCGCCCCCATCAACGCCACGGCCTCGGCGTTGGACTGCTTGATGACGCCGGTGAAGGTCTCGCCGGCGTGCGTCTCCACGATGGTCGCATCGTAGCCCACCGCAATCGCCGCCGAGGGCTCAAGCATGGCTTCGATCAGCTCGCGTCGCGAAAATTCGTCGCCGATCGCCCGCAGGTCGGGCCCGGCCTTCCCGCCCTGGCCGTCGACGGTGTGGCATGCCGCGCAGGCGGCTTTTTCGGTCGAAGCAAACAACGCCCGCCCGCGCCCCGCATCGCCGTCGCGGCGCAGGGCGTAGTCGCGATAGTCTTTCAACGGACGAGGCGTCTGGCCTTGCGCGGCCCCCGCCGCCAGGAGCGCCACTCCGGCCAGAAAAAAAACGCGATTCATCGATTGCTAGGAAAACGGCGCGCTACTCCTGCTTGGCCCGCTTCGCCTTTTGCGCCGCCGGCGAGGGCAGCTCCTTCGCCGGTGCCGACAGCGCGAGCTGCACCGTCGCCTCCAGGTGTTGCGTCCACCTTGCTTCGAGCTCGCGCACTTTGGCCGGATGCTCCGCCGCGAGATTGGTCGACTCCCCGCGATCGACCGCGAGGTGGTAGAGTTCCCAATCCCCCTTCGCCAGCGCCACGATTTTCCAATCGCCGGCGCGGAGCGCCCGGTGCCCTTCGTGTTCCCACCAGAGAAAATCATGGGCGACCGTCACATCTTTTTTCAGCGCCGCGGCGAAACTCCGGCCCGGGGAGGGCGGCACCGGGAAGCCCTTGATCTCGGCCGGGACCTTCGCTCCGGCAAGTTCGAGGACCGTCGGCAGAACATCGATGAGGTGCGTCGGGCTTTTGCGCAGTTCCCCGCGCGCCGCGATGCCGGCCGGCCAGTGCGCGATCAACGGCGTCGCGATGCCGCCCTCGTGGACCCACGTCTTGTGGCGGCGGAACGGCGTATTCGCCGCACTCGACCACCCGGGGCCGATGCAGAGAAAGGATTTGGCCGAGCCCATCGGCGCCGCCGGATCATGGCCGTCGCCGCGCACCATCATCTCGGCGCTCGCGCCGTTGTCCGAGGCGAAGAGAATCAGCGTGTTTTCGTACGCGCCCATGGCCTTCAATTGCGCGATCACGCGGCCGATCTCCTGGTCCATGCGGTCGACCATCGCGGCGTGGATGGCCATCTTCGCGGCCTGAAACATCTGCTGCGAACCCGTGAGCTCGCTCCACGGCACCGGGCGGTTCACCTCGTCGGGCCCGAGCTTCTTGAGGTCCTCGGGAAACGCATAGGGCGGGCCGACGTCGCGCTCCATCGGGGGCAGGGCGTGCGTCACAATCCCCAGCTGCCTGAGGCGGGCGTAGCGGGCCTCGGCGATGACGTTCCAGCCCTTGCCGTAGGTGTCACGATATTTGGCGACGTCCGCTTCCGGCGCATGCAGGGGAAAATGCGGGGCCGTGAAACAGAGGTAGTGGAAGAACGGCTGCCCGGCGAACTTCGCCGCATGCTCCTGGAGATATTTCACGGAGTGATCGGCCGTGGCCGTCGTCACGTAGTAGTCGGGCGTCTGCACGTTGGGCACGCCATCGTCGGTGTTGCCGGCGGCTTTGAAGAAATTGCTCTGGCCGCCGCCGATTTCGAAGCTGTGGTCGAAGGCGTTGCCCAGCGGGCGGCCGTCGATGTGCCATTTGCCCGCGTGGTAATTCCGATAGCCGGCCGCGCGCAGAAATTCCGTCAGGAGCGGCGCCCACGCGGGGCGGATCCCGCGATTGCCGCCGCCGCTCGCGATCCCGGGCAAGATATCGCGGCGCACCTGCTGGGCATAGTAGCCGGTCATCACCGCCGCGCGCGACGGCCAGCAGCGGGCCGTGTTGTACGCCTGCGTGAACCGCAAGCCACCCTGCGCGAGCGCATCGAGGTGCGGCGTCGCAATCTCGCCGCCGTAGCAGCCGAGATCCGAGTAACCAAGATCGTCGGCCAGGATGACCACGATATTCGGAGGCGCCGCGACCGCGGAGGTTCCGGCCAGGAGCAACGCCAACAGGACAGCAGGGAGTTTCATCGGGAAAGAAAGGGGGCTCGCCGATGAACAGCGCCGGCCCGCCCGAACGCAAGTGCGCGCAGCGCCCTCCGCCCAAACGCGCCCTCCGCCGAGAAAACAGTCGCGCCGGGCCGCGGGCGCCGATTTTCATCGGACATGCGCCGGTTACTCCTTGCCACCCTGCCCCTCCTCGCCGCGGCCGTGCTCGCGCCCGCCCAGACCATGTCGATCGAAGAGTTCGAACCCAAGTCCACCCTCCGCGGGCCCGCGCACAAACCGACGCGGGCGAAGTTCCCTTTCATCGACGTGCACAATCACCAGCGGGACGTCAGTCCGGCCAAGCTCACGCAGCTGATCAAAGACATGGACAGCCTCAACATGGGCCTGCTGATCAACTCGCCGGTCAGCCGCGGACACGGCAAATGGGTCGCCGACGCCGTCACCGCGATGAAGGGCCACGCGCCGGGTCGCTTCGCGGTCATGACCAACCTCGATGAATCGAATCTCGAAGACCCGAACTACCCGGCCCGCGCCGCCGCCCAACTCGAGGCCGACATCAAGGCCGGCGCGATCGGCCTGAAAATCTGGAAGCACTTCGGGATGACGCTCAGCGACAGCCAGGGGCGCATCAAGGTCGACGATCCACGTTTCGACGCCGTGTGGGCGGTGTGCGCCAAGCACAAAATCCCCGTGCTCATCCACACCGCCGATCCGTGGGGGCTGTTTCAACCCATGGACAAGCACAACGAGCGTTGGCTCGAATTGAAACTCCAGGTCCGGCGCAACCAGTCGCAACAGACCGCGTTCACGTGGGAAGAACTGATCGAGGAACAGCACCGGCTGTTCGCCAAGCATCCGCAGACGACCTTTATCAACGCCCACCTCGGTTGGCTGGGCCACGACCTCGGCCGGCTCGGCGAGCTCTTGGACCGCCTGCCCAACGTCTACGCCGAGATCGGCGCCGTCACGAGCGAGCTCGGCCGCCAGCCGCGCGCGGCCCACCGCTTCTTCGTGAAATACCAGGACCGAATCCTCTTCGGGAAAGACGCCTACAACGTCAGCGAATACCACGTCTATTTTCGCCTGCTCGAGACCGAGGACGAACACTTCGACCCGATCCGGAAGTATCACGGCATCTGGAAACTTTACGGCCTCGCGCTGCCGGACGACGTGCTGAAAAAACTTTACTACAAAAACGCGCTGCGGATTTTCCCCGGCCTGCCGTCGGACGGATTTCCGCAGTAGGCGCGCGGCGCACCCGCCCGCTATTTCTTCTTCTTCTTCGCCGCGGCTTTGGCGGCGGCCTCGGCCGCGGCGGCGCGTTTGTCGTCGAGGTTGAGTTCGAGCTGGGCGGGGTCGAGGGCAACTTGCACGCCGTTGGCCGGAACGGGCAGGCGGGCGGACCACAGGATACCGTTGAGCACGAGGGTGCGTTGGCTCGGGTAGGCCCAGCTCTGGTGCAGATCGGCGCCCGTGAAACTGAAACCACGGCCACCGTCGGGCCGCGTGTAGGCCCAGGCGATAACTTCGTCGCGGCCGAGGTGTTTCTTCGCATCGGCCGTGGAGCGGGACTTGTCGGGCACCGCGCCGACGAGCAGCGGGACGACGCCGTTGCCGGCGAAATGCAGATTGTAGAGCCAGCCGTCCCCGGGCGCCGCGAACGGCGTCACGCCGCGGGTGACCTCGTGGGCGGCGAGGGTCTTGAACTCCATGTCCCAGTGGCCGCGGCTGCCGATGTCATTGTGAAACACGCCGCCGAGCCAGCCCTTGATCTTGTCGCCGTCCGGGCCTTTCGGGAAATCCATCGCCTGATGCAGCAGCACGAGGCCGGCGCCGCTCTCCATGAGCTGGGTGAGCTTCGCCCAGCGCGCGGGGGTGGCGAAGGGCTGTTTGCCGCCGCCGTCGCCGAAATACACGACGCACTTCGCGCCCTCGAGCACGCGCTCGTTGGCGGGCCAGTCGCGCGCCAGCACCGGCCAGACGCCGGGCTGTTGTTTCAGCCAATCCATGAGCAGCGCGCAGCCCGCGAAATATTCGTGCGCCATCGCCTTGCTGCTCGGCCCGCCCGCGAGCAGGACAATCTTGGTCAGGCCCGGCTTAGGGGCATCGACCTCCAGGGGGACGCGCGATTGGTCGTAGGACGGCGCGGCGAGGGCGCAGAACGGAAGCGCGAGGAGGGCGAGGAGCGGGGCGAGCGATTTCATTTTTTGAATAAAACATTTTTGGGGCCGAGATCAGGGAGGACCCCTCCGGCCCCCAGGGGACCGGGGGGCGCTCCGTGGCCGCGGTGCGGCCGCCGTGGCCCCGGGGTCCACGCGTTTTCAACTTAATCCGGCTCACATCAAAATATCCTTCACCACGTGCCCGTGCACGTCGGTGAGGCGGAAATCGCGGCCGTCGTGGCGGAAGGTGAGCTTTTCGTGATCGAGACCGAGCTGGTGCATGATCGTCGCGTGCAGGTCGTGCATATGGACTTTGTTCTCGATCGCGAAGTGCCCGAAGTCGTCGGTCTCGCCATAGGCGAAGCCGGGTTTGAAACCGCCCCCGGCGAGCAGCACGGAAAAGCCCGTGGGGTTGTGGTCGCGGCCCGTGCCGTTGCGCTCGGCGTAGGGCGTGCGGCCAAACTCGCTCCCCCACCACACGATCGTGTCTTCCAACAGACCGCGGGCCTTCAAATCCTGGAGCAGGCCGGCGACCGGCTTGTCGACGCGCACGGCGTGGTCCTTGTGCTTCGGCAAATTGGAGTGCTGGTCCCACGCCGGATTGTTCGTGTTGTCGGAGTAGTTGACCTGAATGTAGCGCACACCGGATTCGGCGAGCCGACGCGCCTGGAGACACTGCCGGCCGTAGTCGTCGGTCGGCTCCTCGCCGATCCCGTAAAGGGCGAGCGTCGCCGCGGATTCCTTCGAAAGATCGAGCGCGTCGGGGGCGTGGTTTTGCAGGCGCCAGCCGAGCTCGAAGGAACTGGCCGCCGCCTCGAGCTCGTAGTCGCCGGGTTTCGCGCGGAGCTGCTCTTCGTTCAGCGCGCGCACGAGCTCGAACTGCCGCTGTTGCTCGGCGGCGGTGCGCGTCGGGTGGCGGACATTGCGCAGACCGGCCTCGATCGCTTTCTGCCCGGCCCGGCCGATCGCCGTGCCCTGGTAGACCGCCGGGAGAAACGCGCTGCCGTAGTTCCGCGGTCCGCCGTTGGCGAGCGTCGGACTGAGCGAGACGAAGGCGGGGAGATTTTCGTTTTCCGAACCGAGCCCATACGTGATCCACGAGCCCATTGAGGGGCGGATCTGGTTCGTCGCGCCGGTGTGGAGAAAGAGCGTCGCGGGGCCGTGCGCCACGCCGTCGGTGTGCATCGACCGGACCACGCAATAGTCGTCGGCGAGCTCCGCCATGTGCGGAAACAGCTCGGACACCCAGCGTCCGCATTGGCCGCGCTGCTTGAAGTCCCACATCGGTTTCATGACGCGCCCGGTCGCGCCCACGCCGGTCTTGGCGATCGCGCGCTGGTCGAGGAAATCCAGCATCTGGCCGTCGCGCGCGTAGAGGGTCGGCTTGTAGTCGAAGCTGTCGAGGTGGCTCACGCCGCCGCCCATAAACAGAAAGATCACGCGCTTCGCCCGGGGCGCGAGATGCCCGGCGCGGGCCGCGAGCGGATTCGTCGCGCTGCGGGCGGCCGCCTGCGCGGCGAGGCCGGCAAACGCCATATAGCCGAAACCGCACGCGAGCTGTTGCAACGCCTGGCGACGGGTGAGAAACGGGGGGTAATTCATGGGCGGGGGAAAGCGCGCGGGTGGACGGATCAGTGGAGGTAACGGAAATCGACGCTGGCGAAAATCGCCTGGTGCAGCTGCGCCCAGCCCTCGACGGGCGCATCGCCGCCGACCGCCCGGATAAACTCGCCCGCCAGCGCCCGCTCTCGGGCCGTGGGCCCGCGGCCGAGCGCGCTCCGATAGGCGAGCTCGATGCGGCCGGCGTCGTCGGGCACGGCGGCGGCGAGCGTGCGCCGGGCGGCGAGCTGCGCCTGCTCGGTGACAAACGGGTGGTTCATCAAAAAGAGCGCCTGCGGGGCCACCGTCGTCGTCGCGCGCTGGCCGATGGGCGCGTTGATGTCGGCGAAATCAAACACCTCGAACAGCTCGAGCCGGCGGTTGCGAAACGCCGGCGTGTAGACGCTGCGGCGGGTGTCGGTGAAGACGTAGGTGTATTCGCTGGTCACCGGCGCGGCGCCGGGCGTGCCGATGTTGGGCCCGCCGAAGGCCAGATCCAGTTGCCCGCTGACCGCGAGCATCGCGTCGCGGATTTCTTCCGCCTCGAGCCGGCGGCGGTTCGCGTGGGAGAAGAGGCGGTTGTCGGGATCGAGGCGCGCGGCGTCGGGCGACGCGGTCGCGGCGAGCTGGTAGGTGCGCGAGAGCATGATCGCCCGGACGAGGCGCTTGATCGACCAGCCGTCGGCGACGAACTGCCGCGCGAGGTGATCGAGCAGTTCCGGGTGCGAGGGGCGTTCGCCGGTGGTGCCGAAATTTTCGACCGTACGCACGAGGCCCGCACCCATCAGCCACGCCCAGGTGCGGTTCACGATCACGCGGGCGGTCAGCGGATTCGCCTCGCTCGCGATCCAATCGGCGAGTTCCCGGCGGCCGCTCTCCGCGGCGGAAAACGTCGGCGCAGGCCCGGTCAGCGCGACCTGCAGCAGACCCCGCGGGACCTTCGGGCCGAGGCTGCGCGCGAGGCCGCGGATGCGGATCTCCGTGTCGCCGATCTCCCCGGTCGCCTCCCGCACCCCCATCGCCTGCGCGCGCTTCGGACCGCCGGCGACGAGTTTTTTCAGCTCGGCCTCAAGCGTGCGGAGTTCGGCGGCGGCCTTGCGCGCTTCCGGATCGGCGGGCTCACGGACCGTCTTCTTGGCGGCCCGTTTCGGACCCCCGGTGGTGCCGGCCAAGGCCACGGGGGCCGCGGCTTCGGCGGCGATGAGCTGCAACGCGTCGACAATCACAAAGCCGTCGGTGCCCTCGTTCGAGATGAGCACGTAACCGGCCCCGTCTTTCTCGAAGCGAAACGTCCCGAGGCTCACGAAGTGGCCGCCGAGCGGCGGCGCCAGCCGCTCATTGACGACCACCGTGTTCTCGCCGTCGGCGTGGAGGATGGTGACCGGGACGTTGCTCGCGCGATTCGTCTGCGCGGTGTAGGCGAAGCGCACTTCGTAGCGGCCCGATTGCGGGATGGCCGGCGTGAAGGTGACGCTCCCCTGCCCTTTGCCCGTATTGTTGTCCGTCAGGTAACCCGTCCCCACGAAGGGCCCGAGGGTGGTGGAGGTGCTCCAGCCGCCGAAGACTTTCGCCTGCCCCTCGTCGAGGACGATGCCGGGCAGCGAGGTGGCGGGGGTATTCTGGCCCGTCGCCGCGCCGCTGGAGGTCGCGCGAAGTTTTTTGATCTGCTTTTCCAGCGCGGCGACTTGGGCCTCGTGGGCGGCGACTTCCTTTTCCGCCTCGGCGCCCATGGGCAGCGCGACGTCGACCCACTTCGCGACGTTGTCGGTGTAATTGTGCAGCGTGTGCGTGCTGCGCAAGATGCCGGCGAGCGCGTAATAGTCGCGCGTGGGAATCGGATCGAATTTGTGATCGTGGCAGCGGGCGCAGCCGACCGTCATCCCGAGAAAGGCCTTGCCCAGCGTGTCGAGTTGCTCGTCGACGACGTCCATGCGGAGCGCGTCCTTGTTCTGCTCCTCGTAATTGGTCGGACCGAGGGCGAGAAAGGCCGTCGCCGTGATCTGGCGACGTTTTTCTTCGGGCGTCGCCGCCGGGAGGAGATCGCCCGCGAGCTGTTCGCGGATGAAGCGGTCGAAGGGCAGGTCGGCGTTGAAGGCCTCGATCACGTAGTCGCGGTAGCGCCAGGCGTCTTTGAACAGCAGGGTGCGCCCGCCGCCGCTCGACTCGGCGAAGCGCGCCACATCCAGCCAGTGGCGCCCCCAGCGCTCGCCAAAGTGCGGCGAAGCCAGCATGACCTCGACGGCCGCAGCGAAAGCCTGCGGGGTCGGGCGAGCATCCCGCACAAACGCCTCGAGGGTCGCGGGCGTCGGCGGCAGTCCGGTCAGATCGAACGACGCCCGACGAAACAGCGCCGTACGGTCGGCATCGGCGGCGGGCGACAATGTCTTCGCGGCCCACGGCGCGGCGATAAAACGGTCGATCGCGGTGCGCGGCCAGTCACGCGCGGCGGCGAGCGCGGGTGCTGCGGGCACCGGCGGCGCGGCCGGCGGGACGAAGGCCCAAAACTTTCGGCCCTCTTCAACCGAGAGGCCGGCTTGCTTCGGTTTCGCGTCGGCCTGGGCCATGATCGCCCCCGCCGTCGCGGGCGCCGGCGCCCCGCGTTTCACCCACTCCTCCAACAACGCGACCTCCTCGCGCGACAACGAACTTTTCGGGGGCATCGCCTCGAAATCCAGTCCCGTGTAGCGGATGGCCTTGATCAACGGGCTCTGGTCCACCTGGCCCGGAATCACCGCCGGCCCCGAGTCTCCGCCGGTCAGCCAGCCCGCGGCCTGATCGAGGCGCAGCCCGGCTTTGACCTTATGCCCCGGCTCAGCCGAGTGGCACTCGTAGCACCGCTCCGCGAGCAAGGGCCGGATTTTCTTTTCGAAAAACTCAAGGTCCCCGGCCGCCGGTGCGGCGCGCAACGCTGCGCCGGCCAGCAACAGCCAGCCGGCGAACATGAAGTGAGAAGTGCGGGGAATCATGCGGGGAAAGGGGACACCAACCAAGCAGCCGAGGGGAACGGGAGCCGGAGCGAAGCCGAGCCCCGGATGAAAATCAAGGGGACATCGTCGCGGCCGCGAAAACAGCCAGCCATCACGCCGCGCCGGGCTTCCGTCCGCGCCCCGCCACCGCACCCAACCAGCCCGGGCTGAAGCGCCGGGCTACGGGCGCGCGGCGGCGTTGCGCGCGTCCGCGGCGGGCGGCTCCCAAGGCGTCGCGCCGCCGCGCTGGACGTGCAGCCGCAAGGCGGCCTGGAGTTCGCGCGCGACCTTTTGGTTTTTCGCGAAGAGGTTGTCCTTCTCCTGCGGGTCGTCCTTCAGGTTGTAGAGTTCGAGCGGCTCGTAGGGGCTGTTCTGCATCAGCTTCCAGTCGCCCTTGATGATCGCCTCGTAGCTTTTCCCGCCATAGGCCGGGCCGCCCTCGCGCCGGACGAAATACAACTCGCGTGGCGCGGCCGGCATCGGCGCGCCGCGCAACACCGGCAGCAGGCTCACGGCATCGATCGCGGCGGGCCGGGCCACGCCGGCCACCTCCAGCGCGGTCGCAAAAATGTCGAAGGTCAGGCCGGCGTAGTCGCTCGTCGTGCCGGGCTTGATTTGTCCCGGCCAGCGCGCCGCGAACGGAATCCGCAAACCGCCGTCGTAGTGGCTCTGTTTACCGTCGCGCCAGGGGTCGTTGTTCTGCGCGTGGGGGAGCGAGCCGCCGTTGTCGGAGGTGAGAAAAACCAGCGTGTTCTCATCGAGGCCGTTGGTTTTCAGCGCGGCCATCACGCGACCGACCGCATCGTCGAAATGCTCGATCAGGCCCACGCTCAGCGCGCGCTGGGCACTCATCCCGGGCACGCGTTGCTGCACGCGCTCCAACCAGGCGGCGGGCGGCTGCATCGGGAAGTGCGGGGCGTTGTAGGCGAGGTAGAGAAAGAAGGGCGACTTCGCGGCGGCGCGTTCGCGCAGGTAGTCGTTCGCCCACGTCGTGAAAATGTCCGTGGCGTGACCGACCGGCGTGATCACCTCGCGGTTGCGGCGCATGTAATGGTGGCCCTGCCGCAGGTGCGTGGTGTAGCTGTCCATCATATCGTCGAGGAAACCGTGGAAAAAATCGAAGCCGCGGTCGTTGGGCGTGCCGGGCGCGGTGAGGCCGAGGTTCCACTTGCCGACGAGGGCCGTGTGGTAGCCCGCGGCGTGCAGGTGATTCGCGAGGGTCGGCACCTTGGGATCGAAGTAACCCCAGGTGTTCGCCGGCTCCGTGCGGATGAGGCCGGGCACGCCCACGCGGTCCGCGTAGCAACCGCTCATCAGCGCCGCGCGGGTCGGCGAACACACCGTGGCGTTGGCGCGCATCCGGGTGAAGCGCATGCCCTCCGCGGCGAAGCGGTCGAGCTGGGGCGTCTGCACATCGGCGCCCGGACGGTAAGCGGACATGTCGCCGATGCCGAGGTCGTCGGCGAGGATGACGACCACGTTGGGCTTCGGTGCCGGAGCGGCCGTGAGCGACACGGCCGCGCCACCGAGCAAAATTGCGAGGGGAATAAGCAGGTTCATAGGGGAGAAAGAAGCGCGGGGCCCGGGCGGGTCAGCGGCCGGCGGGCGGCGGAGTCAGGCCGAGGCCGGCGAGGTCGAGTTCGCCGGAGGCACGCGCCCGCACGTCGCCGAAGACGGCGCCGTCGGCCGGATGCAGGCGGCACTCCAGGCGGTAGGTGAGCTGGGGGGCCTGGGCGAACTCCGTCGCCTTGCGGAGCAGCGTGAGGTTTTCGAGGTAAACGGTGACGGCCGGCGTGGCGGTGCCGAAGGCCGGGACGGTCACGCGCTCGTTGCTCACCGCGCGGCCGACATAGCTGTCGTTGAGGTAGAGCTTGTGCGTCGAGCCGGCAAGCACGAGGGGCTGGGCGGACTCGTTGGTCAAACGCAGCGTGAGCTCGAGGCCGGTTTCCAGAATCGTGCTCTGGAGCGGCCGCAGGTTGACCACGCTCACGCCCACGGTCGGCCCGGGGGCGAGCGTCGCGCACCCCGCGAGGCACGCGAGCAGGCCGGACCAAACCAGCGAACGCCAAAGCGGGAAAGATTTCATGGGGATCGGGCCGCCGGTGTGCGGCCGGGGTTCGTATCGCGTGCGGCGGCCCCGCAAGCGAGGCAGAAAGCAAACCGCCCCGCGGCGGCGCCCTCGCGGCAACTCGAAAATCGCCACCCAGGCCTCGCCGGTGGCGCTCCCGACGCCCGAAACCAGGGCGGTGCGGGGTCCCGCCGGCACGGGCACCGCCAGGCCGATCCGCGGGCCGCCGCCGCGGCGGCCGGCGATGAACCGTCCACCGCTCCCACCAGGAGGCGGACGGAGCCCCGAATTATTTTCCCGATTGGGGGAAGCCCGCCCAACCGCCTATCCCTGCCGGCGCAAACAGGCTCACCCGTCGCGGTTGAGCTGCTCCGCGTGCTTGAGGCCGAGGAGCACCAACTCCGGCACGATTTCGTCGAAAAGCCCTTCCGCTTCGAAGAGCCGGGCGAAGCCACCCGGAGCACCGGCGCGGGGCCGCGGGTCGCGTTTGCGCCAGACGCCGGCCGGTGCCGCGGGCCGCGGCTTACGGCACGTCGTAGGCTTCGAGCAGCACGCTGCCGACCGCGCCGCCTGCGCCGGTGGCTTGCAGTGTGTAAGGCCCCGGGGGCAGCGTGATCAGGAGGGCGGCATCGGGATTGGCGCCGCCGAGCAGGCGAAAGGCGCCGACCCGATCAAAGGCGGCCGAAAGCCGCGTGGCGTCGGTGGCCGTCCAGTCCTCATTGCTAGCCACCACGACGTTGCCGCGATACAAGGACAGCACGGGGCGCCGCAACGCATCGGCCACGCCGAAGACGCCCAGCGAGGGTCCGACGGCGCGCGCCAGGAGGTTCCGCGGCGCGGTGCCGCCGATGACAAATCCCGCGATGAGCGCGTCGCCCGCGGTCGCAATCCGACCGCGGGTCGAGACGTTGACGAAGGCGCGGTCGGCCCCGTTCGCCGGCGCGCCACCGCCCGCGACGATGCCGGCAGTGGACGCGGCAAACTCGAACGTCAGTTTGGCGCCTTCGTCGACCCGCTTGCCGCTGAAGCGCACCTGCACGGCGGCGCCGCCGGGGTCGGTCACATCGAGCAGGCCATACTGAAGGTTGCCGAGGAGCGGACCGGCCGTGTAGGGCCCGCCTTTGGGCGCGCCCAGGCGCGTGAGCGACGCGGCGTGCAGCACGACGAGCGGGGCACCGCCACCAACCGCGTAGTCGGAATTCGCCCCGTCGTCATAGGCGAGGGCGTGCATGTCGCCGGACAACATCACCAGGTTTTTGATGAGGTTGTCCTTGATGAAATTCGCGAGTTCGGTGCGTTCGGTGGCGAAGCCCGCCCAGGTGTCGACGCCGAGTTGGGCGGGGTCGATCCAAGGCGAGGTGCCGACCCAGACAATGAGGGGAAACCCGGCGTCGCGCGCGGCGATCAACTCCTGTTTGAACCAGGCTTTTTGGGCGGTGCCGAGACGGGACTTGGCCGCCGATTCGGCGGCGCCCGCGACGGCCGAGGCGCTGCGCAAATCGGTCATGATCACCCGCACCCGCCCGACCGTGAAAGCCTGGGCGATCGTGCCGCCGGTCACGTTGATCGGGTAGTGCGGCACATATTCGCGGTACACGCTGCGGGCCGTGGCGGCACCGACAGCGGTGCCGTTGCTGTCGTCTCCAGTGAAATCGTGATCGTCCCACGTATAGGCCAGGGCGACGCCACGGAACAACGCGCCTTGGGTGCGGTTCGCCAGGATGCCGTCGTAGTTGCGGCGATAGTCCTCGGCGACGGTCGTGTTCGTATCACCGTAGTGGAGATCGCCCATCTGCACAAACAGCAGGGGTTGGTCGGCCAGGATCGCCTCGTAGACGCGCTGATCCGGGTCCCGGAAGTCGCTGCAGGAAGAGAAGGCCAGGCGGAACGATCCGGCGCCCTGGGGAAAGGTGCGGAACTTGCCGCGCGAAACGATCTCGGTGCGCAACACCCCGGCCACCTCGATGCCGTAGTCGTAGTCGGTCGCAGGCTGGAGACCCTCGACGGCAAGTTTCACGATGTTGCCGGAGGCGGCGGCGGTCGTGAGCGCCGGGGAAAACACCGCGGGCGAGAGCCGGTCGTTGGTGCTCACGGCCACGCGCACCCGGAGGCCGGGGGCGTTGAGCCGGACGGAGACGGACGCGCTGGTCGGGGTCACGTTACCGCACCACACCCCGCTGACAAAAGGCGACTGCGCGGCCAGATTGCCCGGACCGAACAGAAGCACGCCGACCCAAAAACCGGCGGCGCGAAACGCGTAGGCGAGAGTCACTGCACAAAAACGTGCTGGGGCCGGTCATTCCCGCAAGCGTCAAAGCCAAATGAACGCCGCGCCGACTCCGACCTGAACCCGGGATTGCGTATGGCCCCCGAGCCGTTCCGATGGTGGCGCCATGCGCCACCCCACCCGAAAGTCGCGGGCTGTGCCCGCCCGGCACCTCACGCTCCTGCTCATGCTGGCGTGGTCCGCCGCCGTCCGGGCCGACCCGGTGATCTCGGAGTTTCTCGCGGCCAATACGAAGACGAACGCGGACAACGACGGCGCGTATTCGGACTGGATCGAAATTTTCAATCCGGACCCGGCGCCCGCCAGTCTGGCCGGTTGGTTTCTCACCGACCGTCCGACCGACAGGAAAAAGTGGCTGTTCCCGGCCATCACCGTGCCGGCCGAGGGATACCTGCTGGTCTGGGCGTCCAATGAAAACCGCCGGGATCCCGCCAAGCCGCTGCACACGAATTTCGTCCTGAACGCCGCGGGGGACTATCTGGCCCTCGTCAAACCCGACGGCACGACGGTCGCCACGGAGTTTACCCCGGCCTTTCCGGCCCAACGGGAAGACATCTCCTACGGCGTCACGCAACCGGCGGCCTCCGGCGAGACGGCGGTCCGCGGTTATTTCCGCACGCCGACCCCCGGCGCGCGTAATGGCGGCGCCACCACGCTTTATCTGCCGGAACGCGTCGGGTTTTCCCGCGCCTCGGGCCCGTTCACCGACACCCTCACGGTGAGCTTGTCCGGGGCGGCCGCGGGCCAACGGATCCGGTATGTCATCGCGCCGCCCACGACCGGCGGAGCCGCCGTGCCCGAGCCCGGCCCCACCGCCGCCGTCTACACGGGCCCCCTCACGATCTCGGCCTCGTCCCTGGTGCGCGCGATGGTCTACGCCGCCGACAACGTCGCGACGGGCGATCCGACGACCGCGCATTACGTCCGCCTGGCGACGACCGGGGCGGCCCGGCTCGACACGTTTTCCAGCCAAATGCCGTTGCTGGTGCTCGACACCCACGGCGCGGGTCCGCTGGGGAAAGCCGACGGGGTGCGCCCCGGCTGGATCTACACCTGGCCGCGGCCCGCGACGGGCGGGACCGCCCTGACCGCCGCGCCGGCGGCGGTGAGTTCGGTCGGAGCCAATGTGCGGGGCGCGTCCTCGGCCGAATTCCCGAAGAAGAGTTTCACGTTGCGGCTCGACGACACGTTGGGGCACGACCATCCCCTGCCGCTCTACGGCCTGCCCGCCTTCGAAAACTGGACCCTGATCGGCCCGTGGAATTACGACCGCACGTTTCTCAACAACGCTTTCATTTACACCCTGAGCAACCGGCTCGGCCGCTGGGCGGCGCGGACCCAACCGGTCGAAGTGTTCTTCAACGCCAACGGGGGCGATCTCGATTCGAGCGACTACGCCGGCATCTACATTTTGACCGATTCGCTCCGCATCGATCCCAAGCGCGTCGACCTTGCGCCGATCGCCCCCGCCGATCTCGGGTCGAAAAAAATCACCGGCGGCTATCTGCTCAAAATCGATCTGCCGGACCCCAACGAGTTCAGCTTCCAGCTGCGGCGCGGTTTTCCCGGCCTGCCCTTCGCCCTCGCCGTCAGCCAGCCGAAGCTCGCCGATTTGGCGCCGGCGCAACGCGACTATGTCCGGAATTACCTCCAGCGTTTCGACGACGCGCTGAGCGCGGACCTCGCCGCCGGCTGGCGCAATCGCACCCACCTCGACTCCATCGACCGCGCCTCCTGGGTCGACCATCACATTCTGAATGTGCTCGCCCTGAACGTCGACGGCCTGTCGCGGAGCACCTACCTGACGAAGGACCGCGCCGGGCGCCTGCAGGCCGGCCCGGTCTGGGATTTTGACCGGGCCCTGGGCGGCGGCGATCCGCGGTCGCAAAATTTCGAAGTGTGGATGGGCGACAACGGCGCGACCGATTACTGGACCTACGGCTGGTGGGGCCTGCTCGCCCAAGACCCGGAGTTTCTGCAGGCGTGGGTGGAACGGTGGCAGCTCCTGCGCCGCACCGAACTCTCCGCGCCGAGTCTCGGCGCCCTCGTCGATACGCTGGCCGGGCAGATCGGTCCCGCGGCCGCGGCGCGCGATGCCGCGCGCTGGCCGGATAACGCGCCGCGCTTCGGGGGCGGGTGGCCCGGCGAAGTCGATGCACTCAAATCCTGGCTCGCCCGCCGCGCCACGTGGATCGACACCCATTTCGCGGCCGCCCCGACGGTCGTCGCCGGCGCCGGCACGCTCACGGTCACGCCCGCACCGGGCACGGAGCTCGCCTACACAACCGACGGCACCGACCCGCGCGCCTTGGGCGGCGGCCTGGGGGTGGGCGTGCGCGTCGTCGCCGGATCGGTCACAGTCCCGGCCACGACCGATCTGCAGGCGCGCAGCCACCGGCCCAATTTCACCTCGTCCGACGGCCCCACGACCGCATGGAGTTCGGCCGTCGGTGGGGGGCGGTCCTCGGCCCTGACGCCGCGTCCGCGCTTGGCGAACCTCTCCAGCCGCGGCTTCATCGGCACCGACGAAAATAGTCTGATCGCGGGCGTCGTCGTGAACGACACCGCCGGCAAACACTACCTCGCCCGCGCCGGCGGGCCCGCGCTCACGGCCTTCGGCGTCGCCGGCGCGCTGGCGCAACCGGTGCTCCGCATTCTCGACGACCAAGGGCGCGAACTCGCCCGCAACAGCGCCTGGGAGTCCGGACCCGACGGCGACGACATCGCCGAGCTGGCCAAGGCCGTGGGGGCGTTTCCGTTTGCGAAAGGCAGCAAGGACGCCGCGCTGCTCGCCCGCCTGCCGGCAGGACAGTTTACCCTGCAGATTTCCAGTGCGAACACCGGCACGGGCGTCGGCCTCGCCGAGCTCTACGAAATCGACCCCGGCATCGGCCGCACCCTCAACCTCTCCACCCGCGGTCTCGTGCGCGCCGGCGCAGAACTCATGATCGGCGGCGTCGTGGTGCGCGGCCCCGCCCCGAAGCGCCTGCTGATCCGGGCCATCGGTCCGACGCTGGGCGTGTTCGGGGTCGCGGGCACGCTGGCCGATCCCGTGCTCACCCTCTTCAACGCTGCCGGCGCGCAGATCGCGACCAATGACGACTGGAGCACGCGAGCGGGGGCCGCCGCCACCGCCCCGGAAGTCGCGGCCGCCGCGGCGGCGGTCGGCGCCTTTGCCCTGGGCGCCGACACCAAGGATGCCGCCTTGCTACTCACGTTGCCCGAAGGTCCCTACACCGCGCAGATCACCGGCAAGGGCACCGCAAGCGGCGTGATTCTGCTGGAAATTTACGAGGTGCCGTAGCCGCGCGCGCGGGTTACCGCACCAACACGTCGACGTGCTCGCCGGGCTTCAGTCCGAGGCTCACCGGCAGCGCGAACTCCACGCGCAGGGCCGTCTCCGGCGCCGGGGTCGGCGGCAGGCGCATCGCGGCGATCACGGTGGGCGAAATCAGTTCGAGCGCCGCGCCCACCTGCGTCACCGTCGTCGTCGCCACTTGGGCCGGCAGACCGCGCGTGCGGATTTCCGCCGTCATCCCGGGCGTCGGGGTGAAGGGCAGCGGCTGCCGCAGGTAACCGACGAGTCGGGCGGGACCGGGGGCGGTCACGCGCAGCAAAACTTCTCCCGCCACGATGGTCTCACCGGCGCGCCGCAGTACCAGACTCACGACGCCGTCCATTGGCGCGACCAGCGTCACCGGTCGCAGTTGTTCCTCGGCGAGTTGGAGGCGCGCTTCCTGCACCTTGATCGCAGCGGCGAGCGCGGACTCGCCGGACAAGGCCGCGCGTTGCGGATCGGCGGAAGCCGGGGTGCGCGCCGTCGGGTCGAGGCGATCGATGATCTTTTCCCGCTCGGTCGCCTGCGTTTTCAGCGTGGCCAGTTTCAACTTCAGTTGCGTATAGGCATCATCCGTCATCAGGCCCGAACGATGCAGCGGTTCGGCGCGCGCCAAGTCCGCTTCGACCTGCTGGATCTCGCCCAGCGTCGCCACCCGGTTCACCCGTTCGGAAATCCAATCGAGCTGTAGCCGCTCGAACTCGACCGCGATCCGTTTGCTGTCGGCCGCCATCAACATGGCAACCTCCGCCCTGATCACCGCCAGCGTCGCATCGATCAACCGCGGATTGGCGGGAGCGACCGTCGCGAGGGTTTCGCCCGCGCGCACCGTTTGGTTCAACGCGACCTTGAGTTCGGTGAGCACCCCCGGCTGCCCGGCGCGCAGATCGGCCCCGGAAACTTCGGCCTCGGCCACCATCGTGGCGGGCGCCACCGCCCCGCCCCACATCCACACCACCAGAGCGATGCCGAGGACGAACATGACCCGGGGCAAATAAACCAGACGCACCTCGCGCCAGCGTTGGGCGGGCGGCGTAGGGATCGGCGGAAGCAGACGTGGGTCCATGAGATTAGATTTCGGACTCGTCGGCGGCCTGGACGCTCGCGACGCGGTCGACGCCCGGCAGTTCGGCCAGTTCGCTCAGCAGCTCCGCCGCGCGCGCCGGATCCCGCAGCAGCACGCGGTAGGAGAGATTGGCGGCTTCCGTGCCCTTGCCGAAATTCTGGTTGGCAATATGTACGCGCAGGCTGTGGCGCGTGAGCAGCTTCGTCACCGCCCCGAGTTCCGCGGCCGGCCGGGTCCAACGCAGATTGAGGATCAGATCGAAGCGGTGGCGCGTGCCGGAGGCCGTCATCCAGAGGAAGACAAACAGGCCGGAGACCGCGAGGGCGCCGACGATCGCCGAGGAAAATTTCTGGGTGCCGCAGGCCGTGCCGAGGATGATCACCGCGAGCACGTAGCAGGTGTCGAGGGTGTCGCGGAGCACGTTGCGGAAGCGCACGACCGCAAACACCGCGATCAGGCCGAACGCCGTGATGAGGTTGTTCGCCATCACAATCAGCACGAGGGCGACGAGCACCGGCAGCACGATCAGCGAGACAACAAACGAGCGCGAATAGGACACGCCCGAATGCGTGAAGACATAGACCCACGCGATCAGCTGGCCAAACAGGTAGGCCAACGTGAGCGCGATGATCAGCGCCTGAAAACTGGTGGGGGCGGAGGCGTGGTCGCCTTGGAGAAGGGCATTCATTGGCGATGGGGACCGAGGGAACGGCGGACGGCGGCAGAGGCATCGAGCCACGGGGCGCTGGTGGCGGTGGAGGTCACGGCGTTGCCCCACTCGAAGCCCGAGCGGCGGCGGGCGACGCGTTGCTCGCCCAGCATCTCCACGCCCCGGACGTATTTCGCGGCGCCCGAACTTTTCAGTTCGAAGCCCCGCACCATTTCGATCAGCCACGTCGGCATGCGTTCGGTAAATTTTAGTTCGAGGATCACGGCGCCGGCAAACACCTCGACGGCATCCACGACTTCGGTGCCCAACTCGCCGCCGAACTCCGTCCCGATCCGCACGGCCCGGTCGATCGTCACCCGAACCGTCGCGTCGGCGTTGACGTAGGCTTCGCGCAGATAGGCGTTGTGGGCCCGGGGTGCGGCCTGGAGCCGTTCGACCAGGTGCCAGAAATCGAGCAGGTCGGCCCACTGCCGGTCGCTCCACTTGTACAGATGTTCGGGCATCGGACTTTCGCCCGCGAGCAACGAGTGCACGGCCTCGCGCTTCACCCGGGCGCGCTGCTTCACGATCCCTTCGTTGATCCGGCGCTTGATCTCGAAAAACACCGGCGACTGCGGATCCTCGTCGTAATAGCGGATGCGCAGTTTGAACCGGTTGCGGTCCCCGTCATTGGCGGCCCGATACGTCGCCAGTTGGTTCGAATCGAGGTACAGGGTGTGGACGGAGTAGGAATTGTCCGGTTTGCCCAGCGCATTTTCATCCGGCTCCAAATAGCTGCTCAGATAGCTCCGGATCGCCAAGGCCTCGTCCTCGCGGATCAAATATTTTATTTCGCGCCTTTCGCGCTGGGCCCGGTCGGTCGACATCTCACCGGAGGTTTTGCGCGGAGCCTTAATCCACGCAATGCCAAATTCTAATGGGCCAATTGAATTCGACTTGTCCGGACTGTGGCCAGTAACTCCGCCGCATGACCCGACGATTCGCCACGCTCGTCTGCCTCGCCCTCGCCTCCCCGGTGCTGCCACCGGTCCCGGCGCAGACGGTGACCCTCGGCGGCACCGCTTTTACCGCCCAGGGGCTCGTCGGCGTCGGCCGCGTCGCGGCGGCCCAAAAGGACAAATGGGGCGAAACCTTCGGCTCGCTCTCGGGCCTCGCCGTCGACCTGCGGACCTGGCGGCGCAGCGACGACGGGCTGTACAGCGGAACCTTCTACGCGCAACCCGACCGGGGCATCTCGCGGTCGGGCGCCGCGACGAACTACACGCCGCGCACCCACCGGCTCGACGTCTCCTTCCTCCCTGCCCCGAACGGGGCCGCCAACCAGATCCAGCTCGGCCTCTCCCTGGCCGACACGACGCGGCTCACCGAGGCGAACGGCACGTTCCTCACGTCCCTCGATCCCGCGGCCACCACGGCCGGCCTCGGCACGCGCCCGGGTTTCCCCGTGTTGCCGCAAGCCTCCACCGGCCGGCTATCGATCGATCCCGAGGGTCTCGTCCTGTTGCCGGACGGCTCATTCTTCCTCTGCGACGAATACGGGCCCTACCTCTACCGCTTTTCTGCCGCCGGCGTGCTGCTCGGCGCGATCCGTCCGCCGGAGGCATTGATCCCGAAGCGCGGCGGGCGCGATTCCTTTTCCGCCGACAGCCCCGCCGCGGGCCAGCCCTCCCCGTCGCCCGGCGAGCCGACCACGGGCCGCGAAAACAACCAGGGCTTCGAGGGCCTCGCCGCCTCGCCGGACGGCCGCACCCTCTACGCGCTGATGCAGTCCGCCGCGCGCCAGGACGGCGGCGCCGGCGGCAGCAGCCTGCGGAGACATACGCGGCTTCTCGCCTATGATATCGCCAATCCCGCCGCCGCCACGCTCAAGGGCGAATGGATTTTGCCGCTACCGCTCTACACCCAAAGCGGGGTGCAACAGGTCGCGTCCGTCGGGGCACTCACGATGCTCAACAGCCGCCAGTTTCTCGTCCTCGCACGCGACGGCAACGGTCGCGGCTCGAGCTCGACCGCTTCGCTCTACCGCGCCGTGCTGATCTACGACCTCGGCACCGGTCCGACGGCCGCCACCAATATTGCCGGCACCGCCTTCGACACCGTCGGCACGCCCGTCGCCCCCAACGGCGTGCTCGCGACCTCCGTCACACCCGCCACATCCGCCGTCCTGATCAACCTCAACGACAATGCCGAACTGGTGAAATTCGGCCTGAACAACAGCTCGTCGAGCAACAGCAACACGTTGGCCGAAAAGTGGGAAAGCCTCGCCCTCGCGCCCGCCCTCGATCCCACCGCGCCCGACGATTTTTTCCTCTTCGTCGGCAACGACAACGACTTTTCCACCACGGATGGCTTCCAGGACGGCGCCGCGTTCCGGGCGTCCCTCAGCACCGATTCGATGATTTTGGCGTATCGCCTGACCCTCGGCACGCGCCTCATTAACATCTCCAGCCGCGCGCTCACCGGCGCCGACGGCGACGCGCACTTCGCCGGCTTCGTCGTGTCGGGTGCGCGGGCCAAGACCTTTGTCGTCCGCGGGATTGGCCCGGGCCTGGCGGCCTTCGGCGTGCCCGGCACCCTCCCCGATCCCGTGCTCCAGATTTTCGACGCCAACAACCGGCTCGTGCTGGCGAACGACAATTGGAATCAAGGGTCCCTCGTCGCCGATCTGCGCGCGGCGACGACCTTGGTCGGCGGGTTCGCGCTCCCGGAAAACAGCAAGGACGCCGCGGTCCTCCTCTCCCTCGATCCCGGCGCCTACACGGTGCAAATCGCCGACAGCAGCGGCCGCAGCGGCGTGAGTCTTGCGGAAGTTTACGAGGTGCCGTAAGTCACGCGGGACCGGGCCGCGCCACGCCGCCGTCCAACGCCACGATCCGGCGGAGGCGCCGGCCGACGTTTCGGCCACCGCGACCAGTTCCTCGGCTTCGGCGGCGGCCCATCGGCAAGGTGAGCCGCGAAGATCGGCGCGATCTCCGTGGGTTGGCGGACATCGGCGTAGGAATAGGTGGCAGGTGCTGCAGTCGCGGCCGGCCGCCGAGGCGGTCGAACAGCGGGGCGGACGCGGCGGGAGCGGTGTCGGGCATGGGCTTAGTCGGCAGCAATCACCCTTTACTGAAGAAATTGTTTTTCACCGAGCGCACAGCGTTCCGCACCGAGGTCACGGAGCCAACCACCTCGTCCGCTTTGTGCCCTCGGTGGGCCCGGCGCCGTGCGCGCTGTGAAAGAAATTTGGTCAAGTTGAGTTGGAACTATCCGCGTCAGAGGGCGGGCGTAAGGGAGCGGAGGCCAGACGCCGCGCACGACAGGGCTGCCTAAGCCTCGCCGAGGTTCCGGCGCAACTGGGCGGCGAGCGCCGAGGCATCCAGCACGGTGATCGTGCGGGCCCCCACCGTAATGGTTTTTTGGTCACGCAGGCGGGCCAGGGTGCGCGACAGGGTCTCGCTGCTCGTGCCGAGCTCGGCGGCCAGCACACGCTTGGTGCCGGAGAGCTGGATCACGCCGCCCGCCGCCGTGTGGCTGTGCTTGACGAGCCAGTTGAGCAGGCGCGTCTCCACATCCTTCAACGTCAGGTCGTCGAGCATGCCGACCAGCACGCGGAGATGGCTGCTCATCGAGCCGAGCATGCGCACCGCGAGGTCGGGGCGGCGGGCGATCAGCGCCAGAATCGGGACTTTGGGAATCAGCAGCACCGTGCCGGCTTCCACGGCGCGGGCGTTGGCGGGGTAGCCGGTCGGCGAGGCGAGCGAGGCTTCCGCGAACGACTCGCCGGAACGGAAAACGTGGATGACCTGCTCCTTGCCGGCGGCACTGACGCGGTGGACGTTCACCGCGCCGCTCTGCACGAGATAGCAGCCCCGCGCCGGCTCGCCCTCGTGAAACAGGTAGTCGCCCTTCGCCAAGGTCTGGCTGACCGTGAAGGCGGCGATGACCGCGAGATCCTCGGGCGGCAGGCCGGAGAAGAGTTGGCAGCAACGCAACGACCCCATCAGGCCGGTAAGTTTCAGATCGGTGGAGCGCGGGGTCGGAACCATCGGGGGCAAGCTGACCGGTCTTGCGCCGGGATGTCGCGCGCAAAATGCCGCGCCCCGCCGTTTCGTCGGCGGACCGCGCCCGGCGGCGCCGGACACCCCCGGCGGGATCACTCCTTTGAGAAATTAACCGCCCACGCGCCGTCGGCCCGATGCTCCATCGTCGCGAGAAAGCCCTCGCTTTTGAGCAACTCGATCAGCGGGGCGGGCATGAAGGGCGCGATAATCGTCACGCCGTGGCCCGGCGTCAGCGCGTCCACGCGCGCCCGGATCAGGGGAAACGGTTCTTCGCCGCGGGCCAGGTTCGGACGGACGTCGAAAACTTTGAAGGCGGTGGGTTTCATGGGGAGCGGTGGAGCGGCGAGGCGGTGGGCGGATATTCAGGTTGCGGCGGAAGGCCCGTCAAGCGGTGCGACGGCGGAGCGGCGGGCGAAGACTACGGAGCGAGTTGAAACCCACGATCGGCGTCGAGCGTGAGCACGGTCAGCCGGCCGGGGCGGGCCGTGATTTCGGCGGTCCACGACTGGCGCGGTGCCGCCGGATCGGCGTGAGTGGCCACGTGCACGGCGAGGCGATGCGCGCCCGGTGTGAGCAACACGCGGAGTTCGCCGACGGAGGCGCCGTCGGAGGTGAAGCCCTTCGGGCGGAAGAGGTGCTCTTCGCGGCGGCCGTCGACTTCGAGTTGCACGACGACCGGCGAGCGCGTGCGCTGCGCCGGCTGCGCGGCGCGCATATGCACGGGACGCGGATCGTGCGCGGGATCGGGCAACGCGACGGCGGCGCCCGACACCCAGTCGCCGTACGCGCGGAAGGTGAAAACAAACTCGGCCTCCCCCGGCGCCGGGTTGCGGAACGGGGCGTCGCTGACACCGAGCAGGGCCGCCAGCATGACCAAAGAGACGAGGGCGCCGGTGGCCCACGCCGCCACGGGCGACCGGCCCGGCGGGGTCGGCGCGGGGGTTTGCGCGCGCAGCCGGGCGGCGGCGGCGGTCAGGAGTTGCGGGCGGAGCGGATCGAAGTTCACGTGGGCGACCTTGCGGGGATCGGCGCGGTTGGGCCGGAACTCCGGTTCGCGGGTGCCGGCGAGACGCGCGGGCAACCAGCGGGTGCCCTCTTTGCAAAACGCCTCGCTCGAACCGCAGCCCACGATCAGCACGGCGGCGGCGCCTTTGGCGATGACGCGCTCGACGAGTTTCGGCTCGATCCAGCCGATGCACGGAACCGGCCGCAGCGTATAACCCGGCAGCCGGCGCGCCCACGCGACGTGATCGAAGAGTTCCCAGCCACCGTCGGACTGGGCGCAGACAAAGGCGAGCGCGGGAGCGGTGCCGCGGGCCACCTCGGCCAGGACGAAGGCCTCCAGCTCGCGGATGACCTGCTGGGCGTCGAACCACGCGAGGCCGATCCCCTGCGTATCACAGGCGCCGGCACACACGCCGCAGCCGATGCAGCGGTCGGGGTCGATCTGCGCCTGCGAGGGAAACGGTTTTCCATCGGTGCGCGGCACCATGGTGATCGCGCCAAACGGACAGTCGTGCGAACAGAGCGTGCACGAGAAACAGCGCGAGATGTTGACGGTCGCCTGAAACACGGGGCGCGGCCGGCGGCGGCCGAGCCACCACGGCACCGTCATCAAACCCGCCGTCGCGAGCGCCGTGGCGAGCCAGATGCCGGGACCGGAGAGGCGCGCGGTGATCGCCAGCGGCCAGAGATACCACCCGTCCATCGTGAACCGCGCGGGCTTGACGGCCAGCTGGGCGGCGGCGGCGTTGGTCGCCGGGAAAACGAGGGCGGCGACGAGGACGGCGCAGGTCAGCCAAACCGACAGCCGCCAGTTCGGCAGCAATTGCGTGCGGCTCTGGCGCGCGAGGTGGAGCGCCAGCCCGCCCGCGATGCCCAAGGGCAGCGCCATGTGGAGAAAGAAGACGACAAAGAACAGGAGCGACGGCACCGTGGCGTCGGAGGTGAAGAGCCGCAGCATCGGTTCCCCAAAGATGGGCAGCACGTCGAGCGCGCGGATGCTGTCGAGTGCGAGGAGTTGGGCGCGCACATCCCAAACGAGCCAGTAGCCGCTCCAGCCGATGAACCACACGAGCCCCAGCAGCGCGAGGCCGCTGACCCATGCGAGCCAGCGGGCGTCGGCGAACTTGCGCGCGAGAAGCGTGCGCAACGCATGGGCGAGCACGAGCATCATCACCAAATCCGACGAGTAACGGTGGACACTGCGGACGAGACCACCGAACGAGCGCGGCGCGAGGTCGGCCAAGGAGTGCCAGGCCAGTTGCACGCTCGCCGAATACCAGAGGAGCATCAGCACGCCGGAAAGCGTGGCGAGCACGAGCATGGCGTTGGCGGCGGCCCCGAGGTGCGCGAGCGGGTTCAGTTCGCGCGGGAGCGAGCGCTCCAGCCAGGTGTCCAGCCGCGTGGCGAGCCGGTCGCCGGCGGCGAAAAAACGGGCGGCGCGCACCGGCGGAGGCGGCGGCTGCGATCCCGGAGGGTTCGCCGCCGGCCCCAGCGCATCCGCGAGCAGCTCGCAGTCGACGTCAGGGTGCTCGTGGGACGAGGGCATGGGTTTCGCCGAGCAGGGACCGCAAGGCGGTGCGGAGCCACGCGCGGTGGCGCGGGTCGAGGGTGAAGCGGTAGGCGATGTGGTTGGAGCGGTCGACGAGGAGGAAAAGATTCGCGTGGTCGATCACCCCGGTCTGGGGATTGCGCGTGGCGGAGAATTGGAGCCGCGTGAGCGCATCGTGCATGGCGGCGGGGGCGGGGGCGTTGACGTAACGGAATTCGGGATGCGCCAGCCCGCGGCCCTCGGCGAGGGCGCGCATCAGTTCGGTCGTTTCGTATTCGGGGTTGAGCGAGAGCGCCACGACGCTGAGGTCGGCGCGCTCGGCGGCGGGCAGTTCGCCGAGAATCTTTTTCAGCTCGATAAAAATCTCCGGGCACGCGGTCGTGCACGCGGCATAGACGCCGGTGACGAGAACGACGCGGCCGCGCAGGTCGGAAAAGCGGAAGGGCGCGGCCGTTTGGTCGATGAGCGCAGCGTCCGGCAGCGCGAGGCGGACGCGGATGCGCTCGCCCGGAAAGGGCGGCAAGATCTGGGCGGTCACGGCGTCGGTGCGCGCATAGTAGAAGAGCCCGCCGGCCGCGGCCACCGTCAGGAGAACCGCGGCGCCCGCGGCCCGCGCGTGCGTCCGCCAAAGTGCGGGCGAACGCAGGCGAACGAACATTTGCCGCCAGAGCAGCGCGGCCACGCCGACGACAAAGATCGGTTCACCCATCATCACGGAGACGGCCAACCAGGAAATGCCGCCGGTGCGCGGGTCACCGCGGTAACACCAGAGCTGAAAATCGCGCACGAAATCGCCGAGCCAGCCGCCCTCGGTCGGCCCGAAAATCGTGAGCAGCAAAAACCCTTCGTAGCCCGCGAGGGCCGTCAGGAGAAACACCAGCAGACCCGGCCCCGTGAGGAACCGCGCGGGCGCCGTGCCGCCCCAACCGCCCGGGAGGGGCGACGGGACGGCGGAGCCCGCAGGCGGGAGAACGACGGTGCCGGGGAGGGACATGGCGGTGAAAAAACGGGCGACTCAACGCACGGGCCACACGTCGGCGAGGGCCTTCCAGTTCGCGAAGTAATAGACGGCGAAGCAGGCGAGGAAGACGAGGACGAGGACGATCGTGCCCTTGGTGGCATAGTGGTCGTGGGCCAGCGAACCGGATTGCGAGCCGGCGAGCGCGGGCGGCGTGCCCCAGTCGGCCATGGCGCGTTGCTCAATCTTCGGCCCGAAGAACAGCGTGCCCACGCAGAGCAGGGCGAAGACGAGGAGACCGACGAAGGCGAGGACGCCGCCGATGCCGAGGACGCCGAGCCAGAGGTGGGCCGCGGGACCGTAGACGCCCTGGGCATCGATATCCCAACTACGACGGGAGACGCCCATCGAACCGGCGAACGACATGCCGAAGGAAAGCAGGACAATGCCGAGGCCGAACAACCACGGCTGCACGCGGGCGACCCCGCGGAAGATGAAGTCGCGTTGGAAGATCAGCGGGATCACGTAGTAGGCCAGCGCCATGAAGGCCAGGGTCGTGCCGCCGACGACGGTCACGTGAAAGTGGCCGGGGATGCGCAGGGTGTTGTGCGCGATGATATTGATCTGCTGCGTGCCGAGCGTGACGCCGGTGATGCCGCCGAGGAAACCGAAGATCACCACGGACAGAGCCGTGCCGGAGAACGCGGGGTTCTTCCACGGGAGCGCCGTCACCCAGCCGAAGATGCCGCCGGTGTAGCCCTTTTCCCGCATGGCGATTTCGACCCCCGCGGGGACGGTGAAGCCGTGCACCATCGAAGCGAGCACCGCGAGATACATGGCGTAGGAGGTGTTCCAGATTTTCCACGTGGCGCCGACGCCGGGATCGACGAGGAGATGGTGCGCCGAGGCGAGATTGATGAAGAGGATGTAGAGCACGAAGGCGGTGCGGCAGACGGCCTCGTTGATCGGGCGGGCGCCGACGATGATGTGCGAAAGGAGATACCAGACGGAGACCATCGCGCAGACGTTGACCTGCTGCGACTGGTGACCGAGGCCCCACCAGATGAGACGATACCACGCGGGGTCGGGCTGCGGCGTCCACCCCATCGAGTAAGTGAACGTCGGAATCATCACGACGGCACCGTGCAGAAGGGTCACCACGGCGATGATGGCGGCGGCGGTGGCGCCGAAGGTCACGATCGGCACGGAGCCGGTGAAGGCCTTGTCGCGCTTCGCGACATAGAGCGTGGCGAAGAAATTGAACACCCCGACCAACGTGCCGACGGCGACAAGAATGATGCCGAGGTAGAAGAGCGGATGCGCGAGCAGCGGCAGGTAGGAGGTCATCATCACGTCGGCTTTTCCGGCGATGATGATGTAGTCGACCATGATCGCGCCGGTGAGCATCATCCCGAACGAGACCCAGGCGATTTTGCGCGAGAAGAGCCGGGCGTTGAGCGGCGTCGTGCACGCGAAGTAAAGGATGGCGATCTCGAAGAAGAGAATCCACAGGATCAGCATGTTGATCCCGTGGAAGGTCAGGATCCGGTAGAACCAGTCGACGGGCAGCAGATGCACGGTCTGCCAGCGCGTGAGCGCGAGCAGGAGGGCGGCGATGCCCCCGAGGAGGAGGAAGACAATGCCGGCGACGGCGTTGAGCTTGATGAAGCGCTGGGCGTCGAGGCAGACGCCGAGGCCGGTCGTGCCGCAGACGCGGCCGGGCGTGCCCGGAGCGGAGAGAGAATAAGAGGGAGTGGACATGGCGGGGGCGGTTATTCGACGAAGATTTTTCCGGACATGGCGTGATGGCCGGCGCCGCAGAATTCATTGCAGACGATGGTGAACTCGCCTTTCGAGGTCGGGGTGAGGGTGAGCACGTGATCGTAGCCCGGCAGCACATGGAAGTTCATGTTCAGCGGTTGCAGCGAGAAGCCGTGTTGCAGGTCGAGGGCCGAGAGGTGCAGGCGGTAGGTCTCGCCCAGGCGGAGACGCAACGCCGGATACCAGTGCCACATGCGGCCGATCAAGTAGGCGTCGCCGCCGGCCGGCGGCTCGACGATCGGCAGCTCCGGCATCAGCGCATTGTTGTTGGTGTTTTTGTAGGTGCCGACCCGGTTCGACGCGACGAATTTTTCCGTGCGCGCAAGGAAGTCGGCGGGTTTGACGGTGTAGGCTTCGCCGGTGCTGTTCTGCTTACCGCGAAAATGCCAGTAGGGCATCATGAGGGACATCACGAAGCACCAGAGGACGGCGCAACCGAGCCAGATTTTTTCGTGGCCCGCCGGAGCGTGGAACCACGGTTTGGTCAGAGGAGTTAAGCTCATGGGAAAAGGGGTTCAGGGCAGGAGCGCGGGTTGGGTGAGGGTGAGTTCGATCCAGCCCCACACGGTGTAGGAGAGCACGGGGATGAGGACGCCGAGGACGAGTAGCAGCCAGGGGTTATCGAGGACCTTCTGCCACGGATGTTTTTCAGGTTCGTTGTTCATGGAGGGAGGGGGCGACGCGGGGAAAATCGCGGCGCCACGCGCCGATGCGGCGCAGCATCACCGCGAGGAAAAAGATACCGCCGGCCACGGCTACGAAGCCGCCGAGGCCCATGACGCTCAGGCCGAAATACTCGCCGAGCGAACGGACGTGCTGCTCGGCGCCGTATTGCTTGCGCCCAAGGCCATAGGCGCCGGCCACGGCAAACCCGAGGCCGAACACCGCCTGCCCTCCGCCGAACAGCAGCAGCTGCAGCCGCGCACGCCGGGGCGTTTCGGGAGCCGCGCCCTGCGGCGCGACATCGGCGCAGAAATCATAGGCCGCGGCCATCAGCGCGATCGTCACCGCGCCGATCGCACAATGGTAGTGCCCCGGGACGAGGGTGCTCGACCCGCGGATCAACGCACCGAGGATGAACCCGAGGAGCGTCAGCGCCACGCTGCCCGCAAGACCGATGAAGCGGTAGTCGCGCCAAGCCACCGCCGCGCGATGGCGCCCCACGTGGACGGCGGCGAGGACCAACACGACGAGAACGACGGGGAAAATCGTCCAACGCATCAGGTGCGTAGCCATGGAAAAATAACTCGTGACGGTCGTGCCACCAAAGGCCAGCGGCGGCATCACGACCTGCGGCAGCACCAGCGCGGCGAGCAGCGCGGTCGCGACGGTCGGCGCCAGCACGGGGCGGCCCGTCCAGCGGTGCAGGAGGTGCAGCCACAAGGCGAGCATCGCGGCGACGTTGGCCGTCTGCAGCACGTGCCCGCCGCCCCAGAAGACCAGTTCGTAGAACACGCCCGGCACGGATTCCGGGGTCGTTTGCCAGGCGCCGAGGAAGGTAACCAGCGCCAGCAGATTCGCCGCCGCCGAGGCGCGCAGGGCAATCACGACGTCGGCGGACAGCGCCTTCGTGTCGGTGCGCGACGGGGTCGCGAGCGCGAGGGCAAAAAACAGCCCGGCGCCGGCGAACCACGCGATGAGTCCGCCAAAAAAAATTGGGTGATCGATCACCGGGACGTAGTTGGACAGGACCGGTTGCGCGCCGGGCATGAGCGCGCCGACCAGCAGCCCGACGACCCCCGCGGCGGCGAGCGCGAGGGCGGCCGCCGTCGCCCCGCGGTGGAGACGCGGCCCGAGGGCGAGACCGAGAAACGCGAGCGTGCCGGCCTGAAACCAGACGACGATCGCGAGGTCGACGTGGACCACGAGGGCGCGTTTGAAAAACAGCGGATCGGTGAACAGCCAGCCGAGAAACGGGAGGCGGCCGACGACGAGCATGAGCGAGAGGAGGCCGGCGAGCACGAGGCTGCCGATGGCGAACAGAAACCAGCCCCGGGCCGGCTGGAGGGCCGAGGCGGAGACGGACGCCGCCGAGGGCGCCGCATCGGGGTGGCGCGGGGCGAAACGGGCGCCGGAGGGGAAGGTGGCCGCGGGGGGTGGCATGGCGCAGTTGTAGCGCAACGGCGCGCGCGCCGCCTTGACGGGGGTCAAGGTTTGCCCGGGGCCCACCGCATTTGTCCGCGGACTCACCGACGGAACGCGGGGCAGGAGCATGACGCGCCGGGCGTTATTGCCCAGCAGGGCTGCGGCGGCGGGACGCGGACGAGGAGCCCTCGCCGCGACGGCAGAAGAGGGCCGGGAGTTTCATCACGGGAGGCGTAGTTTAGGTTTAAATACCGCAGCCTCCCGCGCCGTTGCGGGCGAAACATTCGGGCGGAAAACCCGCGGAGCGCCCGTCAGGGCGCCGGCTCCGTGATCTGGGTCAGGAGCAGAGAAAACGGTTCCGGCGCGGTGAGGGCGTGCGGGGCGCCAGGCGGGAGATGGAGGAGGTCGCCGGCCCGGAGGGTATGCCGGGTCGCGCCGACCGAGAACGCGCAGGTGCCGCTCAAGATCTGGACGAGGGCGCGCGCCTTGCTCGTGTGCTCGGAGAGTTCCTGGCCGGCGGCGAAGTGAAACAGCGTAATGCGCAGCGCGGGGGTCGTGAGCACCGCCTGGCTGACGATGCCCTGGTCGACGTTGGCGACGGGGGCGAAAAGGGAACAGCGGCCGGCTTCGGCCGGGGAGAGCAAGGTGGCTTTTTTCATCGGGGGATTTTTGCGTGGGTGAAAGACGGAGAACCGTCCGCCATCCTAGCGGCAACCCGCGGCCGCCGCCTTGACGCACGTCATGACTTCGCCCGGACGACGACGCGTCGGGACGCGGCGCACGGCGCACGGCGGGAGCGGAGGCCGGCGGGGCGGTCCGGCACGAAAAAAACCTGCGCGTCCGCGCGGGTTTTATTTTTCCGGCGGACCCCACCGGAGCGATGCGGCGCCGGCGGGCGCGACTACGGCTGCGCCGTGGACGTCAGCTTCGCGTCGCGGGCGCGACGGGTTCGTCCTGACGGGCATGGTCGATGCCTTCGGCGAGGATGCGGGCGGCTTTCTGGGGCGCGTGGAAGCCGATGGAACTCTCGGCGGCCACGAAATCGAGGCGCCATGGGGCCTGGCGCTGGAAATCGCGCGCGGCCTTGAGCTGCGTGTCGCTCGCGCCGGTTTTCTGGGCGGCGACAATGGCGTCGAACAGGCCGACGAGGGCTTTTTCTCCGCGGCTGAGGCGCGCGGCGTTGCGGTCCGGCTCGATGAGGGCGCGCGCGGTGATTTCCGTTTCCGGCACGCGGTCGCAGGTCTGGCAGGACCGGACTATGCGGGACAAACCCTTGGGGCGTGGGGCAGTCGTTCCAGGAGGCGACGGCGTGGTACGGAGATTTTTGCCAGCCGGCGACCTGCTCACGCCTGGTGAGGCTGTTCAGGCACGCGCGCGGGTCGCGGGAAAAATACGACCACCGGTGCGCGGAGGTAAACGTCTAGGTGCCGAAGCCCGCGAAGAGCCCGACCGTGGCCGTGAAGGCCAGAAGCAAAACCTTGCTGCGGGCGGCCGGGTTTTCTTCGCAAGACCCGGCCGAGTCAGCGCGGCAGAGGGAAGCGAAACTCAGTAAGCGAACTCTACCTGCGCCCAAATCTTCCGCACGTTCGGGACCGTCAGGCTGGCGCGGCGAAAATGGGCGAACTTTAGGAGCCCTGTGACGGACTGGCCAAATTTCCGGGAGAGCTGCGCGTCGAATTCTTGGCCGAGCTTCGCGCCGCCGACCGCGGTCTCGAAGTGGCTGTACGACGCGGTGAGCGCGATGGCCTCCGGGAGATTCGCGGTCGCGCGGACAGAGGTCTCCTGCAGCCCGGCGGCGGGGGTCGCGAGGAAGAGATCGGCCCAGCCGTTGAAGGCGTGGAGCGTGGCGAGGGGCGTTTTGAAACCGACGTTGTGGTCTGAGCCGAGCTGCTCGTAGCCGAGGGTGAGGGCGCCGGGCTTCATCACGAGACCGGCGGAGACCGCGGTGTAGGTGGTCGAGTAATTCAAGGGGCTCGCGCCGTAATCGGACTGCGTGGCGAGTTCCAGGCGGTAGACGAACGTGACGTCGGCGTTGACGGGCTGCGTGCCGGCAAAACTGGCGCCGGAGGTGGCGCAGGAATTCGCCGCGGCGGTTTGCGCGAAATCGAGCAGGTAAGCGTAGCCGGTGAGCGTGCCGGCGGCGAAACCCGTGTAGCTGGCGTGGAGCACGTGGGAATCGGACGCCCATTTGCCCTGCGCATGGCGGGCGCTGAAGACGCGGTTGATCTGGTCGAGGTAGCCGTAGGTGACTGTGGTCCGGTCGACAGTTTTGTCCTGCACGACGAACGCGTCGAAGGTCTGCAGGTTTTGCCGCCAGCCGACGTCGCCGACGAACCGGGCGTTGTCGAGCACCAGCCGTTGGCGGCCGAGGGTCGCGGTGGTCTTGCCGGAGGTGTAGGCGAAGTACCCCTGGTTAATCTCGCTCGTTTCGGGATCGGCGACGACGGCGCGGCCGGTGGCGGCGGGATTCAGACCGGCCTGACTGTAGCGGTCACCGTCAGCCGCGACAATGTTCTCCGCTTCAACCATGGCTTTGAGCCCCTGCCACGGTGCGGTGGTGAAGCCGAGGCGCGTGCGCAGCGTGAGCGCATCGGCCGCGCGGAGGTTGGACTGCTGCACGCCTTCGTAACGCAGCCGGGCGTTGAGTGAGACCGTGCCCTGCTCAAAAACGTCGCCGAACGAATCGGCCGAGCGGAGCGGACCGGTGGCGGCGAGAGAGAGGGCAAGGCAGGCGAGACGTGATGCTTTCATGGTGACCGGTTGATGACTGATCGGGGATCACTGTAGCACGCATCCGTCCGCGAACCTTGATGCCCGTCAACGTCCGGCGGATTTTAGCCGCGGCCCCGCGCGGGCCGGCCCGGTCGTGGGGACGTTGCCCCCGCACGCGGCCCACCCGGGCGGCCGGGCGGATCGTTGGTCCGCGCGCCGCCGATCAGCGCCAGCCACCCGCCGATGACCGCCGTCAGGGCGGCCGCGTGGGCATTGAGTTCATCGGCCTGCGTGGCGATTTTCTCGGTCACGGCCAGGTTGGCCTGCGTCACGGTGTCCATCTGTGCGACCGCGAGGTGCACCTGGCCGATGCCTGGGTTTGTTCGTTCGACGCCGTCGCCCTCTCGGCCACCAACGCGTCGACGTGCCGGGCCCTTGCCACGATCTCGGCGAAATGTCCCGACCCGCGGCCGGAGATTTTCACGCCGCGGTCGCAGTTCAGCACCGCATCGGCAAACTTCTCGGCCGTCTCGCGGGCCGCCTGCGCCGATCGTCGGGCGAGCGCGCGCGGCCGCGCCGGCGGCGTTGAGCGCGAGAAGGTCGGTTTGAAACGCGCTTTCGCCGATGGACTTTAGGATCTTGGCGATGGTCGTGGCGGACCCATGGATTGCCTCCATCGCCTGGTTCATCGCCGGCATCGCGGCGGAGCCGGCGGCACGGGTCTGGCCCGACAGCGGCTTGGCCTGCGTGGCCGCTTCGGTGCGTTCCGGCGAGCCATCGGCCATGCTCGCGGCGATCGCGAGCCGGCCGCGCGTGATCGACCGGACGATCCACTCGGTCGTGAAAACGGTGAACCCGCGGACGAGCGCAGTCGTGAACGCGAGCCCCACGAACGCTTGGCGGGCGCCGGTTTTGATGGCGTCCGCGCTGCGCACATCGTCGGCGGCGCGGCGGTCCGCGGCTTCCCTCATCAGGTTGATGCG
>JBIKOK010000114.1:0-19751 GCA_044358025.1 Opitutaceae bacterium
GTGGGTGCTCGGCGACCTCGGCCCCTTCGGCGGCCTGCTCGAACCGCTCGGCGACACGCCCCCGGAACTCGTCGCCGCCGCGTTCCGCGCCCAGGCGTCCGCCCTCCTCGCCGGCGGCGCCGACGCCATCCTCGTGGAAACCATGTCCGATCCCGCCGAAGCCGCGCTCGCAGTGCAGGCCGCCAAAGCCGCGGGCGCCGACCTCGTGTTTGCCACGTTCACCTTTCAAAAAACCGCCGTCGGCTATCGTACCATGATGGGCACCACCGCCGCCGCCGCGGTCGCCGCCGTCGTGGCCGCCGGGGCCGACGTCGTCGGCGCCAACTGCGGCACCGCGCTGTCGCTCGCGGACTACGCGCACCTCACCGCCGAACTGGTCGCGGCCGCCGGCCCCCGGCCCGTCATCGTACAGCCCAACGCCGGCGCGCCGCGCCGGGTGGACGGGCGGATCAGTTACGCGGAATCCGCCGCCCAATTCGCCGCGGCCGCCCCGCACCTCCTCGCGGCCGGCGCCCGCCTGGTCGGCGGTTGCTGTGGCAGCACGCCGGCGCACATCGCCGCCCTCGCACCGATCGTGAAAGCCCCTGTCCGGCCGGATCCGAAAAAATAATCGGCCCGCCTACCCGGCCGCCCGCACCACGTCCGCCACGTCCGCCACCAGGTCGTCGCGGTTGCGCGCGGTCAGCTGCGCCAGCGGTTCCGCGCCAGGCACCACGACCGGCCGGTAATCCAACCCCCGCAGCGCCGCGAGCCGCCAGTAGAGCCCGTTCACATACGCCCGGTTGAACAGTTCCACCACCCGGGTCCCCGGTCGGCAAAACATCAGGTTCGCCAGCCCCGCCCCGTGCGGACCCACCACGACCTTCGCCTGGCGAAACGCGTTGATCTGCTCCGCCCACGTCAGCTCCTCCGGCCGCAGCTTCACAAACCCCCGCGGCTCCAGCTGCGCCCACACGTCCGCCTCGTTCGCCACGCGCCGCCGCCGCGCCCGGTCCCGGGTAATGTAGATCCGCTCGCCCCACGGCGACACCGCCGCGTCGTGCAGCGGCGCCACCGCCTCCGTCACGCGGGCCACCATCGCCGCCGTCGGCCGCCCCTCCGGTCCCGGCAAACTGGGCACGACCAACTGCTCGCACCCAAAATGCGAATACCGCCCGGGCTCAATCACCTCGCCCGGCCACCCGGTCAACGCCTGCGCCTCGCGGGCAAACGGCTGGGCTGCGTGCGCGATGATTTTCTCCGCCCCGCCCGCCCCCGGCCCGAGCGCCAGCCGCCGCGGCCATTCCTCCAACAGCCAGTGCGCATAGCCCGCACCCAGCGTGGTCGCGATCACCGCCACCGTCCCGTCGAGCCGCGTGGGCCGGCGGATTTTCTGGTAGCCGAGCAGCCAGTGTTCGCCGAACGCTTTGCCAAAATCCAGCGACACATCCCGCGCGATCGCCCGCCCGTCCGGCGACAGCACATGGGCCGACCCGAACACCCGTCCGCCCGGCAACTGCGCGACAATTTCCCCGTCCCAGTCCACCGTCGCGCTCCTCCGCAAAAATTCCCGCATCTCCGCCGTCGCATGGGCCGGCACCGCATAGTCCAGCCGCCCGGCCCCGCCGCCGGCCCGCGACGTCACCGTTCCGCCCGCCCGCGCGCAAAGCTCGGCGAGGCGCTCACACGCCGTCGGCGGCGGAACATAGGTGTCGGCAGTGGCCATGGAAATTCGTCGGATTGCCCCCACTCGTGCACGTCCCGGGACCGCGTGCAAATAATTCGACCGCGTCGCCTTCCTGCGTCCCCCTCTCCCCCGCCCCATGACAACACCCCGTCTCCTTGGCCTCGCCGCCGCCTTCGCCCTGATCGGCTCCGCCCCCGCCGTCGCCGCCGACGCGCCCGCCCCGAAAAAATCCGCCCCCGCACCCCTCGCCGCCACTCCGTCCCCCGCCCGCACCACCGACCACGTCGAGTTCACCATCGGCCCCGCTTACACCTACGCCCCCGAACTCACCCGGCGCGACGGCGTCCCGCGCGGCACCGTCCACGAGTTCACCCTCAACTCCGCCGACAGCACCCTCTACCCCGGCATCGCCAAAACTCAAACCGGCACCGTCCCCTACCAACGCGCCGTCGCCGTGTATGTGCCGAGCGGGTATGTCCCCGGCACCGCCGCCCCGTTCATCGTCGCGATGGACGGCGTGCGCGCCTACGGCAAAATCCTCCCGCCGATCCTCGACAACCTGATCCACGACCGGCGCGTACCCGCTCTGATCGCCATTATGATCGACTCCGGCGGCGGCGATTCCAAGGGCAGCCAGCGCGGCCTCGAATACGACACCGTCTCCGCAACCTACACCGCGTTCATCGAGACCGAGGTCCTCCCTCGCATCGCGCAAAAATTCGGCCTCACCTTCACGTCCGACCCCGCAGGCCGCGCCGCGATGGGCGGCAGCTCGGGCGGCGCCGCGGCGTTCACGATGGGTTGGTTCCGCCCCGACCTCTACCGCCGCATCCTCACCTACTCCGGCACCTACGTGGACCAGCAGTCGCCCCCCAACCCCGCGTCGCCGCACGGCGCCTGGGACTATCACGAACACCTCATCCCGCAGAGCGAGCGCAAGCCCCTGCGCGTCTGGCTGCAGGTGAGCGAAAACGACAACGGCGCCACGCGCGACGCAGCCTCGCTCCACAACTGGGTCCTCGCCAACCGGCGCATGGCCGCCGCCCTGAAGGCGAAGGGCTACCCCTATCGCTTCGTCTTTGCCGAAGCCGCCGGCCACACCGACGGACGCGTCACCCGCCAAACCCTCCCCGGCGCCCTCGAGTGGCTCTGGCAGGACTACCGCGCCAAATAGCCCGGCCGGTTCCGGTCACCTGCGTCGCGGTATCTTTGATACCGACTCCGCCGCTCACGCATCCGAATTCTGCGCCGGAAACCGCGACCGCTGCACCACGTCCGCGCCTCCGGCGTCCAACCGCGCGCTCACGTGGGCGAGGCGCGGCGAAATCCCGTTCGCCCTCGTCTGCAGCGCCGACGCCATCAGCCCGAGGTGCGAACGCTGTGCCGCGTCCGGCGGCGTCGGCCGCGCCTGGCTCGCCGGCGGGCACACCGCGGAACGCAGCCCCTTCGCGGCGAACAGCAGCGGCGCCATGTGGGCCTGGCTCGCCGACGCGCGCGGCGTGGATTGCCGGCGCACCAGCTCGGAAATCGATTGAAGAAAACTCCAGGGCTTCCGCAGCGCACAACGAACGCGCCATCGCGGCCGTCCAGGAAGGCGCCGCCGATTACCTCTTCAAGGACCCGCTCAAACGCCGCGTCTCCACCGTCCAACGCGCCCCGCGCGAAAGCCCCGAACGCCGCCGCCGCCGCACCGCTGCAAACGCCCTGCGCGAAAGCAAAGCCCGCCTCGCCATCACCACCGACCTCCCCGAACACCGGAACCTCGTGGACCACTTCCGCCGCGCCCAACGCCTCGCCAGCGTCGGCCGGCTCGCCTCCGGCATCGCCCCCAACCTCACCACCGTCCTCTCGCCGCGGCTCATGGGCGTGCCGATGCTCCCCGAGCACATCACCGCCCCCGGCGATCTCCAGCTCCGCGCGATGTTCGAGAAAAACGCCGAGCGCGGCGCCGGCCTCGTCCGCCAGATCCTTCGCTTCACCCAGGGCGGCGGCGGCGAACCCCGCCAGGTCCATGTCACACACCTCCTCCGCGACCTCAGCATGGTCACTGGCGAGCCCTTGCCCGAAAACATCCGCTTCGACACCTGCATCGCCCCCAACCTCTGGTCCATCACCGCCAGCCCCACCCAAATCCACCCGGTCCTCCTCAACCTCTGCATGAACGCCCGCGACGCCCTGCTCCGCGGCGGCACCCTCGCCCGCCGCGCGCAAAACCTCGTCGTCGAAGACCGCGCCGTCCGCGCCAGCCCCGGCGACCGCCCCGGCACCCTCGCCCCGCCTTCACCGACGCGTTCCCCGCGAAACCGTTCAACGTCGAGCCCCTCCTGCGCGCCGTCCACGGCCGCCTCCACGCCCCTCCGCCCGAACCCCTCCGCCCGAACCCTCCGCCCGAACCCTCCGCCCGAACCCTCCGCCCGAACCCTCCGCCCCACCGGAAAACCCCGCCGTTCTTTTCGTTCAAAAATAATTATTGACCTCAGTCCTCGACACCCGCGCCGATCCTTCCTCACGGTGGACACCTTTCAGTCTGGCTGCCCCAATGAAAAAACTACCCTTCTGCACCCTGTTGGCGGGTGCCCTGTTCGTCGTAGTCGGAACCATTGCGCTGCTGCGCCTCACCCCGCGGCCCGATCCGTTCGGCCTGTTGTTTCCCCTCCTCTGGGATCTGGCGATGGTCGGCATCGGCCTCGGCATCGTCTTCCGCTGTGACTGCGCCCGCAAAGCCGGCATCGCCTGGAGCATCTTCTGCATCATCGCCACGCTCGGCGTCGGCGGCGCCACCCTTTTCTGGACCATCGGCCAAAGCGACAACTCCCTCGGCCGCGACCGGCTCGCCTTCCTCGCTGTGACGATCGCCTTCGGCGTCCTCTTCGGCCTCTGGCAATTCCTCACCCTCCGCAGCCCCGCTGCGCAGGCCTGGACCGCCCCCACCGCGCAGCCCGCGCGCGAAACGCGCCACAGCTGATCCCGCCCGGGCCCTCGCGCCCCCGCCAGAAACGCCTCCAACCCTTTGTCACGTATTACGTGACAAACCCGCCTCCGACCCTTTTTCACGTATTACGTGACAAACCCGCCGCCGACCCTTTGTCACGTATTACGTGACAAATCCGCCGCCGACCCTTTGTCACGTATTACGTGACGAACCCGCCGCCTGCCCCCGCGGCATTCCCCCCTCGTCCACCTCGCCGCGGTCCTCGCCGGCCCGTTACGCCGCCCGCCCGACGCTCGTCTCGCTTGTCGCGGGCCGGCGCGTCGCGCAACGCAACCGACGCCCGTCCGGTTACCCGCAACCCGGGCCGCCGCCGCACGTCTCGCGGGGCACTCCGCCCTCATGCACTCCTGCTTTCGCCCGCTGCTCGCCTTCGCCGCCCTCCTCCTTCTGCCCGCTGTACTGCCCGCCGCCGTCGTCGGCACCAACGTCCCCGCGCTCCCGCTCACCGCCGAGCGCATCCACGCCCTCCCCGCCGCCGAACAACCCGCGTGGCACCGCTACCTCGCCCAGTCGCGCGCCAAAGCCGCCCTCGATCAGGCCACGCTCGCCGCCGAGATCAAGGCCGCCGGCCTCACCACCCCGCACGTCCCCGCCAAGGGTCGCGGCGTGTCGCTCAACCAACCGGCCGCCTTCTGGTCCGGCCCCGACTCCGCCCGCATCGCCGACATCGTCGTCTCGTTTCAAACCCCCGCCGGCGGCTGGAACAAAAATACCCACCTCACCACCGCCCCCCGCCGGCCCGGCGAACGCTCCGGTCATGAAGCCGGCTACGTCGGCACCATCGACAACGACGCCACCGTCACCCAACTGCGTTTCCTCGCCAAGACGATCGCCGCCGCCGGCCCCGCGGCCGCCCCCACCCTCGGCCGCACCGACACGTGGCGCTCCGCCTTTGACCGGGGCGTCGACTACCTCCTCGCCGCCCAATACCCCAACGGCGGCTGGCCCCAGGTCTTCCCCCTCGAGGGCGGTTATCACGACGCCATCACGTTCAACGACGGCGCCATGATCAACGTCCTCGCCCTCCTCCACGACCTCGCCGCCGCCCGCGCCGAATTCGCCTTCGTCCCCGCCGAACTCCGCACCCGCGCCGCCGCCAGCGCCGCCCGCGGCCTCGCCTGCATCCTCGCGAGCCAGATCACCGTCAACGGTCGCCGTACCGCCTGGGGCCAGCAGATCGACGTCCTCTCCCTCGCCCCCGTCGGTGCCCGCAACTACGAAATGCCCGCGCAATCCGCCGGCGAGAGCGCGGGCATCGTGCTCTTTCTGATGGCCCTGCCCAACCCGAGCCCCGCCACCGTCGCCGCCGTGCACGCCGCCGCCGCGTAGTTTCAAAAAACGCCCCTGCGGGACGTCGTCTTCAAACCCGCCCCCGACGGCACCGGCCGCACCCTCCTCCCCGCGCCCGGCGCCGGCCTCCTCTGGCCCCGCTATGCCGAAATCGGCACCGACCGCCCCCTCTTCGGCGACCGCGACCTGACCATCCACGACGACGTCGCCGCAATCTCCGCCGAGCGCCGCAACGGCTACGCCTGGTTCGGCAACGCGCCCAAACGCGCGCTCGATCACTACGCCCAATGGGCCAAAGCCCATCCGGCCCGGTAACCGGACGCCCGCCGTCCGCCTCGCCCGCGCGGCGGCCTACCGCACAATCTCCAGCCCGATCCGCAGCTGGTCCTTCCGTCGCACATCGTAGTCGAGCAAACTCTCCCCGTAGCCATTGAAATACTGGATCTGCCCGTAGCCGCCCACCGACCGCAACACATCCACCGGCACGAGCCACTTCAGGAGCGGCATCTGCGTGACCGGCCACGACGCGTTGAACTCCGCGCTCCCACGCCCGCGCCGCGGACTCCCCCGCAGGTGCATCGCCAGTTGAAAGCCCCGGTCGTGCCCGCCCCGCACCATCACCTCCACATGCCCGCGGTAACTCGGCAAATCCGGATTCTCGTCCATCTGAAAATACGCGATCGCCCGCGCCGACGTCTCGACAAACCACCCCGTCTCCGGCGAGGCCCACCGCAACCGCGGCGCCACATACAGCGTGTTGAGACTCCGTGAATCCAGCGGATGCTTCGCCGGATTCGGCGGCGCGATCAATCCGTTCGAGAGCGCCACCGTCGCCGCGCCCGCGCCCTTGCCGTTCGACTCGTGCTGCGCGCCCGCCTGCACACCCACGTGGCTCCACCACCCTTCATCGGCAAATTTCTCCCGCTGAAAAAACACCGTCGGCTTGTAGCTCGAGTCGTAGAACGGCTTCGACGTCGACTCCAGGTCCCAGATCGAGGTCTGCGTATAGGCAAAATAAAGGTCCCGGATCACCTCCGGTTCCGGCTGCGGCTCCAGCACCCGGTATTTGAAGCTGAACTGAAACCGCGCATTGATCCGCTCCCGCGCGCCGACCACAAAATAAATCGGCTCGTAACCCAAGATGTGCCGCCGCACGACCTCGACGTCGTTCCGCAGATCAATGTCCCCCGCGCTGTTTTTCACCCGCTCCTTCGTCTTCGGCGGCAATGCCGCATAGACCGGCGCCGGCGCCACTTTCTCCTCCACCCCCGCGCCCTTCACGAGCCGGAACATGATGGTGTTCGTCGGCGGATCCGTGAGCCGCAACGATACGAACCCCTCCGTCACCGGCAGCGCATCCGCCAACTGCAACGTGATCGTCTGGCTGGTCATTTGCGGCACCTTGAGCACGAGGCTGCCGCTCGCCGTATTGAACACCGCTCCGCTCGCCGGATCCGCCGCCACGACTGTCAGCCGCACCACCCCGCGCGTCGTCGGCGTTGCGTACACCGCCGTGATCGTCGTCGGCAACCGCACATCCGCGTCCTCCTGGTTCGTCGGATTGTCGACGTAGAGCGTCAGCTGATGCCCCGGATTCGCTTCCACCGGCCCCACCGGCGGCACCAACAACAAATCCACGCGCGCCCCCAGCGGGACCGCGATCAAACCCGCGACCAAACCGATCACCCCAGTTTTCATCGTAAATGACACGCCCGAAAATCTGCCGCGCGCCCGCCCCCGCTGGCGAGCGACAAACCGCCCGCCTGCCCCGTCCACCCGTCCGCCCCGCCGCCACCTCGCCCCCAACCTCGCCCCCGCCGTTCAGTCATATTTCTCTTTGCCCCCGCCTCCCGCCCAACCACTCTCCCGCGCAACCTATGAGTTCTTCCCCCGTCCCCCCGGTCTCGATCGAAACCGAAAACGCGACCCCGCTCGCGCTCCACGAAACCGGCGGCCTCGGCGGCCACCCCAGCGGCCTCACCACCCTCTTCTTCACCGAAATGTGGGAGCGCTTCTCCTACTACGGCATGCGCGCCCTGCTCATGCTCTTCATGGTGAAGACCGCTGCCGAGGGCGGCCTCGGCTTCGACACCAAGAGCGCCGCCGCCATCTACGGCACCTACACGATGAGCGTGTATCTGCTCTCGATCCTCGGCGGCTTCATCGCCGACAACTTCATCGGCGCCCGCCGCGCCGTCCTCGTCGGCGGCATCGTCATCGCCACCGGCCACTTCACCATGGCGTTCGGCAGCACGCTCACCTTTTACACCGGCCTCGTCCTCATCGCGATGGGCACCGGCCTCCTCAAGCCCAACATCTCCACGATGGTCGGCAGCCTCTACCGCCCCACCGACGAACGCCGCGACGCCGGCTTCTCGATTTTCTACATGGGCATCAACATCGGCGCCTTCCTCGCCCCCCTCGTCACCGGCTACCTCGCCCAGAGCGAGGGCTGGAAAACCCAGCTCACCGCCTGGGGCCTCAATCCCCTGAACAGCTGGCACTGGGGCTTCGGCGCCGCCGGCGTCGGCATGACCCTCGGCCTCGTTGTCTACGTCCTCCAACGCGGCCGCCTCGCCCAGGTCGGCAGCGCCCCCGCCCCCGAAGCCGACGGCCGCCGCCCCTGGGGCAAACTCGGCCTCGTCGCCCTCGGCTCCCTCGCCCTCATCGCCGCAATGAAGGCCTCCGACACGTATCCGGTGCTCGTTTACGTCCTCTTCGCCCTCCAGATCGCCGCCATCCTCTTCTTCGCCTTCCGCCCCGACCAGGACAGCAAGCGCATGGCCGCCATCTTGGTCTTCTTCTTCGCCGCCGAAATCTTCTGGGCCATCTTCGAGCAAACCGGCTCCTCCATCTCGCTCTTCGCCGACAAACTCACCCACAACGTCGCCTTCGGCCAGTCCTTCCCCTCCTCGTGGTGGCAGTCCGTCAACTCCATCTGGGTCATCCTCCTCGCCCCCGTCTTCGCCTACCTCTGGATCGCCCTCGGCCATAAACAGCCCTCGAGCCCCATGAAATTCGCCCTCGGCCTCCTCTTCGTCAGTCTCTCCTTCGTCCTGATGGTCCCCGCCGCCAAACTCACCGCCGACGGCAAGGTCGGCCCTCTGTGGCTCGTCGGGCTCTTCTTCCTCCAGACCGTCGGCGAAATGCTCCTCAGCCCCGTCGGCCTTTCCACCATGACGAAGCTCGCCCCCCAGCGCCTCGTCGGCCTCGTCATGGGCATCTGGTTCCTCGCCGCCGCTCTCGGCAACAAACTCGCCGGCGTGCTGGCGGGCGAATTCAAGAGCGAGAACGCCACCGAACTCGCGAACTTCTTCTGGCACCAGGCCCTGATCGTCGGCGGCTGCACCGTCGTCCTCCTCGCCCTCGTCCCCTGGGTCAAAAAACTCATGGGCGGCGTGCGCTGAGGGAAGCCGGCCGATCCTTCGCCCACCATTCGTCGCGCCAAATTCGCGGCTCCACCCGCGCGTGCCCCTGCGAGGCGCCCAAAGACAAACTCTTTGATGCGCTTTTGCTCCCCGGGATCGTCCTCGCGTTCCGTGGAAGTGCAGCGGCACTTCCCGCCCGACCCGATGCCAGCGCGGGCTCCGTGCTCACGCACCGGGTAGGCGCGGGCAAAGAGGGACGTGACCCCTCCGACGACCCGCCGAAAGCACCGCCTCGGATCATCGGCGCTGGTTGGGGCTCCCTCGCCGGAGCATTCGCGACGCGCCCGCGTTGACCCGCCCGCCCGCCGCCCCACGCTCGCGTCTATGCACTGGACGCTCCTGCTGATCGCCGCCGCCCTCGAAATCGTCTGGGCGGCCGGCCTGAAATCTACCGACGGCTTCACGCGCCTCTGGCCGAGCCTCGGCGTCGGCGCCGCCATGGCCGCGAGCATGGCGCTCCTCGCCCTCGCCGCCCGCGGACTCCCCATCGGCACCGCCTACGCCGTCTGGACCGGCATCGGCGCCGTCGGCACCGCGATCGCCGGCATTTTTCTTTTCAACGAAAGCGCCGCTCCCGCCCGCCTCGCCTGCATCGCTCTCATCGTCACCGGCGTCCTCGGCCTGAAATTCCTCGGCAAATAGGCTCCCTGCCCATCGCGTTTTCAGCCCTACTCGCGACTCGCTTCCCGCTCCTCACTACCCGCTACTTCCGCGTCACCCATGCCCATCCGCTCCCATTTCCCGACGCTCATTTACTGCGAGCCTCTCCAAAAAACCGCCGCCGCCCGCGGGCGCTTCAACACCGCCCTCGCCGCGGAGTGCCGCCAACTCCGCGACTTCGACACGGCCGGGCGCAAGTGGTCCGCCAAGAATTACCCCGGCGGCTACACCAGCTATGCCTCGATGAACGAGCTCCACCGCTTCTCCAGTACCTTCGCCGGCCTCGAGAAAAAAATCACCACCCACGTCCGCGCCTTCGCCCGCGCCCTCGACATGGACCTCCGCGGCCGCTCGATCCGGATGACCGATTTCTGGGTCAACATCATGCCGCCCACCGCCGCGCACTCGCTCCACCTCCACCCGCTCTCGTTCATCAGCGGCACCTACTACGTCGCCACCCCGCCCGGCTGCTCCGGCCTGAAATTCGAAGACCCCCGCCTCAGCAAATTCATGGCCGCCCCGCCGAAACTCCCCTCCGCCCGCCCCGCGAGCCTGCCCCACGTCACCTACGCCGCCGAGGCCGGCAACGTCATCCTCTTCGAGAGCTGGCTCCGCCACGAGGTCGCCGCCAACCGCGTCGCCGACGAACGCATCAGCGTTAGTTTCAATTTCAACTGGTCCTGACCGGCATCAATCACCCGTTCGTGAATTTTTTTTCGCCGGGCGCACCGAGTTCCGCACCGAGGGCACGGAGCCCAACACCGTGTCCGCCCGATGAGCTCGGTGGGTGGGGCTCCGTACCCTCGGTGAAACCGGTCGGCGCAAGTTGCGCGTGAAATTCCCGGGCTCATCTCCCGCTGGACCCACTCGCCCGACTCCGGTTTTTCCACGCCGCCGCTGGCCAAAACGCCTCTCCACGTTTCCTTCCCCCCCATGATCGTTATCCGTCGCATGGTCGACCGCCGCCGCGCCTACACCGCCATCTTCCTCAAGGGTGAGCCGCCGAAAATTTTCCCGACCAGCGATGCCGAGCACGCCCGCATTCTGCAGGTCTACAAACAGGACCGCCCGCACGAGGGCATCCTCAACGATTTCGCCGAAACCGATTTCCCCCGCCTCGCCTCCTCCGCCACCCCCCCACCGCACGCCGCTCCGGCCCCATGGCCCCTGACCGCGTCGCCCGCCCAGCCATCGAAGCAGACGAAGAAATCCGTGTCCGCCCCGACCGCGAAAAAATCCGTCGCCTCCGCTCGGTCAAAAGATTCCCCGCCCCGCTCCAAAGCGCGCACCTCCCCGACGCCTCTCTGGCTCGCACTCGTCGATCCGCCCACGCCCCCTTCGCGCCGATAGGCGCCGTTCCAGCCCCACCCCAACGACGGCCGTTCGCGCCATTTTCACGCCCCCCCGACGCCGTCCTCGCCCACCTCCTCCCCCTGCCCAACGCCGCCTCCGCCGCCGCCGAGCCCAGCGCCGCCGTCGTCCTCGGACCGGATTTTCGCGCCAAGTTCAGCGACGCCGACACCTCCCTCGCCCTCCTCGGTGGGATCGCTGTACGCCCCACCGAGGAATTCGCCGAGTTCATCCGCCCCAATCGCACCTCCCACCACCAGCGCCGCTGCGCCGTCCTCGTCGCGTGGGTGCCACGGGCTTTCCTGCCCGTGATGGGCTACCTCATCCGCGCAAAAAACCACAGCGCGATCGTCCCCATCCCGATATTCGGCAGCCACGCCGCCACCGCCGGATCCACGATCTGCTTCGTCGCCAACGAAGCCGCGACATTCGCGAACACATAATACAGGAAAAAAAGCCCGATCGACTTCGACACCCCCACCGCCGGATTCACCCGCACGCCCGTCATCGCGAAGGGAATCGCCATCGCGATCACCAGCAGCGGCCCCAGCGTGTCGGCGATGAGCCCGTAGTAGCGCACCACATACGGGACCGCCTTCGGATTCCGCTCCGCCTCCAGATAGTCGATCAGCTCACGCAACTCGTGCAGCGACAAATCCACCGGCCGCCGGTCGATCAACAGCATCAGCTGCGGATCCTCCCGATACGCCGGCCGCACCTTCTCCGCAAACGGCGCCGACGCCAGCAACTCGCCCGTCTCCGGCGCAAACGTCAGCTCGCGCCCGTCCTTGAACACCCACCCCTTCCCCGCGCCGTCCGGCCACGCCTCCGCCGCCACGATCCGCGTCGTCTCGCGCCGCTTCGCGTCCAGCTCCGACACCGACACCCCGTAGCCGTGTTGCGTAAACCGGCTGAACCGGTTGAAAAACCACATGCGCCGCTCCCGCGCGTTGTCGAACGCCACGCTGTAGGCCGCCCCCACCCGGTCCGCCGTCAGCGATTTCGCGTCGCGCTGAAACACCAGCTCGTCGCGCAGCGACCGCGACTGCTCCACCGACCACGGCACCACCGTCGTGTTGAGCCACCACGACAACCCGCAGCACAGCACGCCCACGCCCCACACCGGCGCCGTCAAGCGCAGGAAGCCGACCCCGGCCGCCCGCATCACCGTCAGTTCGTTGGCGCGATGCAGCTTCCCCAGCACATAGATCAGCGAAATCAACAGCGCCACCGGCAGCACCACCGCGAGGAAACTCGGCAACGTGACCCCGAGATACCGCCACAACACCCAGCCCCGCGCCCCGAGTTCGCGCAACGACCGGAAATCGTCGTAGAGCACCTGCACGACCAGCAGCCCGCACGTGGCGACGAGCACGAGCCCGAGAATCTGCAACCACTCGCGCAGGAGATGTCGGTCAAACGTATTCAATGCCCCCGATCAAAGGCCCCGCACCCCATCACGGAAAGCCCATTTCACAAAAAACTCCGCCCCACGGAACCACCCCCCGCCCCTCCCCGCCACGGCGCGGCGGTCGCCAACCGCCGATGCAAGCCCCCGCGTCCCCGTCCGAATATCCCGCCCTCCGCTCTGCTCCGCATCCCTCCACAAGATTGGTTGAAAACCTGCTGGGCCTCGCCTTGGCTCCGCCCCGCTCTTCTCCCCGCCACCACACTATGACTCTCGCCTTCCGGTCGTTCGTCGCCCTCTTCACCAGCGCCCTCGTCTCGACCGCCGCTCTCGCCCAAGACCCGATCAGGCTCGGAGAATTCGCCTCGATGACCGGGAAAGAGGCCGTCTTCGGCCAGAACGCCCACAAGGGCACCCTCCTCGCCGTCGAAGAGACCAACGCCGCCGGCGGCGTGCTCGGCCGCAAACTCGAGCTGATCACCGCGGACAACCAGTCGAAGCCCGGCGAATCCGCCACCGCCGTCAAGAAACTCATCTCCCGCGACAAGGTCGCCGTCATCCTCGGCGAAATCACCTCCGGCCGCACCCTCGAAGCCGCCCCCATCGCCCAGGCCGCCAAAATCCCCCTCATCTCCCCCGGCGCCACCCACACCGAAGTCACCGCGAAGGGAAACTACATCTTCCGCATCTGCTTCATCGACGACTTCCAGGGCACCGTGATGGCCAAGTTCGCCCGCGAGACCCTCAAGCTCAAGCGCGTCGCCATCCTCTCGTCCGTCTCCTCCGCCCAGAGCGTCGGCCTCGCCAAATATTTCCGCGAACGCTTCACCTCGCCCACCACCGTCATCGCGGCTGAGCAAAAATACGGCGAGGGCGACAAAGATTTCCGCGCCCAACTCACCGCCATCAAAGCCGCCGGCGCCGACGGCATCTTTGTCCCCGGCTACTACGCCGAAGCCGCCCTCATCTGCAAACAAGCCCGCGACCTCGGCCTCACCCTTCCCCTTCTCGGCGTCGACGGCTGGGAATCCCCCGACCTCGTCGCCATCGCCGGCGCCGCCGCCGAGGGCTGCTACCTCAGCACGCACTACTCGCCCGAGAGCAAATCCCCCGCCGTCGTCGCCTTCAACCAGCGCTTCCAGCAACGCTGGGGCATCGGCTCGAACGCTCTCTCCGTCCTCGGTTACGACTCCGCCATGCTCGCCATCGACGCCATCCGCCGCGCCGGCTCCACCGACGGCGCCAAAATCCGCGACGCCCTCGCGACGACGGTCAACTATCCCGCCGTCACCGGCTCGATCACCTTCGACACCAACCGCAACCCCACCAAGAACGCCGTGGTTCTCACCGTGAAGAACGGCAAGTTCACCTTCGTCCAAGACGTCAGCCCCTGACCCGCGTCGTTCTCGTTCCTCGTCATCGTTCTCGTTCTCCCGCTCTGCCCCTCTCTCCGTCCCGCCTTCTCACCGTCTTCATGAAATCGCTCCCCACCCTCCGCCACCTCGCCGCGCTCGCGGTCCTCTTCACCGCTTCCGCCTGCCTGCACGCCGCCGAACCCATCAAGATCGGCGAATACGCCTCCCTCACCGGCAAGGAAGCCGGCTTCGGCCAAACCTCCCACCACGGCGTCGTCCTCGCCCTCGAGGAAATCAACGCCGCCGGCGGCGTCCTCGGCCGCAAACTCGAACTCGCCTACGAAGACAACCAGACCAAGTCCGGCGAATCCGCCACCGCCGTCAAAAAACTCATCTCCCGCGACAAGGTCGTCGCCCTCATCGGCGAAGTCTCCTCCGGCCGCTCCCTCGAAGCCGCCCCCATCGCCCAGGCCGCGAAGATCCCCATGATCGCCCCCGCGGCCACCAACCCCAAGGTCACCCAGACCGGCAACTACATCTTCCGCGTCTGCTTCATCGACCCGTTCCAGGGCACGGTCATGGCCAAGTTCGCCCGCGAGGACCTCAAGGTGAAGCGCGTCGCCATCCTCTCCAGCGTCTCCAATGCCTACAGCCTCGGCCTCGCCAAATTCTTCAAGGAAACCTTCGTCCCTGCCGGCGGCGTCATCGCCACCGAGAAAAATTTCTCCGAAGGCGACAAAGACTTCCGCGCCCAGCTCACCGCCGTGAAGGCCGCTAACGTCGACGCCGTCTTCGTCCCCGGCTACTACACCGAGTCCGCCCTCATCATCCGCCAGGCCCGCGACCTCGGCCTCACCGTCCCCTTCTTCGGCGGCGACGGCTGGGAAGACGAACAACTCCTCTCCATCGGCGGCGAAGCGCTCAACGGCTGCTACTACTCCACCCACTTCTCCGCCGAAAACACCGAAGCCGCCGTCACCCAGTTCGTCGCCAAATACAAGGCCCGCTGGAACAACGAGGTCCCCGGCGCCTTCTCCGCCCTCGGCTACGACGCGGTCTACGTCCTCGCCGACGCCATCAAGCGCGCCGGCACCACCGACGGCCCGAAACTCCGCGACGCCCTCGCCGCCACCAAAGATTTCGCCGGCGCCAGCGGCGTCACCACCCTCGACAAGGACCGCAATGCCTCCAAGGCCGCGACGATCATCGCCATCAAGGGCGGCAAACTCCAGTTCCACAAAACCGTCGCCCCGTAAAGCGGCCCGCGGCCCCGACCCGTGTGCCCCGTAGCACGGGCTTTCCAGCCCGTGCGCCTCCTCCCGCCCCCATGCACCGCCACCTGCCCACCGCCCGCCTCCTCGCTCTCGTCCTCTCCCTCTCTGCGTCTGCCGCCACCGCCGTCGAACCCATCAAGCTCGGCGAAATCGAACCCCTCACCGGCAAGGAAGCCGCCTTCGGCCAGCAGGCCCACCGCGGCGTGCAGATGGCCATCGCCGAAATCAACGCCCGCGGCGGCGTCCTCGGCCGCCCCCTCGTCGTCGTGGTCGAGGACAACCAGTCCAAACCCGGCGACTCCGCCACCGTCGCGAAAAAACTCCTCAGCCGCGAAAAGGTCGTCGCCCTCCTCTGCGGCGGCACCTCCTCCAACTGCAACGAAGTCACCCCGCTCGCGCAGGCCGCCCGCATCCCCTTCGTCGCCACCACCGCCACCGCCCCCGAGGTCACCGAAAAGCGCGACTACATTTTCCGCTCCTGCTTTATCGACCCGTTCCAGGGCGCCGTCCTCGCGAAATTCGCCGCCACCACCCTCAAGGCCAAGCGCGTCGCCGTCCTCACGTCCGTCTCCGCTTCCTACAGCGTGGGCCTCTCCAAAGTCTTCCGCGAACGCTTCACCGCCCTCGGCGGGGAAATCGCCGCCGAGCAAAAATACTCCGAAGGCGACAAAGATTTCCGCGCCCAGCTCACCGCCATCAAAGCCGCCAAAGTCGACGCCATCGCCGCCACCGGCTTCTACACCGAAGCCGCCCTGATCTGCAAACAGGCCCGCGACCTCGGCCTCACCATCCCCATCTTCGGCGGCGACGGCTGGGAAGCCCCCGAGCTCATCGAGATCGGTGGCAAGGCCGTCGACGGCACCTACTACGCCAGCCACTACTCTTCCGATAGCACCGCGCCCGAGGTCCGCGCGTTCGTCAAAAAATACCGCGCCCGCTACAACGGCGAAACCCCCGACTCCATGGCCCCGCTCGCCTACGACGCCACCCTCATCGTCGCCGAAGCCATCGCCCGCGCCGGCACCACCGAGGGCCCGAAACTGCGCGCCGCCCTCGCCGCCACCAAGAATTTCCCCGGTGTCACCGGCCGCACCTCCATCGACCCGGCCCGCAACGCCTCCAAATCGGCCGTCATTCTCGCCGTGAAAAACGGCCGGGCCACCTACGTCGAAACCATCGATCCTTGATTCCGCGTGGCCCGGGGCTCCCGACCCGTGATCCCCCCCTTCCTATGCGCCTCCTTCTCCTCCTCGCCCTCGTTCTCCCCCTCTCCGCCTCCGCCGCCTCCGCCCCGTCGGGCGATCCCATCAAGCTCGGCCACTACGGCTCCCTCACCGGCAAAGACGCCGCGTTCGGCGTCGCCACCCGCAAGGGCGTCCTCCTCGCCATCGAGGAAATCAACGCCCACGGCGGCGTCCTCGGCCGCCCCCTCGCCTACCTCGTCGAGGACATCCAGTCGAAACAGGGCGAGTCCGCCACCGCCGTCAAAAAACTCATCTCCCGCGACAAGGTCGTCGCCGTCATCGGCGCCAACGCCTCCGCCAACTCCCTCGAAGCCGCCCCCGTCTGCCAACTCGCCAAGATCCCCATGATGGCGATCTCGTCCACCAACCCGCGCGTCACCGAGGTCGGCGACTACATTTTCCGCATCTGTTTCATCGACCCGTTCCAGGGCGCCGTCCTCGCCAAATTCGCCCATACCTCCCTCAAAGCCAAACGCGTCGCCCTCCTCACCGCCGTCAACTCCCCCTACAGCGTCGGTCTCTCCTCCGTCCTCCGGCAGGACTTCACCGCCCACGGCGGCGAGATCGTCGCCGAGCAAAAATACAACGAGGGCGAAAAAGATTTCCGCGCCCAACTCACCGCGCTCCGTCCCCTCAAACCCGACGTCATCGCCGTCACCGGTTTCTACACCGAAGCCGCCCTCATCTGCCGCCAGGCCCGCGCCCTCGGCCTCGACGTCCCTTTCATCGGCGGCGACGGCTGGGAAGCGCCCCAACTCATCGAACTCGGCGGCAAAGCGGTCGAAGGCACCTACTACTCCACCTACTTCTCCGCCGAAAACGACGCCCCCGTCGTCCGCACCTTCGTCCAAAAATTCTCTGCCCGCTGGAACCGCGAGATCCCCGAAGCCGTGTCCGCCCTCGGCTACGACGCCGTCTATGTCATCGCCGCCGCGCTGACCAAAGCCGGCACCACCGAAGGCCCGAAGCTCCGTGACGCCATGGCCGCGACGAAAAACTTCCCCGGGGTCACCGGCAACACCACGATCGACGAAAAGCGCAACAGCGCCAAAGCCGCGGTCATGCTCACCGTCAAAAACGGCCGCAGCGTCTTCTTCGAAGCCGTCACGCCCTAGGCGCCGGCTCGCGCAGAGCCCAGCGCGAAGAACCATCCCCATGTTCAAATTCGCGAAACTCGCCGTCGGGCAGAAATCGCTGAACTTCGCCGCCCTCATGCACGCGGAAACCCCGCACTTCCCGCCCGAAGAACGCTTCGGGCTGACGAATCGGATCCGCCGCGCTCCCGCTGCCGTCCCGTCCAAGATCGCGGAAGGTTCCGCCCGGTCGGACGCCGATTTTTCACGCTTTGTCGGCTCCGCCTCCGTTTCCCGCTCCGAAGTCGGTGCCCGGCCTTTCATCGCCCGCCGCCAGAAATTCCTGTGGGCGGCGTCTTTTGCCCGAATCGATACCGCCGCAGATGAAATCGGCCGAAGGCTGCGCGGCCTTCGCGCTTCGCTCGGCGATTGATTGGCTTGCGGCGCTCAGCTCTTAGCTCTCCGCTCTCGGCCCCACCTCCCTCGTGTCCGAATTCCTCCAACAACTCATCAACGGCCTCTCCCTCGGTGCGATCTACGCGCTCATCGCGCTCGGCTACACGATGGTCTACGGCGTCCTCCGCTTCATTAATTTCGCCCACTCCGACGTCTTTATGGTCGGTTCGTTCATCGGCTATTACCTCGGGAAAATCATCCCGGAAAACACCGTCTGGGGCGGCCTCGTGATTCTGCTCGGCGCGATGCTCGGCTGCGCCCTGCTCGGCATGCTCATCGAGCGCCTCGCCTACCGCCGCCTCCGCGGCGGCCCGACCCTCAACGTCCTCATCACCGCCATCGGCGTGTCCCTCCTCCTCGAATACTCCGGCCAGGTCTTCTTCGGCGCCACCCCCCGCACCTTCCCGTCCGTCTTCCCCTCGGCCAATTTCTCCTTCGGCAGCCTCGTGATCTCCAGCAACCAGATCATTGTCATCGTCGTCGCCGCGCTCCTCATGGTCGCTCTCCAGCTCATCGTTTACCGCACGAAGATCGGCACCGCGATGCGCGCCGTCTCCCTCAATCCCAAGGCCGCCCAGCTCGTCGGCGTCAACAACGACGTCGTCATCTCCTTCACCTTCGGCCTCGGCTCCGCCCTCGCCGGCGCCGGCGGCATCCTCTACGCACTCAACTATCCGTCCATCGACCCGCTCATGGGGGTGATGCCCGGCCTCAAGGCCTTCGTCGCCGCCGTCCTCGGCGGCATCGGCAACATCCCCGGCGCCGCCCTCGGCGGACTCCTCCTCGGCACCGTCGAAACCTTCGTCAACGGCAGCCAGTGGTCCACTTACAAGGACGCCATCGCCTTCGCGATTCTCATCATTATCCTGCTCTTCCGCCCCGCCGGCCTCCTCGGCAAGTTCACGGTCGAAAAAGTCTGATCTCCCGGTCCGTCCTTTTTTCCGGGTCCGAACGCACACCTCTCCGCTCTCAACTCCCAACTTCCGGCGATGCCCCGCCCCCACCTCTATCTCCTCGCCGCGCTGCTCGCCGCCGCCGGGCTCTCGCACTTCTCCGACCGCATCGATCCCTACCACCTCGATGTGCTCACCGGCATCGGCATCAACATCATCCTCGCCGTCTCGCTGAATCTGGTGAACGGCTACACGGGCCAGTTCTCGCTCGGCCACGCCGGCTTCATGTCCGTCGGCGCCTACCTCGCCGCCGCCGTCTCCCTCTTCCTCGGCCCCAAAATTCTCGGCGAAGCCGGCGGCACCGCCCTCCAGCAGGGCTTCATGTTCCTCGCCGCCCTCGTCGCCGGCGGCCTCGGCGCCGCCTTCGCCGGCCTCGTCGTCGGCGTTCCGTCCCTCCGCCTCAAAGGCGACTACCTCGCCCTCGTCACCCTCGGCTTCGGCGAAATCATCCGCGTGATCTTCCAAAACGTGGAGTTCCTCGGCGGCGCCCTCGGCCTCAACGGCATTCCCGCCTACACCTCGATCTTCTGGGTCCTCGCCTTCGTCGCCCTCGCCGTCTTCGTCGTCACCTGCCTCGTCCACTCCACCTACGGCCGCGGCTT
>JBIKOK010000009.1:0-65152 GCA_044358025.1 Opitutaceae bacterium
CACACCAGCTCGCCCGCCTTCAGCGCCGCCACCGCCGCCTTCATCCCCGCCCGCGGCTGTTCCACCGAGATCGGGATCGACCCGCTCATTTCAAAACACCAGTTGAAAAACCCATTCCGCCTCAGCCCCTGGTGGCCGACAAACCGGATCGGCCGCGGACACGCCAGCTGCAGCACAACCACGTCGACGTAGGAAATATGGTTCGCAATCAGCAATACGCCGCCCGTGGACGGGATGTTTCCCGCACCGCTCGTCCGCACACGATAAAGCATGCGCGCAACCGAGCGGGCGATGAGTTCGAGGAAAAACGGGAGGTGGGATCGCCGACGAAAGGCGGGGTTGGGCATGAAAGCGTCGGTTATGGCGCCAAATTCGGCGGAGTTTCCAAGCTTTTTATCCGGGAAGTGCAGCCGCGACGGATCGGCCTTCCCGTCGCGCCGGACGGGTCTGCCGGTACGCCGGTGCGCCGGAGATGCGCCCCGCGCCGACCCACTCGTCGCTCGCCGTCCCCCACGTCGCTGCGAAGGTTTTCCTGGGGGTTACTTCCTCGACCGGGCCGGTTCCCTCGTCGTGGCGTTCCGTTCGCGGGTCGCCAGCGTGGCGAGGCACTCGTCCATCCGTTGCGCGCCCAGCCCCGCGGTCACCTGCCCAACCACGCCCAGATAGACCGTCGTCGCTTCGCCCCACACGGCCCGGCCGGCGGTCGTGAGCCCGACGGGATGACTCCGCCGGTCCGCCGGTTGATCTTCCCGCCGCACCCAGCCCGCCTTCTCCCTGCGGCCGAGCAGCCCCGGGACATTCGAACGGTCCACCAGCAATCGGTCGCCGCGCTCACGCTCACTCACCCCGGCGGTGGCCTCGGCGAGCCGGTTGAAGACGTTGAATTGCCCGCGCGAAAGGCCGAGCGGGCGAAACCGCCGCTGGCTCTCCCGCAGCAACGCATCGGCCGTACTGGGCACGGCGATGACCAACGCATCGTCGCGACCCGGCGCGGATTTCATGCCCCGGGCACCCTGCCCGCCCGATCCTTGATATCGCTACGGTTTATCTTACCCCATTCCCGCACATCCTCGGCGAGCGCGCGAAAGCCCGGGAAATCGTGCTCCAGCCGCCGCGGATCGCGCCGCAGCCGCTCCAGCTCGTGCAGTGCGCACCGGATCTCGTGCGGCAGGCTCGGGCGGTCCGTCCCGTAGGCCCGCCATTTCAACTCCGCCCGCGAGTAGGGCGCCCGGCCGCCGTCCTGCCCGGCGAGCCACGCCGCCTCCGTCACGCCGGCGTCGCGCCCGCACAGCAGCCACGCCTCCAGCGCGGGCACCGCCACCCCCACGGCCCGCAGCACCCGCGCCCGGCCGTGCGCCACCGGAAATTTTTTCGTCGTGCGGTGAAAAATCCCGCGCAACTGGCACATCCGGCAATGCGGATGAAAATACCCCGGCGCATCGTGCGCCGCCGTGTGCACCACCGAATCGTCCGAGTCGCAACTCACGACCAGCGCATCGGTGTCCGTGTTGAAATGCAGATGCCGGATCACCGCCGGCAGCAGTTGCGCGACGTTCGGCCAGCCGCGCGCCCGTAGCCCGGGCGACACGAACTGCGGCCGCACCCCCAGCACCGCCTCAACCAACACCCGCAGCACCGCCTCGTCGGCCGGCGACTCGCTCAACAGCGCCACTTTCATCGTTCCTCCGGCACGCCGCCGAGGATGCCGCTGAACCACATGTCGCCGAGCGAGCCTTCGCTCAACAGTTCCTTGAGATCCGCCCGGTCCGCCAGCCGTTCGAAACGCGCCTCGGCCCCGTGTTTCTGCGCGATCACAATCTCCTCGGGATGCTCCCGGAACAAATCCAGCAGGTAGGGCGAATGCGTCGTCGCAATCACCTGCACGGCCCGCCGCGCGAGCCCGAACGACTGCGGGTAGCTCAGCCGGTAAAGCACGTCGCGCACCTCGCGCAACATCCGCGGATGTATGCCCCGGTCGATCTCCTCGATACACAGCACCGACGGCGGATCGGGATCGAACGCCAGCGCGAGCATCCCCAGCAGATAGAGCGTGCCCTGCGAAAGATTGTCGGCCGTCACCACCTCGCCCGTGTCGAGCCGCAGTCCAAACTCCGCCGCGCCCGCCGCGTCCTCCTTCACCTCCAGTCCGCCAAACTCCGGCAGGAGCCGGATCGCCTCGGCCGTCAGCGCCGCAAACTCCGCCGGCGCCCGCGTGCGCAACGTCGCCAACACCGCCGCCAGATTCCCGCCGCCGGCCGACAACTCCGCGCCCGTGCGCACCAGCGACGGCTCGGCCATCGCGTCCTGGTCCAGCCGATACGAGCGGATGTGGGCGATCATCGCACGCACGACGGGCCACTCCGGCGCCTCCGCCGGCACCACCCGCAGCAAATCGCAGACCTGGTCCGACAGGCAGCCCAGGTTCACGTGCACCGTGTCGTGCGGCGGCCAGAAACGAAACTCGATCTGCGGACCGCCGGTTCTCGGCTCGCCCTCGGCCAGCGGCAGCTTCGCCAGCGTCCGCAGCCGCAACAGCGCCTGGATCAGGCTCGTCTTGCCGCTCCCGTTCGGGCCGATGACCAGATTGAACGGCGCGAGCACGAGGCTGGTTTCCCGCAACGCTTTGAAATTTCGAAATGCGACAGACGCGATCACGCCACACTCTCAACCGGATTTCCCGCCGCCGCCAGCCCGCAAATACCCGCCACCCCAGCCGTGCTTTTACCGTCCGCCGGTCCAAATCGAGCCGCCGCGCCGTCTCCTCGATGCTCCCCGCCTGCGCGAACACGATGCGCGTGTACCGCCGCAACAGCTCCTCGGCCGTCAGCGCCCCGGACTCGATCAGGACGTTCCAGTCCTCGGCCCCGGCGCGCCCGGGCGCGCCAACGCCGAGGTGTCGCTCCGCTTCGTCTATTACCAGGCACTCGAAATCGATTCCGGCGTCGGCCGCTCTGTCTATTCCCTCGAGGACGGTGGCACCGACCATGCCGCGAAAAACGTCTGGACCACGCCCCCGCCGGTCGAAGGCGCCTTCTCCCTCAACTTGGAACTCAAATCCGCCGCGCCCGTCGGCGATGTCCGCGTCCCCGGGTTCGAAACCGTCGCGCTGACCCAGAAATTCACGGACGGTCACTCCAAGGTTATCCTTGACCGCCCCGGCGCGAAACTCGACCGCGACTTCGTGTTCTACGACCGCCTCGCCGACCATCTCCCCGGCCGCGTCGACGTGATTCCCTATCGCGCGGCGAAGGACAAACCCGGCACGTTCATGCTGATCGTCACGCCGGGCATCGACCTCAAGCCGCTCGCCCACAGCGCCGACTACAGCTACGTGCTCGACGTGTCCGGCTCCATGCGGGGCAACATAAACACTCTCGCCAACGGCGTCGCCCAAGCCCTCGGCCAGATGCGCCCCGAGGACCGCTTTCGTCTGGTGACCTTCAACCACTCCGCCAAAGAAATTCTCCCGTGGACCACCGCCACCGCCGAGAACGCCCGGCACGCAATCTCGCTCGTCAAATCGCTCAAGGCCTCCGGCGGCACGAATCTCTACGCGGGCGTGGCCCTCGGTCTCAAAAATCTGGATGCCGATCGCGCGACCAGTGTCGTCCTGGTGACGGACGGCGTGGCTCACCAGGGCATTATCCGTCCCGCCAACTTCTACCGGCTCGTCAAACAATACGACGTCCGCGTCTTCGGCTTTCTCCTGGGCAACAGCGCCAACTGGCCGCTCCTCCGCCCCCTCGCCAACGCCAGCGGCGGCTTCTCCGCCGCCGTGTCCAATGACGACGACATCGTCGGCCAGCTCATTCTGGCCAAGGGCCAGGTGACCCACGAGGCGCTGCACCACGCCGCCATCAGGTTCAGCGGCCCCGCGCGCGTCTTCGAGACCACCGGCGACACCCCGCAGAAAATCTACCGCGGGCAGCAGCTCGTGATTTTCGGCCGCTACGAGGGCGCGGGCCCGACCACCGCCACCCTCCGCGCCTCTCTCACCGGCGAGGACAAGACTTACACGACGACCGTGAACTTCCCCGAAATCGACCCCGACAATGCCGAGATCGAACGCCTCGGGGCGATGTCGCTGATCGCGCAGATCGAGGTCAAGGAACACGCCGGCCTGGAACCCGCCGCCGAGTCCCACGACGCGATCCAACATCTCGGCGTCGCCTACCAGCTCGTCACCGACTACACCTCGATGATCGTGCTCGCCGACGCGACGCACGCCAAGCGCGGCATCGCCCGCCGCAACCAGCCTCGCTCCGCCGCCGAACTCGCCGCGCAATCCGTCCGCGCCACCCAACCCGCCCGTCCGGGCCGCGTCGATACCGCGCAACCCGCCTTTCCCGTCCCCGCCCCGCCCGTGAGCCGCCACTCCGGCGGCGGCGACGTGAGCGCCGACGCTTTCACGATCGGGCTTGTCGCGGTCGTGCTCGTGCTCGGTGCGTGGTTCGGCCGGTGCCAGGGCAACGGCAAACCCGGACTAGTCCGGTCCCGTCCGCCACCCCGCCGCCACCTGCCTCCATGAACCCCCGCTTCCCCTGGCTCACCCTCGCCCTCGCTGCCGCGACGATGGCCGTCCCGCTCCTCCCCGGCGCGGCGGACGGGCTGCAATACGACCGCGCGGCGCTGGGCCGCGGCGAGCTTTGGCGTTTGTTCACCGCGCACCTCACCCACTTCGGCCCGAATCACCTGCTTTGGAACCTCGCGGTCTTCCTCGTGCTCGGATGCTCCACCGAGCGCCAGTCGCGCCCCCGCTTCGCCATCGCGCTCACGCTCGCCGCCGCCGCCATCAGGCCTGCCCTGGGGCTCTGGCAACCGCAGTTCGATTTCTACCGCGGTCTCTCCGGTCTCGACTGCGCGCTGGTCGGCCTGTTCGCCGCCTCGCTCTGCCGGCGCGGCCACCGACCCGCCACCGTGTGCGGCGCCCTCGTGCTCGCCGCGCTGGCCGCGAAGTGCGCCGTTGAGCTCGTCACCGCCCGCCCCGTGTTCGCGACGGGCGATACCTTCGCACCCGTGCCGCTCGCCCATTTGGTGGGGCTGGTCGCCGGCTGCACCGCCCACCTCCTCGGTCCCCCAACTCCGGCGCGCCGCTTGCTGACCGCGTCGTGATCGCAGGCATCGCCCTACCCCGCACTCCGAGTTGCATTCCCTCCAACCCCCGCCATCCGTGTCGGCCTGTGGTTAAGCAACTCGCCTCAACATCCCTCGCCGCCTCGCCCCAACCCGAATGCATCCGCCTGCGCGGCGTCCGCCAAAACAACCTCAAGGGCTTTGATCTCGACGTCCCGCTCGGCCGCTACATCGCCGTCACCGGCCTGAGCGGCGCCGGCAAATCCTCCCTCGTCTTCGACACCCTCCACGCCGAAGGGCAACGCCGCTACGTCGAGACGTTCAGCGCCTACACCCGCCAGTTCCTCGATCTCCTCGACAAACCCAAAGTCGACCGCATCGAAAACATCCGGCCCTCCATCGCCATCGAGCAGTCCAACACCGTCAAGACCTCCCGCTCCACCGTCGGTACGATGACGGAGCTCACCGATTTCTTCAAAGTTTGGTTCAGCCACGTCGCGGAATGCTTCGACCCCGCCACCGGCGAAAAGGTCGAGGACGACAACCCGCAGACCATCTGGGCCAAGACCGCCGCCGCCCACGCCAACCGCACCCTCCTCGTCTGCTTTCGTGTCGCCAAGCCCGCCAATCTCACGTGGCCCGAGATCCTCACCAATCTCAAAAACCAGGGCTACGTCCGCCTGCTCGCCGACGACACCGTCCACAAGATCGAGGACCTGCTCTCGGCTCCCGCCTCCGCGCCCTCCACGCTCAACGCTCCGCTCGCAACGCTGACCGGCATTCACGTCGTCCAGGACCGCCTCGGCCTCACCGCGGCGAACAAGTCGCGTTTCCTCGAGGCGACCGAGACCGCCCTGCACTTCGGCCAGGGCCAGGTTTTTTTCTTCGATGCCCAGGCCGGCGCGCCCGGCACTCCCCACTTCCCGCCCGCCGGCCATTTCTCCCGCGGCCTTCACTCACCCTCCACCGGCCGCACGTTCCGCGCCGCCTCCCCCGCGCTCTTTTCGTTCAACTCCCCCCTTGGCGCCTGCCCGAAGTGCCGCGGCTTCGGCCGCGTGATCGACATCGACTACCGCCTCACCGTCCCCGACCAGTCCCTCTCCCTCGACGACGGCGCCATCAAGTGCTGGGAGAGCGAAATCTACGGCGAGTCAAAAAAAGACCTCTACGTTTTCGCCAAAAAAAGAAAAATCCCCACCCACGTCCCCTTCGCTTCGCTCACGCCCGAGCAACAGAGCTTCGTCATCGACGGCGAACCCGGCTACGGCGAGGAAAACGGCAAGCCCTGGCCCCAGTATTGGTATGGCGTGAAGGGCTTCTTCCGCTGGCTGGAGAAAAGCACCTACAAGATGCACGTGCGCGTCTTCCTCGCCCGCTACCGCGCCTACAACCCCTGCCCGGCCTGCGGCGGCCAGCGCCTCCAGCCCGAAGCCCTCTGCTGGAAATGGCAAAACCGCACGCTCCCCGAGCTCTACCAACTCCCCATCTCCGAACTCCTGTCTCTCCTGGGCAATGGGTCCTCACGCCCGGGGCCTTCCGCCGGATCCGCGCACTCCGCTGATCTCGCGTTCGACTCCATCCGGACCCGGTTGCGCTACCTCGCCCAGGTCGGCCTCGCCTACCTGACCCTCGACCGCCAGTCCAAAACCCTCTCCGGCGGCGAGGTCCAACGCGTCAACCTCACCTCCTGCCTCGGCACCTCGCTGATCGACACGCTCTTCGTCCTCGATGAACCCAGCGTCGGCCTGCACCCGCGCGACATCGACCGACTCATCGCGATCATCCGCACCCTCACCGACACCGGTAACACCGTCGTCGTCGTGGAACACGACGAGGCCATGATCCGCGCCGCCGATCACGTCATCGAAGTCGGCCCCGAGCCCGGCAGCCGCGGCGGCCACATCGTTTTCGAGGGCACGGTCTCCGCCCTCCTCGCCTCGACCGCCAGCATCACCGGCGCCTACTTCTCCGGCCGCGAGACGATCGCCACGCCCGCCTCCCGCCGCCCCGTTCCGGCCGGCCACCCGTCGCTCCATTTCACCCGCGCCACGAAGCACAATCTGCGCGACCTCTCGTTTCGCCTCCCCCTGCACCGGCTCGTTTGCCTCAGCGGCGTCTCCGGCTCCGGCAAATCCACCCTGCTCGACCACGTCATCTACCAGGGCCTCCTCGTCCAACGCCTCCAGCTCACCGAAGACCCCGCCGCCATCGCATCCATTTTCCCCTTACCGGCGGACGCGCCGTTCTCCGAAATCCTCCTCGTCGACCAGTCGCCCCTCTCCCGCACCCCGCGCTCGAACCCCGCGCTCTACACCGAAGCCTGGGATCTCATCCGCGACCTCTACGCCGCCACTCCCGCCGCCCAGGCCGCCGGCTTCAGCCACTCGTCGTTCTCGTTCAACAGCGGCGACGGCCGCTGCGACCACTGTCTCGGCCTCGGCTACGAGCGCGTCGAGATGCAGTTTCTCTCCGACGTTTTCGTCCCGTGCCCCGTCTGCGAAAGCCGCCGCTTCAAACCCGAGGTCCTCGCGATCCGCTGGAACGACCGCTCCGTCGCCGACCTGCTCGCCACACCTGTCACCGACGCCCTGGCGCTCTTCGCTGACCTCCCGGCCATCCGCACCCGCCTCGCCTCCCTCGAATCCGTCGGCCTCGGCTACCTCACGCTCGGCCAGCCCCTCAACACCCTCAGCGGCGGCGAATCCCAACGCCTCAAACTCGTCCGCTACCTCGGCACCTACACCGCTGCGTCCGACGCTCAGCCCTCGGCTCCGCGCGCTCCGCTCGCGCCCACCCCGGGCGCGTTGCTCCTCCTCGACGAACCCACCACCGGCCTCCATCGCCACGACGTCAAACGCCTCCTCGCCGTTCTCCAGGCCTTGGTCGACCGCGGCCACAGCGTCATCGTCATCGAACACAACCTCGACGTCCTCAAATCCGCCGACTGGCTCCTCGAAATCGGCCCCGACGCCGGCGCCGACGGCGGCCGCATCGTCGCAGAAGGCCCGCCCGAACTCGTCGCCCGCGCCACCACCGCGACGTCGCCCTTCCTCCTCGCGGCCCTCGCCGACGATGACCGCGCCCTCCTCGCCGCCGAAGCCCCCGCCCCCTACCTGACGAACCCTCCGTCGCTCACCGCTACCCCCGCCCCGCTCCACGCGACCGCCCGCGCCACGCTGGAGATCGTCGGCGCCCGCGAGAACAACCTCAAAAATCTCTCGCTCTCCATCGCCCACCGCCAACTCACCGTCGTCACCGGCGTCTCCGGCTCCGGCAAATCCACCCTCGCCTTCGACATCGTGTTCGCCGAGGGCCAGCGCCGGTTCATGGAGTCCATGTCGCCCTACGCGCGCCAGTTCGTCGAACAGCTCCCCCGCCCCGCCGTCGACCGGCTCACCGGCATTCCGCCCACCGTCGCGATCGAGCAACGCGTCACGCGCGGCTCCCGCAAATCCACCGTCGCGACCATCACCGAGGTCGCCCAATACCTCCGCCTCCTCTACGCGCGCCTCGGGATCCAGCACCATCCCGACTCCGACAAACCCGTCACGCCCCTCTCGCCCGGCCAACTGCGCGCCCTCCTCGCCCGCGTCCTCGCCACCCCCGCCGCCGGCCGCGCGAAACACCTCTACCTCTGCGCCCCGCTCATCCGCGGACGCAAGGGCCACCACCAGCCCATCGCGACCTGGATCGCCAACCAGGGTTTCGCACTCCTGCGCGCCGACGGCCAACTCACCCGCGTCGACGCCTTCCAAAAACTTGACCGCTACAAGGAGCACGACATCGAGGTCGTCGTCGCGGACCTTAAGCTGGAACCGCGCACCGGTCCCGCACTCGACCGCGCCCTCCAACTCGGCAAAGGCGCCTGCTTCCTCCTCACCCCGCAGGGTACGATCCTCTCCTGGTTCTCCACCACCCGCACCGACATCGAGACCGGCGAGAGTTTTCCCGAACTCGATCCGAAAAATTTCTCCTTCAACTCGCCGCGCGGCTGGTGTCCCACTTGCCGCGGCCACGGCCGCGTTTTCCCCTGGATGCTCGAGCCCACCGACGACGACAAGGACGACTCCGCCGCCCGCCTCCGCGAATTCGGCGTCGACACCGCCGACGACCTTTCCGACACCGGCTCGCCGTGCCCCGACTGTCACGGCGCCCGGCTCAACCGCATCGGCCGCGCCGTCAAACTCGCCTTCCGCCCTTCCGCCAAGCAGCCGCCGCTCTCGCTGCCCGGCCTCCTCGCCGCGACCCCGTCGCAACTCCTCGTCCACCTCCGCTCCCTCGCACTCGACGCCCGCGGCACGCTGATCACCCAGGACATCGTCCCGCAAATCGAGGAACGCCTCAAATTCCTCGATCACGTCGGCCTCGGCTATCTCTCGCTCGACCGCCCCACCGACACGCTCTCCGGCGGCGAAGCCCAACGGATCCGCCTCGCCGCACAGCTCGGCACCAATCTCGCCGGCGTCCTCTACGTCCTCGACGAGCCCAGCATCGGCCTCCACGCCCGCGACAACGACCGCCTCATCGAAACCCTCCAAGCCCTCCGCGCGAAGGGTAACACCCTCCTCGTCGTCGAGCACGACGACGAACTCATGGCGCGCGCCGACCGCATCATCGACCTCGGTCCCGCCGCCGGCATCCACGGCGGCGAACTCCTCGCGCACGGCACGCCCGCCGAGATTCGCGCCAGCGCCAGCTCCCTCACCGGCCTGTTTCTCGCCAAGGGCATCACGCATCCGCTGCGCGGCGCCTACCGCCCCCTCGCCCTTCCCAAGGCCAAGGCCGCCGAGCCCCCGCCCACCCCGCTTACTCTGACCGGCGTTTCGTTTCGCAACCTGAAAAACTTCGACCTCCGCCTCCCGCCCGGCCGCCTCATTATGGTCGCCGGCCCGAGCGGCGCCGGAAAGTCCACGCTCTTCCGCGACGTGCTCCAGCCCGCCGTCGCCCACGCGATCAAAGCGAAAGCCAAAAAACTCACCGGCCGCGATTTCGTCCAAGCCACCGGCTTCGCCACCGAGGGCTCGCCCACCCCCTTCACCGCGCTCACCGGCGCCGGCTCGTTCCGTTCCGTCATCGAGGTCGACCAATCCCCCATCGGCAAGACCCCGCGCTCCACCCCGGCAACCTATCTCGGCATCTTCGATCTCATCCGCCAGTTCTTCGCCTCGCTCCCCGAGTCAAAAATTCGCGGCTACGCCGCCGGCCGCTTCTCCTTCAACACCGCCGGCGGCCGCTGCCCGGCCTGCGAGGGCGCCGGCCGGATCAAACTCGAGATGGCGTTCATGCCCGACACCTATCTCCCCTGCGACGACTGCCGCGGCTCGCGCTACAGCCCCGACCTCGACGACATCACCTGGAAATCCAAAACCATCGGTCAGGTCCTCCAACTCACCTTCGAGGAGGCCGCGCTGTTTTTCGACTTCCACTCCCAGCTTTCGCAGGTCTGCCGGCTCATGGTCGAGTGCGGCCTCGGCTACCTCACGCTCGGCCAATCCTCCCCGACGCTTTCCGGCGGCGAAGCCCAGCGCCTCAAACTCGTCACCGAACTCTCCACCGGCCTCGCCACCTACCGCGAACGCTCGCGCGGCACCCTCCCGCGCAACCTCTATCTCCTCGAGGAACCCACCATCGGGCTCCACCTGAGCGACTGCGAGAAACTCATCCACGTCCTCCATTCCCTCGTGGACCAGGGCCACACCGTCGTCGTCATCGAGCATCACCTCGACCTGCTCCTCGAAGCGGACTACATCGTCGAACTCGGGCCGGTCGGCGGACCCGACGGCGGCGAATTGCTCTACCAGGGCGACCTCGCCGGCCTGCTCAAAACCAAACCCAGCCCGACCGCCCCCTACCTGCGTGCGAAATTGAAGCGCTGACCGCCCGCCCCGGCCCATCGGCCCGGGGCGTCACTTCCCCGCCACACTCGCGTCGTGCGCCTTCACGGCGTCCTGCACGACCTTGATCAGTTCGGCGATCGCCACCGGCTTCAGCAAGTAACGAAACAGCGCCGCTTCGTTCACGCTCCGCAGCAGCATCTCCGGCTTCATGTAGCCGGTCACCAGAATGCGCTGCATGTGCGGAAATTCCTCGCGCGCCCGCACCAGAAAATTCATCCCGTTGCCCCCCGGCATCAGGTGGTCGGCCACCACCACTTTGAACGGCTTCTTCTGCAAAATAAAATCGGCTTCGCGCGCGGTCGTCGCCGTCGTGATCTCAAACAACGGGGACAGGGCGGCCGTGAAAACATCCAGCAACGCCTTCTCGTCATCGACGAGGAGTACCGCGTCCTTTGCGGGGGCACCGGGCGCAGCGGCCTTGGCATCGGCTAAGTTCATCCCCGCGATGGTGCTTCCGCCCCGCCCCATGGCAAATCCAATTCTGGCCCGCGGGGCGTGAAACGACGAACCGCGAGAGTTTGCCTCGCTCCGTCCACCCAAAATCTGTTTAACCACCTCCGATGGAAACACTCGACCTGCTTGAGGCCGTTCGCTCCGGCAACCTTGCGAACATTTCGCCCGGCGTGCTCACGTTGAAACAGCTCACCGCGCGTAATGCCGCCGGCCACACCCCGCTCCATCTCGCGGCCAAACTCGGTAACCTCGGCCAACTCCCGCGCGCAGTGCTCACCGCCGACTCCCTCACCCTCAAGAACGACGCCGGCTATACCCCGCTCCACCACGCCGCGCGCGGCGGCCACCTCGATCAGATCCCGCCGGCCCTCCTCACCGCCGAAACCCTCGGGGCGCGCAGCAACGCCGGCTTCACCGTGTTCCATGTCGCCGCCGCCCATGGCACGCTCACCCAAGTCCCGGCCGCACTCCTCAACGACGAGGTCGTCCTGCGCCGGACCGATGTCGGCAACAACCTCCTGCACGAGGCCGCGGAGCACGGCACACTCGACCGCCTCCCCCTGGCGTTTTTGACGCCCGCGAATATCGCGTGCAAGAATCTCGGCGGCGAAACCGTCCTGCACATCGCCGCCTTCAACGGCCATCTCGACCAATTCCCCACCGCCCTCCTCACCGCCGCGGCCCTGCGCGAGACGACCAGCGCCGGCGACACCGTCTTTCACGCCGCCGCCATCGCCGGCCACCTCGGGCAGATTCCCGCCGAATTCCTCACCCACGACAACTTGGTCGTCTCCAGCAAGAGCGGCTTCACCGCCATCCATGCCGCCGCCGAGACCGGCCAGCTCACAAAAATTCCGGCCAGCCAGCTCACCGCCGACCTGCTCCTCACGCGCAATGACAACGGCGACACCCCGCTCCACGCCGCCGCCTACGAGGGCCATCTCGACCAGATTCCATCCGAGTCCCTGAGCCGCGAGCGCATGCTCACCCGTAACTACGACGGCCTCACGGTCGAGGAACTCGCCCGCGACCGCGGGCACTACGACCAGATCCCGCTCGCCGCGCGCCCCAAAACCATCAGCCCGATCCGGCGCTTCTTTCGCAATCTCGGCCGCTCCCGCGCGCCGTTTTGAGGATTCCCCGGCGCTGCTCCGGCCTGCGGCACCCGGCCCATGCCCGCCGGCCCCGCCCCGGCGCCCGCCTGCGCGTCATCCGGCACTTTCGCCTTCCCCTCGGCGAACCGTGTGCTTCACTGCTCCTTCCTGTCCGGATCGTCTGCCGCCCGCGCACCGCCGCCTCGTTCACCTGCTCGCTCCGCCTTTTCTCTCCGAATTTTGCCTATGAATACTACGATCACCGCCATCACCGCCCGCGAAATCATCGACTCCCGTGGCAATCCCACGGTTGAAGTGGATGTCAAACTTGCCTCCGGCCACGTCGGACGCGCTGCCGTTCCCTCCGGCGCCTCCACCGGCGAGCACGAAGCCATCGAGCTCCGCGACGGCGACAAGAACCGCTACGGCGGCAAGGGCGTCCAAAAGGCCGTCGGCAACGTGAAGGGCAAAATCGCCCCCGCGCTCCTCGGCTTCGACGCCTTCGACCAAACCGGCGTCGACCGCGCCATGCTCAAACTCGACGGCACCAAGACCAAGGCCAAGCTCGGCGCCAACGCCATCCTCGGCGTGTCCCTCGCCACCGCCAAAGCCGCCGCCTCCGCCGCCGGCATCCCCCTCTACAAATACATCGGCGGCCCGAACGCCAAAGTCCTCCCGGTTCCGCTCATGAACATCATGAACGGCGGCGCGCATTCCGACGCCCCGATCGACTTCCAGGAGTTCATGATCGTCCCGAAGAACTTCACTTCGTTCTCCGAGGCCCTCCGCGCCGGCGCCGAAATCTTCCACTCCCTCAAAAAGGTCCTCAAATCCAAGGGCCTCCAGACCGCCGTCGGTGACGAGGGCGGCTTCGCCCCGAACCTCGCCTCCACCACCGACGCCCTCGACGCCATCGCCGAGGCCGTGAAGGGGGCCGGCTACAAGCTCGGTAAAGACATCTTCCTCGCCCTCGACGTCGCCTCCTCCGAGTTCTACGTAAAGGAAAAGAAGACCTACGTCTTCAAGAAGTCCGACGGCCGCTCCTTCACCGGTGACGAGTTCGTCGCCTACTACAAAGACCTCGTCTCCAAGTACCCGATCGTCTCCATCGAGGACGGTTGCGCCGAGAACGACTGGGCCACCTGGAAGAAACTCACCGACGCCATCGGCGACAAGGTCCAGCTCGTCGGCGACGATCTCTTCGTCACCAACGTCGAATTCCTCCAGAAGGGCATCGATACCGGCACGGCCAATTCGATCCTCGTCAAGGTGAACCAAATCGGCTCCCTGACCGAGACCCTCGACTCGATCGCGCTCGCCCAGCGCAACAGCTACACGACGATCATCTCGCACCGCTCCGGCGAAACCGAGGATGTCACCATCGCCGACATCGCCGTCGCGACCAACGCCGGCCAGATCAAGACCGGCTCCGCCAGCCGTACCGACCGCATCGCAAAATACAACCAGCTCCTCCGCATCGAGGAAGAGCTCGGCGCCAGCGCGATCTACGGCGGCACGCTCTAAAGCGGGGCGGACTTCAGTCCGCCTCCTTTTCCTGACCGGACTCACCGCAGGCCGGGCCTCACCGCCCGGCCTTTTTCGCGTCCGGCCCCGGGAAAATTCCCTCACCCCACCGTCCCCGCATCGCCCTCCCAGCATCGCGCCTCGACTCGCTCCACCCACCGCATATCGTCCGCCGCGGCACCACCATGAACGCACGACTCCTCACCACCGCGCTCCTCGCCGCCAGTTTCGCCACCACCACCTTCGCCGCGGACGAAGCCGTGGAAAAGAAGCCCTCCCGGAACGAAGCCATGCGCGCCCAGATGATCGAGGACGCGAAGAAGCAGGCCGCCAAACCCGCCACCCCTCCATCGCTCCCGCCCGCCGCCCCGGCCAAGAAAGCCGACGCCGCCATGCCGGTGAAATCCGCTCCCTCCGCTGCGCCGGAGGCCGTGATCCCAGCGACGGACAACGAGCAAAATCTGCCGCCCCCGCCCACGACCGTCGCCAAAGCGGCGAACGATCCCGCTACCGTGCTGCCCAAGATCGAAGTCAACCGCAGCAAACTCCACCCCCTGGCCCGCGAGCTCTACGAAAAGGAAAAGGAAATTGCCCGCGAGAAACAGCTCACCAAGCCCACCGAATTGGACCGGGCCCTGAACCACCCGAAACTCTCCGTCCCCATCCTCGGCGGCCAGTCCACCTCCTCCCGCGCCTCCATCGCCGCCGAACGCACCGCGCTCCTCGAAGCCGAAGCCGACCTCATCGAGGAAATCGGCCGTGCCCGCACCAAGGAGCAGAAGGCCGAACTCCGCCAACAGCTCGACGAGCTGAAAAAGGTCCGCCGCGATCTCGAACACGCGATCCGCTGACCGGGGACGTTCGCTTCACCTTCAGCCCCCCCGAACCCGTTTGTCACGTATTACGTGACATTGCGCTGGGGTTCCGGCGGCCAGGCCGCCGAGGCTCGGGATCGCTCCCAACCGCCCGTCAGGACTTCCCGTCCTCGGCGAGGAGACTGTCGAGCGCCTCGCCCATCCTCGGTCGCCCGCTCGCGCGGCACGTGCTCCAGCACAGAGCCGACCGCGCCGGGCTCTCGGAAAAACCGCACGAGGCCGTTGTTGTTTTCCGACGACATCGCGACCACCGCGACGGCTAGGGCAATCGCCGCCCGTCGCGCCATCATTCCATCGCCCGCCATCACCGGCATGTTCACGTCCAGCAACACCATCGCCGGTCGATGCTGGATGCTCCACGCCAAGCGCGAGCCCTTCGGCGCCGCTGCCCGCCGCCGCCACGTCCATGACGCCAAGCGCGTCTAATCGCGCATGTGCGGCTCATCATCCACCCTGAGCGCACTCAGCACTCCCCGAGCGGCCCAGGCGTCATTCGCCCGATCCGGCAGAACAGGATTTGTGTGCATCCCCGGCGGATCGCCTCAGACGACCCGTCCCTTGAGCAATCTCCCAAAAAAATCAGATCACGCCCCCGGGTCGTCCGCTTCGTCGGACTCGTCCGCCAGCCCGTCAAGCGCTTCGGCCAACGCCTTCGCCGCCTCCGCTTTCGGGCTATGTTTCAGGATATAAGCCGTCGCCCCCAGATTCACACACTCGAGGACGGCCTTGATCGAACTCTGCGATGTGAGCATGATCACCGGCCGCCGCCGCCTCTCCTGCCTGAGCATGCCGAGCACCTCAAGACCGCTCAGTAACGGGAGATTGATATCGAGCATGACCAACTCCGGATTGTGCTGCCGCACCATCGCCAACGCCTCTTGGCCGTTCGCGGCTTCCCACGTCTGCTCGATGCCCTGCTGCTTCAACAACAGTTTCGCGAACAGACGCACGTGGGCTTCATCGTCGACGATCAGGGCGTTGGTGGGCCGCGGCATATTCGTCAAATTAGGTGCAACGCCCGCCGCCGCAAGGCCGCAGAAAAAGGACCGCCTTACTCCGCCCGCACGATATACCCGCGGAGATATTCGCTCTCCATCATCGTCACGAGCACGGGATGGTCCGGCGGCTGGTGGCTCCACTCGACGACGCGCACCTTGCGCTTCGCATCCGTCGCCGCGTCGGCGATCACGCCGCGGATCTCCGCGTCCTGCATGTGATGCGAACACGTGTAGGTCGCCAAGATGCCGCCCGGCGCAAGCCGTTGCAGCGCGCGCAGGTTGATCTCCTTGTAACCGCGCAACGCCCCCTCCAGCGCGCTCTTCGACTTCGCGAACGGCGGCGGATCGAGCACGATCACATCCCACAATCCGTCGCCGGCCCGCGTCGCGTCGTTGAACCAGTCAAACACGTTCGCGACCCCGAACTTCGCCGTCGCTGCCACGCCGTTCCGCTCCGCGTTGCGGATCGCCGCCCCGATGGCGTCGAACGCGCTGTCGAGCCCGAGCACCTCCCGCGCCCCGGCCCGCGCCGCATGCAGTGCGAACGCCCCCTGGTTGCAGAACGCGTCGAGCACCCGCTTCCCCGCACAGTACTTCGCCACCGCCGCGTGCTGCGGCCGTTGGTCGAGGTAAAACCCCGTCTTCTGTCCGTGCAGCAAATCGAGCCAGTAATCGAACCCGTCGATCGTCACCCAGCGCGGCTCCCACGGCTGGCCCGAGCGCGTGTGCACTTCCATCGGCAAACCCTCGAGCCGCCGGATCGGCGCATCGTTGCGAAAAATAATCTCCGCCGGCTGCACCACCTCCGCGAGCATGTCGCCCACCAGCGCCGCCCGCTTCTCCATCGCCGCCGTCTGGATCTGCACGACCAGCGCCTCGCCAAACTGGTCCACCACGAGCCCCGGCAAATCGTCCGACTCCGACCACACCAGCCGCCGGTTGCTCCCCGCATCGCGCCGCGCCACCGCGCGTTCGATCGCCCCGCGCAAAAACGCCCCGTTCAGCGCCGCCCGCTCGCGGCTGAAGCGCCGCCACACGATCTGCGAGCGCGAATTGTAGATTCCGCTCCCGAGAAAACGGTCCGCCCGGTCGCGGCACTCCACCACTTCCCCGTCGTACTCGGCCGGCAGCAACGCCTCGACTTCATTGGCGAACACCCACGGGTGTCCACTGAGAACTCGGGGCTTGGCGTTGGGTTTGAGTTTGAGCGTAGGAATGCTGGCCACCGCGCCACCCTTGCGGGTTCGCGCCGAGTCGCGACGAAAAAATTTCGCCTCCTACCGATCGTCGTCGCCGGCGTCCGTCAACCCGCCCTCACTCGGCGCCGGCAGGGCCATGATGACCCCGAGGGCAAACACGAGCGCGAGATAGACGGCGATACCCAGGATTGCCTTCATGGTGGTGGTGATCGTCCACAGGCGCCGAAACTTTAGCCCTCGCGCAAAGTTATTTCCCCCTCCGCCCTCGGTTGACGTCTTCCTTACGCCATGCCCGTCAACTCCGGCACCCCGCTCGCCCAAAAACTCGGTTTCAAGGCGGACACCCGTGACCTCCCCATCGCCCCACGCGCCGACTTCGACCGCGCGATCGCCACCAGCCCCTCCTCCGCCGGCGCCGTCCCGCCCCGCCCGCCTTCGCCGAGCTGATCGTGTTTTTCCCCGCCCACCTCCCACCCCTCGTCGCCTTCAAGGTTTGCTCCGGCAACGACACCGCCTCGGTCCTCAAATTCGTCCGCCGCGTCCGCGACCGCCCCCCGGTGCCCAAGAATTAGTCTTCCCCCGGCGCCTCCCGCCCCTTTCCCTTACCCCTTACGCCATGTCACCCGCCGCCGAAATCGCCCGCCGCCGCACCTTCGCGATCATCTCCCACCCCGACGCGGGTAAGACCACGCTCACGGAAAAATTCCTGCTCTACGGCAACGCCATCCATCTCGCCGGCACCGTCACCGCCCGCAAAAACCAGCGCGCCACCGCCTCCGACTGGATGGAACTCGAGAAACAGCGCGGCATCTCGATCAGCTCGACTGTCCTCCAGTTCGACTACGCCGGCTGCGCCGTCAATCTCCTCGACACCCCCGGGCACAAGGACTTCTCCGAGGACACCTACCGCGTCCTCACTGCCGTCGACGCCGTGGTGATGGTCATCGATGCCGCCAAGGGCATCGAGGCCCAGACCCGCAAACTCTTCGAAGTCTGCCGCCGCCGCGGCGTCCCGATCTTCACCTTCATGAACAAGTGCGACCGCCCCACGCGCAACGCCCTTGAACTCCTCGACGAACTCGAAACCGTCCTCGGTCTCCAGTCCTCCCCCGTCATCTGGCCCCTCGGCAACGGCCCGACCTTCCGCGGCGTCTTCGACCGGCGCTCCCGCGAAGTCCACCTCTTCGAGCGTACCCCCGGCGGAAAATTCCAGGCCCCCGTCAACGTCACCTCCCTCGAAGATCCCGCCGTCCGCCAAAAACTCGACGACTACACCTTCGAACAAGTCACCGAACAACTCGCCATGCTCGACGGCGCCGGCCACCCCTTCGACCTCGCCGCCATCCGCGCCGGCCAGCAGACGCCCGTCTACTTCGGCTCCGCCGTCAACAACTTCGGCATCCAACTCCTCCTCGACGGATTTCTTCAGGACTCCATCCCGCCCCAACCGCACCAGTCCGTCACACCCGTCACCCTCCGTTCCGCGCCGCCGGCCCCCGGCTCCGAGGCCCCGGCGCTCGTCAGCCACGCGGTTCCGGTCAACTATCCCAAGTTCTCCGCCTTCGTCTTCAAGATCCAGGCCAACATGGACCCGAAGCACCGCGACCGCATCGCGTTCGTCCGCATTTGCTCCGGCAAATTCGAGCGCGACATGACCGTCCTCCACCAGCGCAGCGGCCGCTCCATCCGCCTTTCGTCCTCGCACAAACTCTTCGGTCAGGACCGCGAAACCGTCGACGAAGCCTGGCCCGGCGACGTCATCGGCCTCGTCGGCCACGACAGCTTCCGCATCGGCGACACGCTCACCGAGGACAAATCCATCCTTTACGACGAGATCCCGCGCTTCCCGCCCGAGGTCTTCACGTTCATCGCCAACCCGACCCCCTCCGACGCGAAAAAATTCCGCGCAGGCCTCGAACAACTTCTCCAGGAGGGCGTCGTGCAGTCGATCACGCTCCGCGCTGGCATGACCACCTCGACGCTCCTCGCCGCCGTCGGCGTGCTCCAGTTCGAAGTCGTGCAATGGCGCCTCCAGGCCGAATACGGCGCCGAGTCCCGCCTCGATCCCGCCCCCTGGAGCCTCATGAAGTGGCTCGCGCCCACCGACCCCGCGCAAAAACTCCCGGACACCGCCCGCCTCCTCGTCCCGAGCGGTGTCGCCTTCGGCACCGACAAACTCGACCAGACCGTCGGCCTGTTTCCCAACGAGTGGACGATGCGTTATTTTGTCGAAAAAAACCCGGACGTCCGCCTCCACGACCTCCCGCTCGAGCAGACCAAGTAGCCGCGCCCGCGCACGCCCGTCGGCGATGTGAGTTGCCAGCCGCCCCCGCCCACGCCTTCGTCTGGGCTCATGCGGCTGCCTCCCCCGCGCCCTGCTTCCGCGATTCGCGCCTGGCCTCTCGGGCCGGCGCTCCGGCTCCTGCTCGTCCTGTGCTTGGCGGCCCTTGCGCCGGGCGCCCGCGCCGCCGACGAACCCGTCAACGACGTCACGAGCGCGCCCGACTGGTTCAAAAACCTCGCCGACCTCGTCCTCACCAATTCATCCGCCGCGAAACGTCGTGCCGAGGCCAAACTCGCGGAGGCACACGCCGCCCAAGATCCGGCCACCGAAGCCTACGCCCGCCTCCTGCTGGGCCACGCCGCCCGCCGCCAAAACGATATTCCCGGCGCCCTCGCCCATTCCCGCGCCGCCCTCGCGTTAGCCGAACGCCAGGCCGATCCCGCGCTGCTCTTCAACACCCACTCCACCCACGCCCTGAACCTCCGCGCCGCCGGCGACGACGCCACCGCCGTCGACCACCTCCTGCGCAGCCTGCAACTCGCCGAGACCCGGCTCTCCTCGCGAGAGCAAAGCACCGCCTCCGCCGCCCTGGGTGCGACGTATGAACGCCTCGGAGACTTCCCGCACGCCCTCGACTACCAGCAACGCGCCCTCACCTTGGCCGAACAACTCGGCGACGACAAAGCCGTCGGTCGGTCGGTCCAGAGCCTCGCCGCCCTGAAGGAAACCCTCGGCGACCTCGCGGGCGCGCGCCGCGACTACCAGCGCGCCCTCGTCCTCCGGCGCGCCGAGGGCAACCGGACCAATCTCGCCGATGTCGAAGAATCGCTGGCGATGCTCGACTTCGCGGAAGGCCGCGCCGAGCAGGCCCTCGCCGCCCTGACGCCCATCCTCGCCCAGCGCCGCACGCTCCGCGGCAAGGCCAAGCTGACCAGCACCCTCGGCTACCTCGCCGAGGTGCTGGTGAAACTGGGCCGCCTCGACGAAGCCCTCGCGTTCGTCACCGAGGCTCAAGGCTACGCCTCCGCCATCGACTCGCGCGGCCTCCGCGCCAACACCTACCGCCGCCTCGCCCGCGTGCACGAGGCCCGGGGCGATCTGGCGGCGGCCCTCGCCGCCACCCGCAGCGAATTTACCGAACGCGAGGCCATGTCCGGTGAAGCCGCCAAAAACCGCGCGGCCGAACTGCAGGTGTTGTTCGACGTCGCCAAGAAGGACAACGAGATCACCCGGCTCGCCCAGGAGAACCACCTGCAAACCGCCGCCGCCCAAGCGCGGGCCGCCCAATTGGCCGAAGCCGACGCCAGCCTCCGCGCGAAAAACGCCGAACTGCACGCCGCCGCCGCCGACCTCGCCGGGGTCCGCAACGCCCGCCTCGCGCTCCTCGCCGCCGCCCTCGCCGCCCTCGTCCTCCTCGGCGCCGTCGTGCTCGTCCAGCGCACCCGCCTCCGGGCCGAGCGCCGGATTCTGGCCGATACCCGCGCCGCCCGCGACGCCGCCCAACAGGCCGACGTCCTCAAGGGCCGCCTCCTCAACTTCGCGTCCCACGACCTCAAGGCCCCGCTCGCGACCATCAGCGCGGCCACCCACCTCCTCGAAGAATCCGCCCACCAGCCCGCCGAGGTCCTGACTCTGGCCGGCGCCATGCGCGCCGAAACCACCCGCATGGTTCACCTCGTCCACGATTTCATCGACCAAGCCGCGATCGACGCCGGCCGCCTCGAGCTTCGCCCCGTCCCCACCAACCTCGCGCGCGTCGCCGCGCAGATCACCGCCGACTTCCGCCCGCACGCCACGCAAAAAAACCAGACGCTGGCGTTCGACGAGCCGCCATCCCCCCTCCCCCTCGTTTCCGCCGAGGCCGCCCGCTTGGAGCAGGTCCTCGCCAATCTCCTCAGCAACGCGATCAACTACACGCCGAGGGGCGGCTCGATCCGCGTCATGCTGGGTCACCACGCCGCCGGCGTCTGGTGCGATGTCACCGACTCGGGCCCCGGCATCCGTCCGGAGGAAGTCGCCACCCTCTTCCAGCCGTTCGCTCGCCTGTCCACCCGCCCCACCAACGGCGAATCCTCCAGCGGACTCGGTCTCTTCCTCGCCGCCGAGCTCGTCCGCCTCCACCACGGCAAGCTCACCGTCCAGTCCCCGGCCGCGGGCGGCACCACGTTCCGACTGACCCTCCCCGCGCTGCCCGCCTAACCTGCCGCCCCCGCCGCCCCCGCCGCGCCGCCCTTCGGAATCTGCTCGCGCCGTCCGGAAAATCTTTCTCCCTTCCGCGCATGATTTTCCCGCGCCGCCTCGTTCTCTTCACCACGCTTCTCGTCCTCGTCCCGCTCGCCGGCGCCGCCAACCGCGCGGCCCCCACCCGCCCCGCGGACGTGGACAACGCCACCGCCTACAAGGGCGCGATCGTCATGGACGCCACCACCGGCGCCTTCCTCGTCGAAGACCGCGCCGACGTCGTCGCTCCGCCGGCCAGTATGACCAAACTCATGACGTTTGCCGTGCTCCACGACAAACTCGTGTCGGCCGCCCTCCGCCTCGACACCCCGGTGAAAATCACCCTCGAAGATTCCAAGATCGGCGGCACCCAGGTCTTCCTCGATCCGCGCGAGACCTTTCCGGTCGAGGAACTGATCTACGCGATGATGATCCAGTCCGCCAACGACGCCGCCCACGCCCTCGCCCGCGCGTCCGCCGGCTCCGTGCCCGCCTTCATCGAACTCATGAACGCCAAGGCCCGCGCCCTCGGCATGATCCACACCACGTTTCGCACGCCCCACGGCCTCCCGCCGTCCAGCCGCAAAATCGCCGACGGCGATCTCACCAGCCCGCGCGATTTCGCCCTCCTCTGCCGCCACCTGCTCATGAAAACCGACGTGTTGAAATACACCTCGGTCAACCGCCGGCCCTTCGGCACCGGCGTCCGCGCCCAGCCCATCGCCATGGACAACCACAACAAACTCCTCGGCAAGGTCGCCGGCGTCGACGGGCTCAAGACCGGTTATACGGCCGGCGCCGGCTACTGCCTCAGCGCCACCGCCGAGCGCAACGGCCGCCGCATCATCGCCGTGATCATGGGCTCGTTCGGCCCCGGCGGCCAGGTCGACCGGGGCAAGACCCGCGACCTCAAAGCCGTCGAGTTGGTCGAGCGCGGTTTCGCTGCCCTGCCCGCCAACGGCCCCGCCTTCGTCACCGTCAAAACGCCCGAGGGCACCCCCGTCCTGGTCGCCAACCGGCCCGCTGCCGCGAAGCCCCCCGCTCCCGCCGAAGCCCCTTCGCCGGTCATCAAGTTCTCGATTCCCGGCGCGAAAAAATAATCCGCGGCCCGCGCTCTCCCCGGCACCGCGCCCTCCCGTCCCCGCTGCGGCGCCTCAGTGCTCGAGCACCATGATCAGCCCGCCCACGATGGCGAACAGGCCGCCGAGCAGGCCGGCCTCATAACGCTCAAATTTCTTGATCTGGATTTTCTCCAGTCCGACCAGCGCCAGCCACGTAAACACGAGCATCCCCGCAAACGTCGCCGCCGCCAAAATCGCGCTCAGCACGAAAAATCCGTGCCAGCCGAACGGCACCCCCGACAGGTAAATCGGGAGAAACGCCTCGCACGGCGACAGCGTGAGCATCAGGAAAAGCCCGCTGATCGCCGCCCAGTCTCCTTTTTTCCGCGAGACCAGCTCGCTGTCCTGCAACTCGCCGTCCCAGTGGCTGTGTTCCGCGGCCTCGTGCCCGCAGTGCTCGTCCGCCTGGTGGTGCCCGCCCGGCACCGGGTGGTGACAGATGCCCGCGCCGCGCCACTGCCGCCAAAAATAATATCCGCCCACCGCGACGAGGAAGCCCCCCGCGATCCGTGGAAACGCCTCGCCGAACCGCTCGTCGACCTGAAACCCAAACCACGCCAGCCCGAGCCCGAGCAGCGTCGTCAACGCCACATGCCCGAAGCCCGCGAACGTCGTCACGAGGAGCGTCTTCCCCCGGTTCCACCCGCGCGCCCGCGCCACCAATACAAACGGCAACCAGTGCGTCGGGATCGCGGCGTGGAAAAACGCCACGGTAAACCCGGTGAGGGCAAGGGTTGTCAGGACGGTCGAGTTCATCAGGGAAGAATTGAGGCAGCACGGGACAACCCGCCCTGTCGAACCTGAACCCTATCAAAGTCGTCAATCCCCCCGCCCCAAAATCGTTCTCGTTCTCGTTCTTCGTTCCCCTTCTCCTCTCCGGATCACTTCGCCCATGCCTGCCGCCGCCGCGCCCGACGTCTCCGCCGTCCGCTCCTATCTCCTCACCCTACAAGACCAGCTCTGCTCCGCCCTCGGGCAGGCGGACGGCACCGCGACGTTCCGCTCCGACGACTGGACGCGCCCCGAGGGCGGCGGCGGGCGCACGCGCATTCTGGCCGACGGACCCGTCTTCGAAAAAGCCGGCGTCGCCTTCTCCCACGTCCGCGGCACCACGCTCCCGCCCTCCGCCACCGCCCACCGGCCCGAACTCGCCGGCCAACCCTGGGAAGCCCTCGGCGTCTCCCTCGTCATCCACCCGCGCAATCCCCACGTTCCTACCAGCCACGCCAACGTCCGCTTTTTCTGCACGACCGCCTCCGCCACGCCGGTCTGGTGGTTCGGCGGCGGCTTCGACCTCACGCCCTCCTACGGCTACGCCGAAGACTGCGCGCACTGGCACCGCACCGCCCGCGCCGCCGTCGCGCCCTTCGGCGACACCCTTTACCCGCGTTTCAAAAAGGCATGCGACGATTATTTCTATCTGAAGCATCGCGCCGAACCCCGCGGCATCGGCGGTCTCTTCTTCGACGATTTCAGCGAACTCGGCTTCGAGCGCTCCTTCGCGCTGCAGCGCGCCGTCGGCGACGCCTTCCTCCCCGCCTATCTCCCCCTCGTCGCGCGCCGGCAGGCCACGCCCACCACCGACGCCGAGCGCCAATGGCAACTTTACCGCCGCGGCCGCTACGTCGAGTTCAACCTCGTCTGGGACCGCGGCACCCACTTCGGCCTCCAAAGCGGCGGCCGCACCGAAAGCATCCTCATGTCGCTTCCCCCGCTCGTCCGCTGGGACTACGACTACCGCCCCGCGCCCGGCACGGCGGAAGCGCGTCTCCACGACCTCTTCCTGCCGCCCCGCGACTGGGCCACCCTCTCCGACGCTCCGCTCTCCACGCTCCGCTCTCCGCCCCCGCCATGACTTCCCGCGAACGCTTCCTCGCCGCCCTTGCCTGCACGCCCCTCGAGCGCCCCCCGCTCTGGATCATGCGCCAGGCCGGCCGTTACCTCCCCGAATATCGCGCCCTCAAGGCGAAGTCCTCTTTCCTTGAAATGGTGCGCACCCCCGCCCTCGCTGCCGAGGTCACGCTCCAGCCGCTCCGTCGCTTCCCCGGCCTCGACGCCGCGATTCTCTTCTCCGACATCCTCGTCATCCCCGAAGCCCTCGGCCAGGGCTACAAGTTTCGCGACGAAGGCGGCATCGGCATGGACTTCCGCCTCGAAACGCGCGCGCAGATCGACGCCCTCGTCCCCGCCGACGCCGTCCCCGAGCGCCTCGCCTACGTCACCGACGCCCTCGCTCTCCTGAAAAAAGAACTCGCCGGGGAAAAAATGCTCCTCGGTTTCGGCGGCTCCCCGTGGACCCTCGCCACCTATATGGTCGAGGGCGGCAGCTCCGATGAGTTCGAACGCATCAAGCTCCTTTTCCACACCGACCGCGCCACCTTCGACGCCCTCCTCGAAAAACTCACCGCGGCCCTCATCGCCTATTTCCGCGCCCAAATCGCCGCCGGCGCCGACGCCATCCAGATCTTCGACAGCTGGGGCGGCATCATCGCCGGCCACGACTACGAGGCCGCTTCCCTGCAGTGGATCCGCCAGATCATCGCCGCCCTCCCCCCCGGATTCCCCGTCATTCTTTACGCGAAGGGCACGTCGCCGCATCTCACGGACCAGGCCTTCACCGGCGCCCGCGCCCTCAGCGTCGATTGGACCTGCGACCTCGCCATCGTCCGTCGCACCCTCCCCGCCAACGTCGCGCTCCAAGGCAACCTCGATCCCGTCCTCCTCAATACCACCCCCGCGATCGTCCGCCGCGAAACCGCGCGCCTCCTTGAATCGATGCGCGGCACCACCGGCCACATCTTCAACCTCGGCCACGGCATCACCCCGCGCGCCACGCTCGAGAACGTCCAGACCCTCGTCGACACCGTGACGACCTGGCAAAACTAGGCCGGCCGGCCTTCGCCGTTTTTCGCCCGGTGCCACGCGGGCATTTTGGCGCGATCGGACGTTTCGGACTCACGGCTTGTCCCTGCTGCGGCCCCGGGGAAATCCCCGCGCCGCGGCCCTGGGAAAATCCCTCTGACGCAGCCCTTGACTCCCCCCCGGCCGGACCTAGCCTCGCGCACTTTTCTTTGGCATGGCGCACGACTTGAAAGACACACTCCAGCTCCCAAAAACGGATTTCCCCATGCGCGCCGGACTCGCGCAGCGTGAACCTGGCCGCGTGGCCCATTGGGAGAAAACTGGCCTCTACGACGCCATCCAACAAAAGCGCGCCGGCGCCCCGGCCTTCGTACTCCACGACGGCCCTCCCTTCACCAACGGCGACGTCCACATCGGCACCGCCCTGAACAAGTCCCTCAAGGATTTCGTCAACCGCTACAAGACGATGCGCGGCTTCCGCACGCCCTTCGTCCCCGGCTGGGACTGCCACGGCCTGCCCATCGAGCAAAAAGTTTCCCGCGAAATCCGCGACGAGAAGCTCACCCTCTCCACCGCCGAACTCCGCGCCCGCTGCGACGCCTTCTCCGAATCCTGGATCGGTAAACAAACCGCCCAGTTCAAACGCCTCGGCGTCCTCGCCGACTGGAAAAACGAATACAAGACCAAAGCCCCCGCCTTCGAAGCCGACATCGTCCGCACCTTCGCCGCCTTCATCGAAAAGGGCCTCGTTTACCGCAGCAAGAAACCCGTCTACTGGAGCATCCCCTTCGAAACCGCCCTCGCCGAGGCCGAGATCGAATACAAGGACCACGTCTCCCTCGCCATTTGGGTCAAGTTCGTCGTCCCCGCCGCCGAGGCCGAGAAATTCGGCCTGCCGACCGACAAACCGCTCTTCGTCGTCATCTGGACCACCACCCCCTGGACGATCCCCGCCAACCTCGCGATCGCCCTGCATCCTGAAGTGGACTACGTCGTCGCCGATCTCGGCGCCGAACGCATTTTGGTCGCGGCACCGCTCCTCGGCGCCGTGCTCGCCGCCGCGAAAATCGAGGCCGCCCCGGCCATCGTCGCCACCCGCAAGGGCGCCACTCTCGAAAAACTCGCCCCGCGCCACCCGTTCATCGACCGCGCCTCCCCGATCGTCCTCGCCGACTACGTCACCACCGACAGCGGCACCGGCGCCGTCCACACCGCGCCGGGCCACGGCGCCGATGACTATCTCACCGGACTGAAATACAAACTCGAGGTCTACTGCCCCGTCGGTGACGACGGCCGCTACCTCGACGACGGCCAAGTCCCCGCCGATCTCGTCGGCCTCACCTGTCTCGAAACCGTCGAGGACCTCGCCGCGAAAAAACCCGCAGCGGCCAATCTCGGCGTCTTGAAAAGACTCGCCGAGGCCGGCGCGCTTCTCGCGAAAGCGAAATACACACACAGCTACCCGCACTGCTGGCGCTCAAAAACCCCGATCATTTTCCGCGCCGTCGACCAGTGGTTCGTCTCCCTCGATCACGCCGACCGCCGCACGATCGCCCTCGCCGAAATCGCCAAAATCGCCGCCCATCACGGCTGGATTCCCGCCTGGGGCGAAGCCCGCATCCGCGGCGCCGTCGAGTCGCGCCCCGACTGGTGCATCAGCCGCCAGCGCTCCTGGGGCGTGCCGATCCCCGCCTTCTACGACGACCAAAAAACGGCTTACCTCGACGCCGGCGTCGCCCGCGCCGTCGCCGACAAGTTCGCCACCGTCGGCACCAATCTCTGGTACAACGCGCCACCCGCCGAGATTCTCGCGGGCATCCCGCTGCCCGCCGGCTGGCCCGCCCCCGCCGCCCTCACCTGCGGCCGCGACACCCTCGACGTCTGGATCGACTCCGGCTCCTCCCACGCCGCCACCCTGCGGCGCGGTCAGGGCGGCACGTCGTGGCCCGCCGACCTCTACCTCGAGGGCAGCGACCAGCACCGCGGCTGGTTCCAGTCCTCCCTCTGGACCAGTGTCATCGCCTTCGATGCCGCGCCCTACAAGGCCGTCCTCACCCACGGCTTCATCGTCGACAAGGCCCGTCAGAAAATCTCCAAGAGCAGCACCTACCAGAAACCGCAGACCAGCGATGCCTACGTGGCCACCCACGGCGCCGATGTCATCCGCCTCTGGATCGCGTCGCAGGATTTCCGCGACGACATCCCCGTGGACGACGAGATCCTCAAGAACGTCGGCGAGTCCTACCGGCTGCTCCGCAATTCGCTCCGCTACCAGCTCTCGAATCTTTTCGACTTCGATCCGGCCAAGGACGCCGTCCCGGTCGAGCAGCTCGACGCGCTCGACCGCTGGGCGCTGCACCAGACCGCGGCCTTGGTGAACGAGTGCACGAAGGCCTACGACGCCTACGAGTTCCACCGCGTCTACCAGCTCTGCAACCAGTTTTGCGCCGTCACGCTTTCCGCGGTCTACCACGACATCCTGAAGGACCGGCTCTACACCCTCGGCACCCACACGCCCCTCCGCCGCTCGTCGCAAACCGCGATTCACCATATCTTCCACGCCCTCGTGCGCCTGCTGGCGCCCGTCCTCACGTTCACCTGTGACGAAGCCTGGGCCTATGCGACCGCGAAAGTCGAATACACCGACGACTCCATCCACCTCCAGGACTGGCCCGTCGCCCCCGCCAGCTGGACGCATGCGGACACCGAAGCCGACATCGCCGCGCTCCTGAAGGTGCGCGCCCAGGTCAATGAGGCCATTGAACCGCACCGTGCCGCCGGCAAGCTCGGCAAATCGCTCGACGCCGCCGTCACTCTGACCGCCGCACCCGGCTCGCCCGAATTTCGCGTCCTGGAAAAGCACCGCGGCTTCCTTGCCGAACTTTTCATCGTCTCGCATGTCACGCTGGCCCCGTCCGCCGCCGCCGCGGCGGAGGGCGCACCCACCGTTTCCGTCAGTGTCCAGCCCTGTTCCGAACTCGGCTTCGTCCGTTGCCCGCGCTGCTGGCGCTGGGTTCCGGCCCTCGAGGCCACCGCACACGGCGACCTCTGTCCGCGTTGCGTCGCCGCCCTGAAACCCTAGCGTCCTTTCAACCCAAAGCTCGAACCCCCATGGCCACGAAATCGAAACCCGCTGCCAAGAAACCTTCCGCCAAATCAGCCAAATCTGCCAAACCTGCGCCCAAACCGGCGCCGGCGAAGAAGCCCGCGGCCGCCAAGCCCATCGCCCACGCCAAGCCCGTCGCTCCCGCCAAGGCCGCACCGCCCGCGGCCAAGTCCGACAAGAAATCTCCCTCCATGGAAAAGCCCTCGAAGAAAAACGCCCTGCGCGACAGCATCCTGAAGCGCAAAGCCGCCCTCAAGCCCATCGCCTTCAGCCTCGATGAAGTCCGCGCCATCGCGCAAACCGTCGCAAGCCGGGCCTCGGTCCCGGTCACGGAAAAAACCGCGATCAAAATCACCTCGGCCAAAGCCGCCGCGCTCGAGGCCCTCGACAGGCCCGTCAAACCGAGCCACGTCAAGGCCGCCTCGCTCGCCGACATCCTCGGCTTCAATCCCAAGAAGGCGCGTTCCGCCGAAGCCATCGCCGAACAGGACGTTCCCGAGAAATTCAAACGCTTCTACAAACTGCTCATCGATCTCCGCACCCACCTCACGGCCGGCATCGAACTCCACTCCGAAGAGACCCTGAAACGCTCGTCCAAGGACGACGCCGGCGACCTCTCCTCCTACGGCCAGCACATGGCCGACGCCGGCACCGACACCTTCGACCGCGACTTCGCGCTCAGCCTCGTCTCGTCCGAGCAGGAAGCCCTCACCGAAATCGACTCCGCCATTAAGCGCATCCACGACGGCAGCTACGGCGTGTGCGAAATCACGCAGAAGCCCATCGCCAAGGAGCGCCTGCTCGCCGTGCCCTTCACCCGTTACTCCGCCGAGGCCCAAAAAGACCTCGAGCGCAACCGCCACCGCTCCCGCACCCAGGCCGGCATCTTCGGCGAACTCGGCGAAGAAGGCGGCGGTAAAATCGCCTCGGAGGACGGCGGCGGCGACGAATGACCGGTTGATCCGGCCCGCCCGCCCCCACCCACGATCCCCTCCGCCATGCCCCACGGACAGCCCCCCCCCGCCGCGCCCTCCGGGGCGGACGGGAGCAAGCCCGCGGATCATCGGTCGCGGCTCCAGCGCGTCCTCTCCTATCGCCTCCTCCTCGGCCTCGCCGTCGGAGTTTTCGTTGCGGACCAACTGTCAAAAGCGTGGATCGCGCACCGCCTGCCCTACGGCACCTACGGGGAACTCTACGGTGCGATCCGCATCATCAAGGGCTTTTTTTATATCGTCCATGTCGGCAATACCGGTGCGGCGTGGAGCATGTTCTCGGGCCAGAGCGTGCTGCTCGCGACCCTCGCCCTCGCGACCCTCGTCGCCATCTTTTTCTGGCGCAGCGCCCTCGGCCTCCGGGACCGCCTCGCCCAGATTTGCTTCGGCCTCCTCTGCGGCGGCATCGTCGGCAATCTCACCGACCGCCTCCTGCACGGCCACGTCATCGATTTTATCGACCTGCATTTCGGCACCTACGTCTATCCGACCTTCAACGTCGCGGACTCCGGCATCTGCGTCGGGGTGATTCTCTATCTCTGGCAGAGCCTGCGCACGCCCAAGTAGGCTGCGGTGCCGCCGCGACCCCCGCGGCCTACTCGACGTTGGCCATCTGTTCCCGCACGCGCTCGAGCTCGTTTTTCAATTCGATCACCGCGCGGGCGATCGTCAGATCGTTCGCCTTGCTGCCGATCGTGTTCACCTCGCGGCCGATTTCCTGCAGCAAAAACTCCGCCTTTCGGCCGATTTCCCCGTCCGACTTCAGCAGCGCGGCAAACTGCTCGAAATGGCTCCGCAACCGCGTGATCTCCTCGGTCACGTCGCACCGGTCCGCAAAGAGCGCGATCTCCCGCAGCACCCGCTCGTCGTTCACGTCCAGTTCCAGCCCCGCGTCGCGCAGCCGCTTCATGAGCTGCTCGCGATAATTCGCCGGCACCTGCGCCGCCCGCCCCACGACGACGTCGACCTGCCGGTGCAGCAGCTCGCTCCGCTTGATAAAATCCACCATCAGCGCCTCGCCTTCCTTCGCCCGCATCGCCGAAAACGACCGCAATGCCGTGGTCAATGTCGCCGTCACCACCGCCTGCGCCGCCTCCGCCGCCGGCCGCTCAGTCTCGCGCCGCTGCGCGTTGGCCACCTGCCAGAGCAGCTCCGGAGTCGGCTGGAACGGCACGCCCTTCCGCGCCGCAAACGCGGCCACCCGGTCCAGCGCCTCGGACGCCGCCGCCTCGTCCCAGGTCGCCTGCGTCGCGGTCTTTCCGCCCGTGAGCTCGAGCTCCACGTGGACCTTGCCGCGTAACGCAAATTTCCGCACGAGCTCGCCGACGTGCGGCTCGAGGCTGTCCCACTCCTCCGGCATTTTCACCGTGAGATCGAGCGTCTTCCGGTTAACGGAACTGACCACGACGGTCAGGGAAAATCCCGCCAGTTCCGCCGTCGCCCGCCCGTAGCCGGTCATGCTTTTCATAGTTTCACACCCAAAATTTTCGCCGCCTGCTGCACGTCTTTGTCGCCGCGGCCGGAGAGATTGATGACAATCACCTTGTCCGGCCCCAGGGCTTTCGCGCGCTTCAGGCCTTCGACGATCGCATGGGTCGATTCCAGCGCGGGGATGATGCCCTCCAGCCGCGAACACAGCTGAAACGCCGCCATCACCTCGTCGTCCGTGGCGTAGGCAAACTGGATCCGGCCGCGGTCGCGGTAGAACGCGTGCTCCGGCCCCACGGCCGCGTAGTCGAGCCCCGCACTCACCGAATGCGTCGATTCGATCTGCCCTTCGGCGTCCTGCAGAAGAAATGTTTTGCAGCCCTGCAACACGCCCAGACGTCCGCCGGCGAAACGCGCCGCGTGCTCGCCGCGCTTGATCCCATGCCCGCCCGCTTCGACGCCGATCATCCTTACGCCGGGTTCTTCGAGAAACTCGAAGAACAATCCGATGGCGTTGCTCCCGCCACCCACACACGCGATCAGTTCGTCCGGCAGCCGGCCTTCGCGCGCGAGGATCTGCTCCTTTGCTTCCTGCCCGATCACGCGGTGAAAATCCCGCACCATCATCGGATACGGATGCGAGCCATACGCGGTGCCGAGAATGTAGTGCGTGGTGCGGACGTTCGTCACCCAGTCGCGCATCGCCTCATTGATCGCTTCCTTGAGCGTTTTCTGGCCGGCCTCGACCCCGCGCACTTCCGCGCCCATCAGCCGCATCCGAAACACGTTCAACGACTGCCGCTCCATGTCGTGCGCGCCCATGTAGACAACACAGTCGAGGCCGAACTTCGCGCAGGCCGCGGCCGTCGCGACGCCGTGTTGCCCGGCCCCGGTTTCGGCAATGATACGCTTTTTGCCCATCCGGCGCGCGAGCAACGCCTGCGCCAGGGCGTTGTTGATCTTGTGCGCACCGGTGTGGAGCAGGTCCTCGCGCTTCAGATAAATCTTCGCGCCCCCGGCGTGCTGCGTCAGCCGCTCCGCAAAATAGAGTTCCGTCGGCCGGCCGGCGAATTCCTTCAGATGATGGCGCAGCTCGGCCTGAAACGCCGGGTCGTGCCGCGCGACCTCATAGGCCGCGCCCAGATCCTGCAACGCCGTCATCAGCGTCTCGGGCACAAACACCCCGCCGTAGCCGCCAAAATGACCGCCCGCATCGGGCAGTGAGAACCGGTCAAGGGACGGAGTGTCGGCGGCGGCAGTAGGCATGGCTGGGGAGAGTGAGACCACACTTCCGCGGGAAGCAAAAGATTTTCTCCGCCCGGCTCTCCGCCCGCCGGCACCTACACCCGCTTCACGGTCACCAGCGTAAAATCATCCCGCGGCGGCGTGTCACCCGTGAAGCGCCGCAGGTTTTCGAGGATGCCGTCGTTCACGTCGTGCGCCGTCCGACCGTGCAGCCTCCGGACCGCGTCGGCGAGCCGTGCCCCCGAAAACTCCGTGTCCGCCTCGTTCGGCGCCTCCGTCAGTCCGTCGGAATAGAGCACGAGCACGTCGCCCGGCGCAAACGGCTCGGTGCGGTCCGCAATCATCTCCGTAAAAATCTCGTCCGGCACGAGCCCGAGCGGCATCCCCTCCGACCCGACGTAATCCGTGCGCTGCGTCCCACTGCTGCGGTCGTACCGCGCAAAGAGCGGCAGTTCGTGCCCCGCGCGCGCCAGGATCACTTCATTTTTCGCCACATCGATCATGCCATAGAGCATGGTCACATAAAGCCCCCCCTGGATATCGGCCAACAGCGTGCGGTTGAGTTCCCGCAACACCGCGGCCGGCGACCCATGCCGCGGCGCGATCTGGCGAAAATGGGTGCGGCAAATCGCCATCAACAGCGACGCCGGGATCCCTTTTCCGGATACATCCGCGACCACCACCCCGAGTTGCGTCCCGGACAGCGCAAAGACGTCGTAGAAATCCCCGCCCACCTTCTGCGCCGGGGTGTATCGGGCGTCGATATCGAGTCCGGCCAGCGTGACACTGGCCCGCGGCAGGAGCATCTGCTGGATGCCGCTCGCCAGCGCAAGATCAAGGTCGAGCTGCTTCTTCTCGATCTGGAGATGAAGAAACTCCGCATTGTGCAGGGCCAGCGCGGCCTGCTCCGCCAGCGACTGCATCAGGGTAAAGTCCGACTCGCTGAACGGCAGTTCGCCCGCCGGATTCGTGACCGCCAGCACCCCGAAAAATCGCTCCCGAAACCGCAGCGGTACCGCGATCACGGACCGCACCGTCAACGCTTCGTCCCGGTGTTTCACGATGTGCGGATCCACCGCCGCGTTCGCCAGCAATTCTCCCCTCCCGGTCTGCGCGACGCGCCCGACCATTCCCTCGCCGACGGGAAACTCCTCCGACTTGAGCACCTGTTCGATGAACTTCGCGCGCGTCGTGAGCTGGCTCATCGCGGTGTCCGACAGCGGCCGGTGCGGCGGAAACAGCCCTTCGACCGCGACGCCGCGCAGGGTGGCTTTCTCCGTGCGCTCGAACAGACACGCGCTCAGCGCCCCAGTGCATAGGATCGAGGCGTGGACAATCCGCTGCCGCAGCGCCTGCGGGCCCAGCCCCTCGCCGAGCGCCTCCGCCATCAGATGCATGAAGTCGAGCAGCCGCTGGCGGTCTTGGGCGAGCTGCTGGTTTTCCGCCTCCACGCGGTCCGCCTCGCGCCGGGTCCGCGCCAGCGACCCCAGCATCGCCAGTATGCCTGCCAACAGCCCGATGATCAGAAACCACATCATGCTCCGCGGAGGTGTGGCAGGCCGCGCCGCCGCGGGCAACCGCAGACTGGGCCAAGGCCCGCCCGCCCGTCGCGAAACCTATTTCTGCTCCACGCGGTTCTTGAGAAACGCGAGCACGTCCTGAAATTTCGCCCGGTTCGCCTCGTCCACCGACACCAGGTTTTCGTGCGCCTCCAGCACGAGTCGGGCGTTGTCCAGTTCCGTCCGTTGCGCGCACGGCAACGCCGTGTCGCACGGGTTGAAACTCATCGCGAAATCCCCCGCATCGACCGTCAGCAACCGGTGCAACCCGAGATTGCGGATCAGCTCAAGATTGCGTTGGCCCACCCGCGCGAGCACGAGACTGCCGCCCGGCGCGGACTTGCGCAGCTCGAGCGCGACGCCCGCGAGCACCCCGAGGAACGTGCTGTCCATGCTCGCACAGGCGTGGAAATCGAGGACAAACCGTATCTTCCCCTGCTTCAGCATTTCACCGATGAAATCGCGCAGACACGCACTGTTTTGGAAGCACGCGCGCCCCTCAATGCGCACGACCACGGGATCGGAATAGGCATCGACGAGATAGACGGACTTGGTGACGGACTCGGGCATCGCAGAAAGAGGGAAAATGATCGGGGCCGACTGGGCGTCGGTTAACGTGCTGTCGGTTTCACCGCCACGCAAGTGCGGGGACGGAGGATCGGCGGGCCCATGATACCGACGGCCTGACGAAACGACGCCCGCGCCGGGTGGCGGCGCGGGCGTGAAATGGCTCAGTTTTTCGCCACGATCTGCCGCAGCACATACGGCAAGATGCCACCGTGCTGGTAGTAATCGATCTCAATGGGTGTATCGATGCGGCAGCGCACCGGCACGTCCAGCACTTCGCCGCCCTTGCGGGTGATCCGGAGCACGAGGTCCTGCTGCGGCTTGATGTCGGGGCTCAGGCCCACGACGTCGTAGGTCTCAAATCCGTCGAGCCTCAGCGTCTGCGCGGTCGTGCCTTCCTTGAACTGGAGCGGGAGCACGCCCATGCCGACGAGGTTGGAGCGGTGGATGCGCTCGAAGCTCTGGGCCACGACGACCTTCACTCCGAGCAGGTTCGTGCCCTTCGCGGCCCAGTCGCGCGACGAGCCCGTGCCGTATTCCTGGCCGGCGACGACGATCAGCGGCGTCTTCGCCGCGAGATGTTTCGCCGCGGCGTCGAAGATCGCGAGTTCCTCGCCCGTCGGCTGGTAGATCGTGTTGCCGCCCTCTTTGCCGCCGAGCATCAAATTCTTGATACGGACGTTGGCGAACGTCCCGCGGGTCATGATGCGGTCGTTGCCGCGGCGCGAGCCGTAGGAATTGAAGTCCTCGAACGCGACGCCGTTTTCCACGAGGAAACGCCCGGCCGGCGAACTCTTCTTGATCGCGCCCGCGGGCGAGATGTGGTCGGTCGTGACCGAGTCGCCGAAAATCCCCAGCGCGCGCGCGCCGGTGATCGGCTGGATCGTGCCGGGCTGCATCCCGAAACCGGCGAAGAACGGCGGCTCCTGAATGTAGGTCGACTTCGAGTCGAACGAGTAGACGTTGCCCGTCGAGGACGGGATCTCATTCCACTTCGGATTCTGCGCCGCAAAGTTGCTATAGAGGCGACGGAACACCTCGGGCTTGAGCGCAGCCTGCATCTGGTCGCGCACTTCCTGCAGCGACGGCCAGATGTCTTTCAACATCACCGGTTGTCCGGCCTTGTCGGTGCCGATCGGATCCTGCGACATGTCGATGTCCACGCGGCCCGCGAGCGCGAAGGCCACGACGAGCGGGGGCGACATCAGGAAGTTCGACTTGATGTTCTGGTGCACGCGCGCCTCGAAGTTGCGGTTGCCCGACAGCACGGACGCCGCGACGAGGTCGTTCTTCACGACGGCCTCCTCGATCTTCACGTCGAGCGGTCCGGAATTGCCGATACACGTCGTGCAGCCGTAGCCGACAGTCTGGAATCCGAGTTGGTCGAGATACGGCGCGAGCCCGGTCTTTTCCAGATAGTCGGTGACGACGCGGGAGCCGGGCGCGAGCGACGACTTCACGGTCGGATTGACCGTGAGCCCCTTCTCAACCGCCTTCTTCGCGAGCAGACCCGCGGCGAGCATGACGGACGGATTGGAGGTGTTGGTGCAGCTCGTGATCGCGGCGATCAACACGGAGCCGTGGCCGACGCGCGTGCCGCCGACTTCGGCGGAGACGGTGGAAAACTCCTCGGCCTTTTTGCCAAAGCCATTTTCGGTAACGGGCTTCGAGAACGCCGCGACGAACTCCTGCTTCATCTTCGGCAGTTCAATGCGGTCCTGCGGACGCTTCGGGCCGGCGACGCTCGGCACCACGGCGCCGAGATCAAGCTCGAGGTCCTGCGAGTAGTCGATGGCGCCGCGCTGCGGAATGCCCCAGAGATTCTGGGCCTTGTAGTAGGCTTCGTAGAGCTCGACGTGCTTTTCGTCGCGCCCCGTGGCGCGCAGGAAGCTCGAGCACTCGCCGTCGATCGGGAAGAAGCCCATGGTCGCGCCGTATTCGGGCGCCATGTTGGCGATCATCGCGCGGTCGACGACCGGCAGCGCCGCGGCGCCGGGGCCGTAGAACTCGACAAATTTGCCGACGACCTTCGCCTTGCGCAGCATCTGCGTGAGCGTGAGCGCGAGATCCGTCGCCGTGACGCCTTCACGCAGCGCACCGGTGAGATGGACGCCGACGACGTCGGGCGTGAGAAAATAGACCGGCTGGCCGAGCATGCCGGCCTCCGCCTCGATGCCGCCGACGCCCCAGCCGACGATGCCGAGACCGTTGATCATCGTCGTGTGCGAGTCGGTGCCGACGAGGGTGTCGGGGTAGTAGACGTCGCCCGCGTTGAGCACGCCCTTCGCAAGATACTCCAGATTCACCTGGTGGACGATGCCGATGCCCGGAGGGACGACCTTGAACGTGTCGAACGCCTGCATGCCCCACTTGAGAAACTCGTAGCGCTCGCGGTTGCGCGTGAACTCGAGGTCGAGGTTCTTCGCCAGCGCGTCTGGGGTGCCGGCGAAATCCACCTGCACCGAGTGGTCCACCACGAGATCGACCGGCACGAGCGGCTCGATGATCTTCGGGTTCTTACCGAGCTTCACGACCGCCGAACGCATCGCGGCGAGATCCACCAGCAGCGGCACGCCCGTGAAGTCCTGCAGCACAATGCGGGCGACGACGAACGGGATTTCCTCGGTGCGCGGCGCCTTCGCGTTCCAGCCTGCCAGGTCGCGGATGGCCGGCTCGGCCACGCGCTTGCCGTCGCAGTTGCGCAGCAGCGACTCCAGCACGAGACGGATCGAGACCGGCAGGCGCGAGACCTTGAAACCGGCCTGCTCCAGCGCGGGCAGCGAATAGTAGTGGTGCGACGCGCCGTTGGCGGAAAACGTCTGCAGCGTGTTGAAGGGATTCGGAAGGCTCATGAAGAAGATATCGGAGGGGGAAACAGAGGAGGCGGGCCGCACCGGGCCCGCCTCAGGGAAAACTCAGCCGGCGAGCGCCGCCTTGACCGCCGCGAAATTCGGCAGGTCTTTCGGCGTCGCGGTCTGCTCGGCATATTTCACGACGCCGTCTTGGCCGATCACGAAGGCCGCCCGGGCCGACGTGTCGCCGATGCCGGCAAGCATCGGGAAGAGGACGCCGTAGGCCTTGGTCGTCTCCTTGTTCAGATCGGACAGGAGGGTGATGCCGATCTTGTTCGTCTTGGCCCAGGCTTCCTGGGTGAAGGGACTGTCGACGCTGATCGCGTAAACGGTCGCGCCGAGCTTCTCATAGTCGCCGAGCCCGCTCGTCTGGTCGCACATTTCCTGCGTGCAAACGCCGGTGTAGGCCAACGGGAAGAAAAGGATCACCGTCTGCTTCTGGCCGAAATTGGCGCTGAGCTTAACATCCACAAGACCGTCCGCGGTCTTGGATTTGAGAGTGAAATCAGGGGCTAGGGAGCCAACGGCGATGGGCATGGGAGGAAGGATGGGTGGTTGGTTAAACGGAATCCGCACGAACGTCGCACGGACAGAAAGGCGACGTTGAGCCGCCGTCCGCGCCGCCGCAAACCGTTTTTCCGCTTAACCCGCGCGTTTCTGCGTGCACCGCCCGGCCATGAGAAACGCTCTTGCGCGCCGGCAGCCCCGCCCCGTTTACTCCGCCTTCCGCAATGACGCTCCTCGACGAACTCCACTGGCGCGGCCTCTACGCCGACTGCACCGATCTGGCCGCGCTGACCCAGCGCCTGGCCGAGGGCCCCACGACGCTCTATTGCGGCTTCGACCCGACCGCCGACTCCCTCCACGTCGGCAACCTCGTACCGCTGCTCGCGCTGCGCCGCTTCCAGCTCTTCGGGCACCACCCGATCGCCCTCGCCGGCGGCGCCACCGGCATGGTCGGCGATCCGTCCGGCAAATCCTCCGAGCGCAATCTCCAGACGCCGGAGCAGGTCGCCCACAACATCGCCTGCATCAAGCAGCAGCTCGCCAAGTTCCTCGACTTCGGGGCCGCCGCCAATCCCGCCCGCCTCGTCGACAACGCCTCGTGGACCGCCCCCGTCACGTTCCTCGAATTCCTGCGCGACGTCGGAAAATATTTTTCCGTCAACCAGATGATCGCGAAGGACAGCGTCCGCTCGCGCCTCGAGAGCGAGGGCGGCATCAGCTACACGGAGTTCAGCTACATGCTCCTGCAGGCCTTCGATTTTTGCCACCTGCGCCAGGCGGCCCACTGCGAGCTCCAGGTCGGCGCGACCGACCAATGGGGCAACATCACCGCCGGCACCGACCTCATCCGCAAGAAACTCGGCGTGCCCGCCTGGGGCCTCACCTTCCCGCTCCTGACCAAGAGCGACGGCACCAAATACGGCAAATCCGCCAGCGGCGCCGTGTGGCTCGATCCCGTCCGCACCACCCCTTATCGCTTCTACCAGTTCTTCGTCCAGGCCGAGGACGCCGACGTCGTGAAACTGCTCAAAGTGCTGACGTTTCTCCCGCAGGAACAGATCGCGGCCCTCGGGGCCGAGATGCAGGCCAACCCCGGCGCCCGCGCCGCGCAAAAGGCCCTCGCCCGCGAGGTCACGCGGCTCGTCCATGGCCCGTCCGCCTGCGAGGACGCCCTGCGCGCGAGCGAAATCATGTTCGGCGGCGGTCTGGAAGGCGTGAGCGAAACCGTGTTCAGGGACGTCGTCGGCGAAATTCCCACCCAGGAGCTCGAGCGCGCCAAGCTCGAGGGCCCGGGCACCGCGCTGCTCGACCTGCTCGTGCACGCCGGCCTCTGCCCGTCGCGCGGTCAGGCGCGCAAGGACCTCGAAGGCGGCGGCATCAACGTGAACAACGTGCGCGCCACCGAAATCGGCCGCACCGTCACGACCGCCGATCTGCTCTTCGGTAAATACGTGCTCCTCCGCAAAGGCAAGCGCACCTATGCCGTGATCACCGCGGTGGGTTGACCCTCCCGCGAAACCGGCGCGGGTTTCCGCGGTCTGTCTCCTGTGCCCCGCACCGCCCTTCCCGCCCCCGCCGCCGTCCCCGCCCAGCCGCGATGGCTGTTCAGCGTCGAACTCGCCTACCGCCGCATGGTCGAACTGATCGACGGCGCCCGCGTGTCCGTCCGGTGCGAAACCTACATCTGGCGGGCCGACGCGGTCAGCGAACGCTTCCGGTCCGCCCTCACCCGCGCCGCAGCCCGCGGCGTGGGGGTGCGCGTGCTGATCGACGGCGTGGGCTCCTCCGGTCTGCCGAAAGACTACTGGCATGCCCTCGAAAAAGCCGGCGGCAGCGCCCGGATCTTCAATCCCATTTCGCTCCGCCATTTTGCCCTCCGGAATCACCGCAAGCTCCTCCTCGTCGACGATGCGGCGGCGATCGTCGGCGGCTTCAACATCGCCTCCGAATACGACGGCGACGGCGTCACCAAGGGCTGGCGCGACTTCGGCTTGGAATTGGCCGACCCGGCCGCGCTGCACCAACTCGCCGAATCGTTCGACAGCCTGTTTCGCGACCACCGCCTCCGCCACTGGCTGTTGCGGCATGTGCGGCGCGCCTCGCTGCGCTGGCCGCTGTTCTACACGCGCCCCGGCCCTGTGCTGTTCAGCGGCCCGCGCCTCGTGCGCAATCAGTTCAGCCGCCAACTCCTGCGCGCCCTGCGCGACGCCCGGCACGTCCGCATCGTGTCGGCCTATTTTCTCCCGAGCTTCCGGCTGCGGCTGGCCTTGCGCCGGGTCGCCCGGCGCGGCGGAAAAGTCGAACTCCTGCTGGCCGGCAAAACCGACGTGCCGCTCGCCCAACTCGCGGCCCGCACGCTCTACGGTTCCCTCCTCCAGGCCGGCGTGCGCATCTGGGAATACCAGCCGCAGGTTCTCCACGCGAAACTCGCGATCGTCGACCACTCCGTGTTCGTCGGCACCGCCAACCTCGACGCCCGCTCGCTCGGCATCAATTACGAACTGATGGTCCACCTCGCCGACGCCCGGCTCGCCGACGAGGCCGCGGCCGCCTTCGCGGCCGACGTGCGCCAGTCCCATGAAATTTCCCTGGCCCGATGGCGGCACACGCAGACCTGGCTCACGCGTCTGCGGGGCGCCTGGGCCCGGTTTCTGCTCACCAAGGTCGACCCGTGGCTCGCGCGGCACCAGATGCGCAACATCCCGTAGCCGTGTTTCCCCGGTTCGGTCGCCCGAATCGCCCAAAATCACTTGTCACGTATTACGTGACAACCCCTCCGGGAATTCGCGATTTTTCAGCCGGCTGAGCCGCACGCCCATCCACCCCGCACCGGCTGGCCGTCCCGCGCTCAGAAAAACATCGCCTCGCTCAGCGCGGTTTCCGGCGACAGCAGGCTGGCCGCGGCGGACAACGTCGTGCCACCGCCCCCAAAGTCCGCTTCGAACAGCGCATGGCCCGCCCCCAGATCGCCCGACCAGTGGAAAAACCGCGCCGGGTTGGCATACTCAAACCGCACGCCCAGCCCCGCTCCGGATTCCGCCGGCAGCGGCGCGATCATGAATTTCACCTCGGCCGGATCGGCCCCGCACGCGGCCAGGCGGCGCTGCAGCCAACAACTCAAAACCCGTCCCTCGGCGGCGAGCGCCGTGCCGTGCCCGATGGCGACCGAGCGCAGCCCGTCGATCAGCACGGCCGGCGGATAAACCGAGAGGAACTGGCCGATGCTCTGACGCACGGGCAGGAGACGCGAATACACCAGGTCGCGCAGGCCCGACGGATTCTCCCACGGGTAGGTCAGCGCGTCCGCCGGCGCCACCGCACTGTCGATCAGCACGCGCTTGGCGCGGTTGAGCAGGTAACGGTAGTCGGCGAGGCGGCCGCTTGCGGAGAAACGGTGGGCCCAATAATAGAGCGGCAGGTCCGTCGAGAGGCAGACCGACACCTGGTTCTCAAGGAACGGCCGCGCGCTCCGCGAATAACTCAGCATGACGAATTCCACGCAGCGTTTGTCCACCTTGGATTTGCCGAGGTGGCATTCGCCGTAAATCTTCGCGCGCATCTCCGGTGCCGGGACGTCCGCGTGTAGGGGGCACAGCACGACGATGCGGCTGGGATAGCGGACCGAAAATCCGCTGATCACCTTGAACTGCACCATCGCGTCCTCCGGCGTCGTATTCAGGCCGAGATGCAGCACCACATTGAGCTGCGTGGCCTTCGCGTCGTCCGCTTCGGGCGCGGGCCGCCCGTCCGCCGCGGTGTTCGCCCAGAGCTGGGCCAGACTCTTGGAAATCGCACTGACGGGCACTTCGATTCCAGGCAGGGCTTCGAAGATGGCGGGCATGGCGGCTTACGGCTGACGCCAGACGTGGTTTTGCTTGGCGAGCAAGGCATCCGCGCTCGGCGGCCCCCACGAGCCGGCGGCATAGCTGTCCATGCCGGCGCGACCCACGCTGCGCCAATAGTCGAGCACGGGCGTGCACAGTTTCCACGAGGCCTCGGCCTCGTCGCCGCGAATAAAGAGCGTGCCGTCGCCCACCATCGCATCGAGCACGAGCCGCTCGTAGGCCTCGGCGGTGTTGGAGCCGAACGTCGTCGCATAGCGGAAACTCATCTTCACCGGCTGCGTGCGCGTCTCAAGGCCCGGCACCTTCGTGTTGAGGATCAGGCTCAGCCCCTCGTCGGGCTGGATCTGAAACGACAGCGTGTTGCCCGCGAGGTCGAAGCGGGCCGTCTCCCCCGCGAAGAGCGTGCCCGGCGGCCGACGGAAATTGACCGCGATCTCGGAAACGCGCCGCGCCATGCGTTTGCCCGAACGCAGGTAAAACGGCACACCCTGCCACCGCCAGTTGTTGATCGACAACCGCAACGCCGCGTAGGTCTCCGTGCCCGACTGCGGCGCGATGCCCTCCTCCTCCAGATAACCGGGTACAAATTTCCCGGCCAACATGCCCCGCGCATAGTGCGCCCGCGCCACATCGCCCGCGGGACCGATGGTCAGCGGCTGGATAGCCTTGAGCACCTTGACTTTCTCGTCGCGGATCGACTCCGCATCGAGCGAACCCGGCGGCTCCATCGCGGTCAGCGCGAGGAGCTGCATCGTGTGATTCTGGATCATGTCACGCAGACACCCGCTCTGCTCGTAGTAACCGCCGCGTGTGCCGACGCCGACTTCCTCGGCGACCGTGATCTGCACGCTGTCGATGAAGTTGCGGTTCCACAGCGGCTCGAAGATCGCGTTGGCGAAGCGCTGCACCAACAAATCCTGCACGGTCTCTTTGCCCAAATAATGGTCGATCCGGTAAACTTGGTGCTCCTCGAAGACGGACCGAATCGTGACGTTCAACTCGCGCGCCGACGTGAGGTCCTTGCCGAACGGCTTCTCGATAATCACCTTCGAATGGTGCGGCCGCCCGAGGTGCTGCGCGGCGAGTCCGCTCGCCCCGAGATTCTGGAGAATCGGTCCGAACACCGACGGCGGCGTGGAAATGTAGAACAGCCGCTGCACCTCCCGGCCGAGCTTCTTCTCGATGTCCGCGATGTGCGCGGCGAGCCGGTCGAACGCCGGCTTTTCATCGTAGCCGCCCGCGACGTAGCTCGTGTGCGCAGCCACGCGGCCCCAGACGTCGCCGTCCAGGTCCCGACGCGAGAATTCCTTGATTGCATCCGCCGCAAGCGTCCGGAATTCCTCGTCGGGAATCGGCTTGCGGCCGTAGCCCACCAGATAGAAATCGGCCGGCAATAATCCGTCGACGCCCAGGTTGTAGACCGCGGGGATCAGCTTGCGCGCCGTCAGGTCCCCCGAGGCGCCAAAGATCACAACGACCGTCGGCGGGGCGCCCCGGTGTTTGCTGAGCCCGTGCAGGAACGGATGTCGCGGTGTGTCGGCCATGGAAAAGAGAAGTTTCTCGGATTCGCCCCGGGGTGACGCAAGGGAAATGCCAGATATGACGGTTCGCCCACTTTCAGCCGCGATAGTGCTTCGGAAACAACGCGACATTCTCGAACTGCAAAATCTTCGCGGCCGCCCCCGGCCCCTTCGCCCCGGCCGCCGCCAGCTCCACCTCGACGACGTCGAACCGGAACGTCCGGACCGTCCCCCCCAAACCGGCGAGATAGGCCGTCGCCGCCCGCCGCAACACCCGCTTCTTGCGCGCATCGACGGCATGCACGCCCGGCACGAGCGCACCGGCCGCCCGCGTCTTCACCTCGACAAACACCAGGACTCCGGCGTCGCGGCAAACGAGATCAATCTCGTCGCGCCGGTCGCGCGGGCTCCGCCAGTTGCGCGCAATGACCGTGAAGCCGCGTTCGCCCCGCAGCCATTCGGCCGCGAGCCGCTCGCCCCGGGCGCCGGCGTCCTCGGCCCTTGCGCCGCCAAATAAACCTTTGAACCACGAGAGCATGTGTTGCGCACTGCCACGGCCTCCTTAGATACTCACCGAACGGCTTTCTCATTGCGCGACCTGGCCCCCGCTGACAATCCCAGACCCACCCCACCCTCTTCCCGCGACTCATGGCCTCCACCAACATTGCCGGCACCCTCCGCCGCTCGCTCCTCATCAAGGTCATCTCGAAACCGGCGCCCAGCCGAGAGGATGTCGCCTCGGTCATCGAGCTCACCGCCGCCAAAGTCGTCGAGGCCCTGCAGGCGCAGTCGATGACCTTTTACCTCGTCGAGGGTAACGAGATCACCTTCAAGCAGGTTTACTATTCCCCGACGCTGTGGGCCGACGATCCGTCGAAGCGCAAGAAATTCGAGGACACGGCCGCCAAGCTCCTCGCGTTGAGAATCCCGCGCGGCAAAGGCATCGTCGGCCGCGTCATCGAGACCGGCGAACCCATCTTCTTCCGCAACAGCGAGAGCCAGGTGCCGTTCATGACCTCGATGGCGCAAAACACCGGCTTCGACGTGTGCTCGATGCTCACCGTGCCCCTCAAGACCACCATCACCCTCGGGGCGATTCAGGTGCTCAATAAGGAAATGTCTGCCGGCACCGACGGCGAGTTCACCGAGAAAGACCTCGCCCTGCTCCAGGAGGTCGCCGAGTACTCCTCCACCCTCATCCACCGCATGGTGGACCCCAAGTTCGTCCCCAACGCCGAGGACACCGCCCGCTTCGTCGCCAAACTCACCGACCTCCCGCTCGTCACCAAGCTCGAGGACATCGAGATCGACGAGAAACTCATCCAGGTCACCGGCGACGCCATTATCCGCCGCGAGGGTATCTTTCCGCACAAGCGCCTCGGCCCCAATTCGGTCGCCGTCTTGATGACCAACCCGCTCGACTACGCGAAGCGCGAGTCGTTCTCCCAGGCCACCGAACAGTCCATCGAAGACGTCAGCGTCGTCTCCGCCACCTTCTTTGAGACAATTCTCAAGAAATTCTTCAAGGATGCCAAAGCCACCGCGCCCGGCGCCGACGACGTCGATATCAGCGCCGTCGCCGACGTCATCAGCAACGCCTACAGCCTGGACGGCGGCACCGGCTCCGTGAGCGCGGCCGATCTCGAAAACGAGGACTCCGCCCCGATCGTCCAACTCACCAACCGCATCATCGAGGATGCCTACGTCTCCGGCGCGTCCGACATCCACATCGAGCCGATGGAGAAAGATCTCGTCGTCCGCTACCGCATCGACGGCCTGTGCCAGGAAAAACTCCGGCTCCCGAAGCAGGTCGCCAATTCCATGGTCACGCGCATCAAGATCATGTGCAACCTGGACATCTCGGAACGCCGGTTGCCCCAGGACGGACGCATCGTGTTCAAGAAATACACGAAAAAGAACATCGATATCGATCTGCGCGTCGCGACCGGACCAATGAACCATGGCGAGAAGGTCGTCATGCGCATTCTCGACAAGACCAAGAGCACGCTGCCCCTGCCCGCCCTCGGTTTCTCCGACGAGAATCTCGCCCGCTACCGCGAATGCATCCGCCAGCCCTACGGCATGATTCTCCATTGCGGCCCGACCGGCTCCGGCAAATCGATGACCCTCTACTCCGCCCTCGGCGAAGTGAACACGCCCGACGTCAACATCCAGACCGCCGAGGACCCCATCGAATACACGCTCGCCGGCATCAACCAGATGCAGATGAGCCGCGCCATCGGCCTCACCTTCGAACGCGCCCTCCGCTGCTATCTCCGCATGGACCCCGACATCATCCTCGTCGGTGAAATCCGCGACAAGGAAACGGCCCAGATCGCCTGCGAAGCCGCGCTCACCGGCCACTTGCTCGTCTCCACGCTCCACACCAACGACGCACCGTCCACCGTCTCGCGCATGGGCGAGATGGGCATCGAGCCCTTCAACATCTCGGCCTCCCTCGTCTGCGTCTGCGCCCAGCGTCTCCTCCGCCGCGTCTGCAAAAACTGCAAAATCCCCTACGAGCCCGCCGGCCGCGAAAAAACCGTCCTGGAAAAGGCCCTCGGCTGGAGCGGCCAGATCTTCAAGGCCAACGCCCACGGCTGCCCGACGTGCAGCGGCACGGGCTACAAGGGCCGCGTCGGCATCCACGAACTGATGACCAACAGCGAGGAACTCACCGAGGCGATCAACAAGGAGGTCGAAGTCGCCGACTTGAAACGCGTCGCGATGAAGAACGGCATGAAGACGCTCCACCAGGACTCGATGCTCAAGGTCAAGCTGGGCCTCACCACGATCGAGGAAGCGCTGAGCAATGTGCCGCCCGATCTGATTCTGTAACCGAGCCCCCCCGCCGCCGCGCCAACTTACTTCGCCGGTTACGGCTTCGGTTTCAACTCCGCCAGCAGTCGTTTCGCCGGCACGTCCTCGGGTGTCCGTTGCAGCACCGCTTCCACCAGGGCGAGCGCGCCGCTCGTGTCGCCCGCCGCCCAAGCCTCCCGCGCCAGCACGGTCACCCGGCGCGAACGCTCGACGTCTCCGTTGAGGTAAACTCGGGCCGAGGCCAGCATCATCGGCACCTCGCCGCGCCCTTGGTGGAGGCGCACCTCGGTCAGTCGCAAATCGCCGTCGCGCGACTCGACCCAGCTGAGCGGCGGCATCATTCCGCGCGCCTCGCGGATCAGGCCTTCGGCCTCCAGCCATTTCCGCTCACGGACGAGTTCGTCGACCCGCTCGAAAAAAAAGCGCTCCAGCTTCAACCGACCGTCCGGTCCGCCTGCGGGCGCGGCCCCGGGTGCCTTGCCGACCTGCCGCGCCGCCAGCGCGTTCGCGACCTCGGCCTTTTGCGTTTGCACCCAACGGCTCGCCGGAAACCCGCCCTCGGCCAGCGCGACCACGTCCCGCGCCGTCTCCACGCGCCCGGCCCGGCGGAGGACTTCGATCGAGGTGCGGTAAATTTTCATCGGCCACGGCCGACCGCGCAGGAACTCCACGAGCGAACCCTGCGCCGCGTCCGCCGCGGTTGTCCCCGCCGCCGCCACGAGCCGGCCCATCCACTCCAGCCAAAACTGTTCGGCCGCCGGCACGGTGCGCCCCGCCCCCGGCTTCATCTGCGCCAAACCCGCCGCCGCTTCGGCCCACTCGCCGCGTTGCACGTACCCTTGCACCTCCAGCACGCGAAACGGCTGCAGCCCGAAGCCCTGCTCGCGCGCCGCCGCGACACAGCGCTCGAACAATGCCCGCTGGCCGATCTCGGCCAGCGGCTCCGCCACCAGTCGCAAATTGGCCACGGTGCCGCCGAAGCGAAACAGATAGTCGGCGAGCGCCGTCTGCGCCGACGCCTCGCGCCCGGCCATCGCGCGCTGCACCACCCCGTAAACGGCCTGCCTCGGATCGGCCGGTGCCGACGCCCGCATCTCCTCCAACGCCCGCTCCATCTCTTCCGGGCGCCCCGCTTCGCGGCCCACCCGCACCTGCAGACGACGCACGGCACTCAGGTCCGCCCCGGGCCGACTCCGCCAGGTTTCCAGAAAGGCCGCCGCCTCCGCGATCCGCCCCAGCTCCACCAGCGCCAGCACGCGATGCTCCGCCGCCAGTTCGCCCGGCTCTTCCGCCATTGCCAATGCCAGCGCATCCGCCGGGCGTTTCCCCGCAATCAGCGCGTTGAACTTCCGGCCTGTCAGCCAGCGGCGCTCCACCGCCGCAGCCTCGCTGCGCAGCAGCGGCAGATAACGGTCCGCCGTGGCTACCACGAGATCCTGATCGTCCCCCTGCTCCGCCAGATCAAACAGCCCCAGCAAATAGGTCCGGCCGGGAAATTCCGGGGGCAACCCCTCCGTCAATAGTTTCACCGCCTGCGGCCGCTGGTTCGCCATCACCTGGAATCTCGCCAGCGCCTGCCGCGCGCTCAAATCGCCCGGATAAAGCGTCAGGCCTTGGCGCAATAGCCGCGCCCCGTCGCCCCATTTCTGCGCCTTCAACAGCTCCTGGCCCTCGGCGATGAACGCCCGCCCCTTCTTCTCCGCCACCACGCCGCGCCGCACCGGGTAAAAAAAAGCGTCGCCGTAGGTCAATAGACAATACGGATTGCGCTGCCAAAAGGAAAACAGCGCCGCCGTCCCCGCCACATACGCCGCCGCCACCAGCGCCAGCGCCCAGAGCGTCACGCCGCGCAGACTGATCGCCAACCCGTCTTCCCGCTGGCCCTCCAGCCGGTCGTAAAGCCCGAACAGCCCGAAATACCACCGGCCCCTGATCACCTTCGACGCCCCCCAGACCAGCTTGATGCGGCGCCGTTTCATGACCGCTTACGGCGTCGCTCCTTCGTGCTTCGCCCCGCGCACCGACTCCGCGATGTTCTCCGGGTGCGCCTCGATGTCGCCGCGCTCGGCGTTGAACTTCATCGAAACCGTCTTCGACACCCCGCGCTCCTCCATCGTCACCCCGTAAATCGCGCTCGCCGCCGAGACCGTCCGCTTGTTGTGCGTGATGATGATGAACTGCGACTCGCCGATAAATTTTTTCAACAGGTCCGTGAACCGCCCGATATTCGATTCGTCGAGCGGCGCGTCCAATTCGTCCAGCAAGCAGAACGGCGACGGTTTCACCATGTAGAGCGCGAACAACAGCGCGACCGCGGTGAGCGTCTTCTGTCCGCCCGACAGCAGCGTGATGCCTTTGAGCTTCGTGCCCGGCGGCTGCGCGACGATCTCGATGCCGCTCTCCAGAATGTCTTCGGCGGCGATCAGCTCGAGGTGCGCCCGGCCGCCGCCGAACAACGTGAGAAAGGTGTATTCGAAGTTCTTTTTGATCTGCTCGAACGTCACCTGGAACTGCTGCAGCGACGTCTGGTTGATCTCGTCGATCGCCCGGATCAGCTCGGCTTTCGCCGTCGTGAGATCGGTTACCTGCCCCTGAAGGAAATCGTGGCGCTGCTTCAGCTCCGCATATTCCTCGATCGCCACGAGGTTGACCGCGCCCATGCCGTTGAGCCGCTGCCGCAACGCATCCGTCTCCGCCTTCGTCGCGGTCCAGTCCGTCGCGTCGAGCGCCGCCAGATCGTTCTCCGTCGGCTCCCCCTTCGCTTCCTTCTTTTTACGCCGACGCTTCGGCGCTTCCGCGCCAGCCTCTGCGCCCACCCCAGCCACGGCCGGGGCCGGACTCTCCGCGCCTTCATCGTCCTCCTCGTCGAGGTCGAGCGGCTTGACCCCCTCGGGCTCGTCGTCGGCGTGCCAGAGCTGGTGCTTCCAGTTGATCGCGGCGACGTCGGTCTGAAACTCGCGGGTGACTTCCTCCATCAGGAACTGCGCCCGCTGCCGGTTTTCCGCCAGCTTGATTTCATGCGTGCTCAGCTGGGTGCGCGACGCGTCCGAGTCCTGGCGCACGCTGACCTGCGCGGCTTCGAGACCGTTGATCGCGCGCTCGACGTCCACGAGTCCGATGCGCACCGCCTCCACCTGCTCCTGCGCCACGGAAAACGTCTCCGCAATCTGCGCGGCCCGCGACCGCTGCTCCGAGGCTTCCGTCTCCAGCGCCATCGTCTGCGACGTCCACGTCTCGATCTCCATCTGGCGCTGCGCCAGCAATTCGCTGAGTTGGATCCGGCGCCGCTCCATCTCGCTCAGCCCGCGGTCGAGCACCTCGACCTTTTGGCGGCGCTCCGCCAGCTCGAGGCGCGCCTGGCCCAGCGTCTCGCGCTTCCCGTCGCGCTCCGTGCGGATCTCCACGATCCGCGTCTCCATCGCGTGAATCTTTTCGCGCTGCTGCACGGACACTGCATCCGCCTCGGCCAGCCCCGTCTGCGCCTTGTCCCACCGCGCATGCGCTTCATTGCGCGCATGCTCCAGCGAACCGAGGTCGCCCTCCATGCGGGCCAGCCGGTTGCCGGCATCCTCGGCCGCCCGTTGTGCGTTGCGCTGCTCGGCCTGGGCGGCCGCGAGCGTCTGCGTAATCGTCAACACATCGGCCCGGCACTGCTCGACCGTCTGCTCCGCCTCGCCGAGCCGCGCGTTCAACGCGTCGATCACGGCCTTCTGGTCGTCGTGGGCCTTCTGCTCGTCCGCGAGCGCCTTCGCCGTTTCGCGCAGGTCAATTTCGCGCTGCACGATGCTGTTCGACGACTTCTTCGCGCTGTGATGCCCACCGTAAACCAGACCGCGCCGGTCCACGAGGTCGCCCTTGCGGGTGACGACGGCCAAAAACCCAAACGCGGGGTTCGCCTTCCAAAATTCGAGAAACACGCCGAGATCGTCCGCGAGATACGACTCCCGCAACAACCCGAGCGCCGGGTGTGCCGGATCGGTGTCGCTCACCGCGTGCAGCGCGGGCACGAGCCCCGGCGGCAGTTCCGCCGTCGTACCGCCCGCCCCGCCGAATTCCGCGATGTTCAGCACCGCCGAACCGATCTGCTCGCCTTCCAGTTGCGCCAAGATCCGCTGCGCCGTGCCGAGGTCGCTCACGCTGATCGCCTCCGCCGCCGAACCCAAGATCGCCTCGATCGCTTTGCCGAACTCCGGCTTGACCGCGAGCCCCTGCGTGATCGGCACGGCCTTGGCCCCCGCGAGCGCCGCATCGAGCCGCCCCTGCAAAACCGCCTTCGCGCCCTCGCCGAACCCTTCCCAGCGCTCCGCCAGCTGCTGCAGCAACCGCAACCGCGCCGTCCGTTGCGCCAGCGCCCGGTCGATCTCCGACAGCTTGCGCTGCGCCTCGCGAAACTCCCGCGTCAAATCCGTAATCGCCTGCTGCGCCGCCACCGCCTCGTTGTGCGCCCGGGACTTTTCCGCCAGCGCCTCCTCCGTGCGCGCCTCGGTCTCCGCGGCCCGCTGCGTCGCCGCCGCGACTTCCTGCCGCACGTTCTCAATTTCCTGCGCCAGCGACTCGTGCTTGTGCGCACTCGTCTTCTGGTCGACCTCGTAGCCCGAACAGTCCGTCCGCAGCCGCGCGACCGTACTGTCGATCTGCAGCAGCTGGAACTTCGCCTGGTTCAGGTCCTGTTCGAGCTTGCTCATCTCGCCGTCCGCGATGGCCAGCTCCCGGTTCCGCTGCTGGAACACCGCATCGCTGCTGCCGAGCAGCCCGAGCTGCATCTGCTTGTCCTGCGCGCCCGTGTCCACCTGCGCCGACACCTCGCGCAACTGCATTTCCAGTTCACCGAGATTGTCCCGCGACGACGCGAGGCGGTCCTCAAGGCCGCTGCGGCGGATCTGCGCGAGGTTCGCGGCGTTTTCCGCGGCCTCTTTCTGCGAACGCAGGTCGAACACCGCCTGCTGCGCATCCTGCACGCGCTGGTTCAGGCGGTTCCGGTGCGCCTTCTTCTCATCGAGCTCCGATTGCTGCGTCTCCAGACTTTCGCGCCGCGTGTCGGCCTCGGCCCGCAACGCGACGACCTTCGCCTCCAGCGCACCCAGCGTAGCGCTCAATTCGGCGTGATGGTATCCGCTCCACGCCAGCGCGAGATGCCGCAGCCGGTGGTTGAGCCGCTTGTAACGCATCGCCTTCGCCGCCTGGCGCCGCAACGTTCCGATCTGCCGCCCCACTTCGCCGATCACGTCCGCCACGCGCGCGAGGTTCGTGTCGGTCAGCGCCAGCTTCTGCATGGCCTCGCGCCGGGCCGATTTGTATTTCGTGATCCCCGCCGCCTCTTCAAACACCGCGCGCCGCTCCTCGGGCTTCGACGACAGGATCTGGTCGATCTGGCCCTGCGCCATAATCGAGTAGCTCGTCCGGCCGATGCCGGTGTCCATGAAAAGTTTTTGAATGTCCTTCAGCCGGCACGGCTGGCCGTTGAGCGAATATTCGCTCTGCCCGTCGCGGTGCACCCGGCGCATGATCTCCACCTCGTGAAATTCCGTCCCGAGCTGCTTTTCGCATTCCGTGAGCAACAGCGACACTTCGCAGATCTGCGACGGCTTGCGCGTGTCCGCGCCCTCGAAAATCACGTCCTGCATCTTGCCGCCGCGCAGGGCCTTCGCGCTCTGTTCCCCCAGCACCCAGCGGATCGAGTCGGCGACGTTGGACTTGCCGCAGCCGTTGGGCCCGACGATCGCGGTCACGCCGGGTTCGAAGCGGAGGGTCGTGTTGTCGGCAAAGGATTTGAATCCGTGAAGCTTAAGCGCCTTGAGATACATGCGGTGGGAAACGGGCAATTGAAGGGTGCCCCCTGCCCCCCGCAACGGAAAAACCGGAAAGTTTCTTCACCCCGTCCCGCCCGGAGAAACGGTGCGCCCACGGGCCCCGGACCGGGTGCCCGCCCCGGCGGCAGGCCCCTTTTTCGCCGCCGTCGGGCAAACCGTCTCGGGCTCCGCACTCCACTCGCCACTCCACCACCGTCACATCGCCCTTTCCTCCGCGCCCAAACGCCCTAGCGTCCCGACCCATGCCGCACCGCACCCTCACGTCCGAAGAGCTCGCCGACTATCTCCACCTCGTGCCCGGCGACGTCGAACGCCTTCTGCGCGAGACCGACCTGCCGCACACGGTGCGCGGTGGGCGCAAGATTTTTCAACGCGGCGAAATCGATGCGTGGGCCTCCCGCCGCATTCTCGGGCTGCCGGCCAAACCCCTCGATGCTTACCACGAAAAATCGGCCCACGGCACGCGCGAGATCTTCCCCGACGGGGCGCTGATCCCCGGACTGATGCGGCGCTCGTTTATCGACCTCGCCCTGCATTCGCGCACACGCGCCTCGGTGGTGCGCGACATGGTCGCGCTGGCCGAGGGCACCGGCCGCGTGCTCCACCCGCGCGAGCTGCTGCAAAGCGTCGAAGAGCGCGAGGCGCTGTGCTCAACGGCCCTCCCCGGCGGCCTCGCGTTACTGCACGCCCGCCACCACACGGAGTATAGTTTCGACGGCTCCTTTGTCGTGCTCGGCCGCACCGTGCAAACCGTGCCCTTCGGCGCCCCCGACGGCGGATCGACCCTCCTCTTTTTCCTCGTCTGCTGCGACGACGACCGGATTCACCTCCACACCCTCGCGCGTCTCTGCCTCCTGACGATGAAGACCGATATCGTCGCGCAACTCCTCAGCGCCCCCGACGCAGACACGGCCTACGCAGCCCTCGTCAACGCCGAGCGCGCCGTGCTCCCCCCGCCGCCCGAGGAAAAACTGACGCCCTCCCAACGTCGCCGCCAGCGGTCCGGCGGCGGCGAAACCCCGCCCGCCCCATAAGGTCGAGCCCCGCGTTCGCACACTTTACAGCCTCTCCCCCCTTCCCTGTCCCCACTCCCCCCCCGCAACTCCCATGCCCCTCCCTCGTTTCCTCGCCCCCCTCGCCTTCGCCCTCGCGCTTCCGCTCCTCGCCGCCGAACCCAAACTCCCCGGCGTCGCCGCCGCGATCCAGCCCTCCCTCGACGCCCACGACATCGCCGGCGCCGTCACCCTCGTCATCGCCAAGGACAAAACCGTCCACTTCGAAACCCACGGTTTCGCCGACGTCGCCACGAAGCGCCCGATGACGGCCGACACGATGTTCAACATCATGTCGATGACCAAGCCCGTCACCGCCACCGCGATTCTCCTGCTCCAGGACGAGGGTAAACTCAGCGTCGCCGATCCGGTCGCGAAATATCTCCCCGAGTTTGCCGCCCTCAAGACCCCGTCCGGCCAGCCCGCGAATCTCACCCTCGCCCAACTCCTCACCCACACCTCCGGCCTCGGCGAAGCCTCCGGTCCCGCCGCACCATCCGCCAGAACCCTCGCCGACCTCGTGCCGCTCTGGCTCGCCGCCCCGATGAAATATGAACCCGGCGCCAAGTGGCAATACACCCAGTCGGGCATCAACGCCGCCGCCCGCATCGTCGAGGTCGTCAGCAGCCAGACCTTCCCCGCGTTTCTCCAAACCCGCCTCTTCGGCCCCCTCGGCCTGACCCACACCACCCACTACCCCACCGCCGCGCAGCTCCCGCTCGTCGCCACGCCCTACGCCAAAAACAAGACCACCGGCGAACTCGACGCCGTCGTCGCAACCCCGCCCGCCCCTGGCACGCGTCCGCCGACCGGTAACGCCGGGCTCTACTCCACCGCCCGCGATTACGCCCGCTTCTGCCAGATGCTTCTCAACGGCGGCACGCTCGACGGCCATCGCTACCTCTCGGCCGCCGCGCTGAAATTCCTCACCACCCCGCAAACCGGCGACCTCCCGACCGGCTTTTTCCAAAACGACACCTACGGTCAGCGCGGCGCCCACTACGGCTGGGGCCTCGCCACCTGCATCCTGAAGACGCCCCACGCCGGCGTGCCCGCCATGCTCTCGCCCGGCACCTACGGCCATGGCGGCGCCTGGGGCACCCAGGCGTGGATCGATCCCGTCCGCGGGGTCGCCTACGTGCTGATGGTCCAACGCACCAACTTCCCCAACAGCGACGCCAGCGATGTGCGGAAAAATTTTCAACAGGCCGCCGCCTCCGCCCTCGGTCGGCCCTAGTTCACCGTTTCAGCGCAGCCCCGTCACCCAATAATACCAGTCGTGGGGACTGTGATACGTGTGTAGCGTGCACACCGGAACGCGGGAAAAATTCCCCGGATAATCCGCCACCAGTTTCGCCTCAAACCGGGCCGCGAACAACGAGAGATTATACGCGTTCCACTCGTCGTTGAAGTCGATGATGCGCAACAGCACCGGCCGCCGGTCGGCCTGCAGCCGGTCCGCCAGCTCGATGAGCGGGCCGTCGTTCAGCAAACTCACCTCCTTCCATTCCCCGCCCGGGTAGCGCTGTTTCAGCGCCGCCTCGAACGCCATGTGCCGGTCCGAGCCCGCCCCTGAAAACTCCTCGGCCAGCAACGGCGCGGTCAGGCGCAGGCCCGGCGCCGCGCAGACGGCGAAAACCGCCGATGCCGCCACCGCCCTTGCCCACCCCGGTGCCCGCACCCGCCCCCCGATCGCCTCGACCAACGCCGCCGCCCCCACCGCGGCGAGCACGAGGAAGAGCGGCAACACATGGCTCAGGTTGCGCTCGAAGAAAACCGTGCGCGTCGCAAAATATCCGGCAAACAGCACCACCGGCCCGACCACCAGCGCCAGCTCCGCCCAGCGCCGCCGCCCCGCCAGCACCGCGACGCCGCCCGCCCCGCAGGCGAGCAACGGCCAGCCCAGGGTCGCCACGTAATACGCGCCCACCATGTCCGCCACCCGTCCCCCGTTGAGGTGGCTGTGCGGCGGATGCAGCCCCGCATATTGGTTCATCAGGAACTCGATTCCGTTCACGAACGCCGCCGGATTCGCCACCGCCCCCGGCGCCCCGGCGACAAACCCCGCCAGGCCTCCCACCGGCACACTCACCAGCGCCCACCCGCGCACCCGGCCCGACACACCGCGCCACGCCGCGAACACCGGCACCAGGGGCAGCCACGCGAGCAGCGCCATCGAAACCTTGCACGCCACAAGCAGCCCGACCGTCAGCGCCGCACCTGCGACCGCTACCAGACTCAACTTTTCCCGCGGCCAGCATATCGCCACCAGCGCCATCGTCAGCGCCGTCACAAACGCCTCCGGCCGCGAGTAGTGCGCGTCCTGCACGAGCTGCACCGCCCCCGCCGTCAACAGCCCCGCGCCGAGCGCCGCCGTCCGCCCGCCGTTCCGCTCCGCCAGCCGCATCGCCTGCCCCACGACCAGCGTCGCGAGCAAGACCGAGAAAAACCGATACACCCAAAACCCCTCGTCCTCCGACCGCCAGCCCAGCGTGCCCGGCACGAGCTTGACGAACCGGTAAAACCAATACGTCGCATACAGGTGCGACGAAAAGTTATATTGATCGTAGCGCAGGTCCGTCCCGAGCGTCGGCGCCTTCGCCCAGTTCGTGTCCAGATCCCCCGACTGCCGCATGTGCCGCACGACCTCGACCGTGATCGTCTCGTCCGGATGACCGTAGCCGCCATGGTAAAAGGCCGCCCTCAGTCCGAACCCGAGCACCACCATCGCCGCCGCCGCCATCCACCACGTCAGGCGTCCCCGCCCGCGCGTCTCCCCGGCTTGATCTGCGCGTGTCGCCCCCATGCCGTCAGTCGTCCACCAGCCGCTTGCCCAGGTTGGCGAAATCTTCCGTCGCGAAACCCCGTTTCTCGTCGAACGCGATCACCCGCGTATGGGTCGCGCGCACCGGCCGATTGATCTTCGCGCCCCCCTCCGCCCGCAAAATCCGCTCGACCTCCGCCAGCCGCGCCCGTCCCGGCCCGCCACCCTGCCACGGCGGCGCCACCGCCCGCAGATTGATCCTCCCGCGGTGCCCCTCAGAACCGATCATGCACGTCGCCATGCCCCTCCCGTCGCTCTCGCCGACGAGCAACCACTCCGGATGCACCCTCATCTTGCGGGCCATGTCTTTGCGCGAATCGCTCCACCGCATCATCCCGCCTTCGCGCCACAACCCGCTCACCGCCGCTTCGTCGGCCGTCTGGTAAGGACGAAGGGTCATGGAGGATCGCGGGCGTTTCACGGGGAAGTCGGAGCGTGTTTCGGTGCGGCCAAATTACGAATCAATTTCCACCCGGCTCCGTCGCGGGAGAAACCCCGTCGACCCGCCCCGCCGCCGCGGGGACTCCCCGCGATCGCCGCACGCGGCGGCCCGCCGCCTTCGTCCGGCGGCGCGCGGCCGAGAAACCGCCCATCGCGCGCTCACGCGGCCGCCGGCCTCACTTGTGATCCCAGGGCAGTTTCACAACGAGCTTCTCGTGCTTCCACACCTGAAACACGTCGAACATTTTCCCCGGATTGAGGATGCCTTGCGGATCGAGCGCGGCTTTCACCGCCTGCATCGCCCGCACCTGCGCCGGCGAATGCTGGATCCGCAAAAACGGCGTCTTCGCCAATCCGATACCGTGCTCGCCCGAAATCGCCCCGCCGAGTGCCACCACCGTTTCCATCAGCAACTGCACCGCTTTTTCCGCCGCGCGCGTCTCTTGTTTGTCGGCGCGGTGATACATGATGTTCACGTGGAGATTCCCGTCCGCGAGGTGCCCGAACGTCGGCACGTGCAGCCCCGACTCGCGCTTCAGCCGCTTCAAGAATTTCGCGAACTTCACATAGCTCCGCATCGGAATCACGATATCCTCGTTCAGCTTCGCATCGCCCAACTCGAACATCGCCCCCGAGCACTTGCGCCGCACCGCCCAGAGTTGCTCCGCCTCCGCCCGGTCGCGCGCCACCCGGTGCCCCGTCGCGTGCCCCCCCGCCCACGCCAGCACCGCCGCACTCTGCTCCTCCACCTCGGCTCTCGAACCCGCCAGCTCCAGCAAAATCACGGGCCGCCCCGCCTGCCCCTCGAACACGCTCCGCCCCGTCGCGCGCTCCGCGCACAACACGCTCTCGCGGTCCAGGAATTCGCAGATCGCCGGCTGTACCCGCGACCGAAACAGCGCGAGCGCCGCCTCCAGCGCCCGCGTCTCGTCGGGAAACGACGTCAGCAACGTCCACCGCGCCGCCGGTTGCGGGATCAGTTTCAGCACCGCCCCCGTCACCACGCCGAGCATGCCTTCGCTCCCGATCCACAGATCGCGCATGTTGAAGCCCGCCGAAAATTTCTTCGTCGCCGTGCCCCACTCCACATATTCCCCCGTCGGCAAAAAACCCCGCAGCGCCACAATAAAATCCCGCGTCACGCCGTATTTCCCGCCGTGCATGCCGCCCGCATTGCACGCGATGTTGCCGCCGATCGTGCAGTACTCCTTCGACGACGGGTCGGGCGGATAAAACCAGCCCTTCGCCTCCGCCGCGCGCTGGATCTCCGCCACCTTCGCCCCGCACTGCACGTGCGCCATGCCCGCCTCCTCGTCGATCGTGATCTGGCTCAATCCGAGCATGTCGATCACCCAGCCGCCGCGCACGGGCGCCGCCGCACCCGTCAGCGTCGTCCCGCGCCCGCGCGTCGTCACCGGCACGCCGTGCCGGTTCGCCAGCGCGAGCACCACACCGATGTCGGCTTCCTTGGCCGGCGCGATCACGGCTTCCGGCAAGAACGGCAGCTTGCTGCTGTCAAACGACGCGTAGTCCAGCGACGCCGCGTCGGTGCGCACGACGCGCGCGCCGAGTTTGCGTTTGAGCTGGGCCGTGGCGGATAGAAATTGCTTCATGAAGGGTGCCTGTACGCAGGCGGTTCCAAGGTGAACCCGCCGGGCCACCGCCTGCAAGCCGGCTCCTACCGCGTCGCCCCGCCCGCCCCCAGCGGCTTCGCCCACACCCCGAAATTATTTCCGTTCGAACGCTGCCGGCCGCCCTTCGCTCCGTCGCCGTTCTGGCCCGCCCCGGGCTTCGCCGCGCCGCTCGGATGGTTCAGCACCACCGCGCCGCCCGCCCCGGCCATCACCATCGCCGTCGAGCCGCCGCCGTCGAGATTCAGCCCGTCGTGCGCGCCGAACCGCCGCAGCCAGTCCGCCACCTCGCCCAACGTCGCACCCATGCTGTAGCCCTCCTGCCGGCCATCGACCGTCAGCCAGATCAGATAACGCCCGTCCTTCGACACCCCCACCGCCGTGCGCGGATGCGCCGTGAGGCTAAACTCCTTCGGCACCATCGCCGGCTTCGCCCCGCCGACCAGCACCGCCCCCGAGCCTGCCACCGCCGTCCACACCCCGTCGGTCGCAATCGGTTTTTCCGTCGACACGATGGACGCGCGGTTGTCCTTCGTGATCAGCAACACGGTCGACCCCGAATTATCCTGCACCTGCGGCGACACCGTTTCGCCCCGCGAAATCGCCAGACCCGCGAGATCTTTTTCCCCCGGCGCACAGCACGGTGTGAAAAAATTCGCATTGATCGCCAACTGCAGTCCGTGACGCACCAAAAACTCGCTCGTGGTCTCGCTGGTCGTCTCCAACGGCCGCTCTCTGTTCGCCGGCGTCGAGAAAAACTCGATGTCCGGATCGCGCAGATCCACCCGCACCGCGCTCACCTTCTGCAGCCGCGCCTCCGCCCCGTCGGACTCGCCCGTCGCCCGCTCCACGCCCTGGAACAGCGGCGTCCACGCCCCGACCGTCACGGTCGCCGTCACCGGCCCCGCGAGCACCGTCAACCCAAGGAACATCCAAAGACACCTCATTTCACCCCACCAAACGCACCTCTTGCCCAACTGTCATGCGCGATTTCTCGCCCGCCCGCCCGCCCCCGCGCCGACCGCTGTCGCTTAACGACATGACCAACCTTTTGCTTCACTTCCCGCGGACTCGTGTGCGACCCTCCCCCTCTTCCTCCGCTGCCATGACCAAAATCCTCCTCACCACCACCTCGTTCCAAGACACCCCGGGCGAACACCACCAACTCCTCGCCGACACCGGCTGGGAAATCATCCGCGCCCGCGGGCCCCTCAACGAGGCCGACACCCTCGCCCTCGTCGGCGACATCGACGGCTACATCTGCGGCGATGATCTCATCACCCGCCAGGTCTTCGAAAAAGCCCTCCCGAAGCTGAAGGTCCTTTCCAAATACGGTATCGGCGTCGACAAGATCGACGTGAAGGCCTGCACCGAGTTCGGCATCCCGCTCCTCTTCACCCCGGGCGTGAACCACACCACCGTCGCCGAGCACACCTTTTTGCTCCTCCTCGCCCTCGAGAAAAATCTCCTCTTTCACACCGACTCCACCCGCGCCAACGGCTGGAAGCGCAAGACCGGCCACGAGCTCCTCGAAAAGACCATCGGCATCGTCGGCCTCGGCCGCATCGGCAAGGAAGTCGCCATCCGCGCCCGCGCCTTCGGCATGAACGTCATCGCCTTCGACGTTTACTGGGATGAAAAATTCGCCGCCGCCCACCAGGTAAAGCGCGCCGCCACCCTCGACGAAATCTTCGGCGCCTCCGACTACCTCTCGCTTCACACCAATCTCACCCCCGAGACGCGCGACATGGTCTGCACCGCGTCCATCGCCAAGATGAAAAAGGGCGTCCTCATCCTCAACTGCGCCCGCGGCGAGATCGTCCACACCGCCGACATGGTCGCCGCCCTCCAGTCCGGCCAGGTCGGCGGCTACGGCACCGACGTCCTCGACGAAGAGCCGCCGACCCCCGACCACCCGCTCCTCAAGTTGCCGAACGTCGTCGTCACCCCGCACGTCGGCTCGCGCACCTACGAGAGCGTCGTCCGCCAGGCCACCGCCGCCGTGAAAAACCTCATCCTCGCGATGCACGGCGAAAAACCCCTCGCGCAGATCAACCCCGAAGTTGCCGTCAAAAAAGTCGTTTAAGCCGAAGCCATTTTAATCCCCGTCACAGACAACACACAGTGCTCACAAAGTTCACGGAGCAATCCCTCCCAGCTAAATTCCTCTGTGTCCTCTGTGACTCCTCCGTGACCTCTGTGACAAAATCCCGATTCCTCCCCCTCTAGCTCCCATGTCCGAAATCTTCTACGTCGTTCCCGAAGAACAGCACAACGCCCTCGTCGCCGCCGCCTATAAAAAGCGCGGTTACTCGAAGGCCGAAGCCGAAGCCGGCGCGCGCTTCTGCGCCGACGCCTCCCGCCACGGCATCCGCACCCACAACGGCCTCAAGGCCCTCCACCTCGACCACGTCTTCGGCTCCGGCTCCCAAGGCTGCGTGCCGAAAGCAAAAATCGAGAAGGTCAAAACCCGGTTCCGCGGCGCCGCCGTCTGGAACGCCAACAAGAAACTCGGCCAGGCCACCGGGTACGCCGCCATCGAGGAAGCCATCAAGCTCGCCGACAAATACGGCGTCGGCATGGTCTCCGTCGACAACGCCTTCCACTACCTCTGGGGTGGCGGCTACGTGATGGACGCCGCCAAGCGCGGCTACATCGCCTACACCAACTGCACCGCCGCCCTCGCGGAAGTCGTCCCCTTCGGCGGCAAATTCCCCACCCTCGGCACCAACCCCCACTCGTGGGGCTTCCCCACCACCGACGCCATCGGCTACCCCATCGTCATCGACTGGGCCACCTCCGTCGTCGCCATGGGCCGCGTCCAACAGCTCCTCCGCGAAGGCAAACAACTCCCCCCGAACGCCGCCGTCGACGTCAACGGCCAGCCCACCACCGACCCTGCCCAGGCGAAATACCTCATTCCGTTCGGGGCGCACAAGGGCTACGGCCTCGCGCTCATGAACGAGATCATCGGCGCCTTCATCGGCGGCTCGCTCCCCACCCTCCGCAACCGCTGGGACCAGGTCGGCGACGACAAGGGCACCTGCGCCTTCTTCTTCCAAGTCTGGCACCCCGACGCGATGAACGCCGGCGCCTTCGCCAAAGGCCGCAACCAGTCGCAAAACGTCAAAGCCGTCATCGCGGACATCCTCGACCACGGCAACGAGGCCTGCATGTTGCCCGGCCAGCTCGAGGCCACCGCCGCCGCCCGCAGTGCGAAAAATGGCGGCCTCCTCTTCAGCGAAGCCGAGATCGCCGCCTTCAACGAAATCGCCACCGAGACGCGCAAGCCGAAGTGGGTCCTCGCCGACCTCAAAGTCGCCGAGTAAGTTTCCGACAGTTTCTCCGCAACGGAGCGGCGGCGTCTAACCGCCGACCCTCTCGCCAGGCCGGCCCAAAACGCCGGCCTTTTTCCCACCCAAATCACGCACTCCTGGTCGCGCGGTGCTTCAGCCCGCGTCCCCACCACCCGCGAATCAAATACCGGCACGAACTTCACGGTCGGGCTGCCGCTGTCGCAGACTTGTTCGGTGATGATCGTTGCGTCCCCATCGACACCTTTTGCGCCCGCCCGAGCGGATTCAGCATCCATCGCGGCTCCCCGTCGGCCGGAGTGCCATCGACCTGACGGTTAAAAGTGTCTCGCCGCCATCGGCACGCCGCCGTTCGGAAAGAGCGCGGACCCTGTCCCGGTGCCCATCGGCACCGTGACTGCAGTCGATGAAAACCGGGCGGGCTCTCATGAGGAGAAATCGTCGAGAATGATCAACTGGGTGACTGACGGACGCGAAACCACCGCTGCCGGCAGAATCGGATACGAGAGCAAAGTGGACGAAACCCCGCCGCGCGGGCTCGCGTCCCGATTGCACCGGCAGCCCCACACTCTCCAACGTCTCCTGCGCGTCACCCGCCCCGCGCTGAGCGTCCGCCCCAGCTCACCATGCACCGTCCAACCCAAAACGTCTCGCACGCTGTCTTACCCCCCCCCAGTTTTCCCGCATGACTGGAACCGCTCACCATCCGTCTCGGCACGGCCCAGCGCAAAGCCCTGCGGGCCCGCGCCACCTCCGAGGGCAAAACCGAATCCGCTGTCGTGCGCGAACTCATCGACCTCCCGTTGCGAGCCACAGGCACGCTCGGCGAGCGGGCCGGCAAACATCTCGGCTGTCTCGATTTCGCCCCCGCCGCCTTGGACCGCGATCCGTGGCGCGCCCATCTCCGCACGGCCAACGTCCGTCCATGACCGCGTGGCGGCTGGACACCGGTCCGCTCCTCGCTGCCCTCAACCGCCGCGACCCAGACCACTCCCGCTGCGTCGCGGCGCTCACGACGTTTTCCGGCTCCCTCCTGACCACCGGTGCCGTGGTCGCCGAAGCGATGCATTTTCTCGCCGGGCGACCGGGAACAACCGAAACACGGATCGGATTTCTCGACGACGCCCCAGTGGACATCCGCGATTGCTTCGCTCCACTCCAACTCCACGCCGCCACGCGACTGATGAAGAAATACGCCGACACCCCGATGGACTTCGCTGACGCCACGCTCGTCCTTCGCGCCGACGAAACCGGCAGCAACCACATCGTGACCCTCGACGAGCGCGGTTTCCGCACCTTCCGCTTCCACAATACCCGCCGATTCCTGCTCGTATTGACGCCCCCCTGACATGGAATCCCAGCAAGACTTCCACTTCGCCGACGGCCCCGCTCCCGAGCGGCCTCTCCCCGACCCGCGCTCGAATCTCTACGCCGACGTCGCCGCCCTCTGGCAGATCCCCGTCGGCCAGTCCGTGCGCGTCGAGCTGACCGGCCACCACTTTCCCGAACTCCGCGGTCGCCTCGAACTCGCCCGCGCCCCCGATCTCCCGCTCGACCGCCGCGAAACGCTCGCCCTGCGCATCGGCCACATCGAATTCACCGGCCGCCAGATCGCCGCCTGGTCGCTCCTTTGAGCCGGCCGTCCGCTCATTTCCGCCGCGCCGGTGCACGTCCGTGCTCGACCCGCCGCGCGATCGGCTTAACCCTCGCGCTGGTTTTGCGCAAAGCTGGACCCGTAGCTCAGCTGGATAGAGCACTTGGCTTCGAACCAAGGGGTCGGGGGTTCGAGTCCCTCCGGGTCCACCACCGTTGGGTCGCGCCGACATCCGCCCGCCCCACTCCGGCCTGATTCCGCCGGCCCTCGCACGCACGCCGAACCCGGCGCGGCGGAGGCGCCCCCCACCGCTGGCAGCGACCCACCCGGCCCGTTGCTCTGCCATGGGGATGAACCAAGCCTCCCGAAATCGGCTACTCCTTGTCCCAACGCACCTCCGCGTCTGCGTCCCATTCTCCGCATTGCATTTTCCAAAATGAGTGTTCAAGTGAACACATCATGTCCGAAGCCCTCACCGACCGCCAACAACAGGTCCTCGATTTCATTCACGCCTACCAGCGCGAACACGGCGTCGCCCCCGTGCTCCGCGAGATCCAGAAACATTTCGGTTTCGCCAGCCCTTTCTCCGTCCAGCGCCACGTCGATGCGCTCGCCCAAAAAGGCGCCCTCCACCGCCTCGCCGGCAAAGCCCGCGGCCTCCTCCACCCCGCCCACCATCCGGGAGACAGCGCGCTCCTCCGCATTCCCCTCTACGGCGTGATCCCCGCCGGCCTCCCCACCGCCAACGAACAGGAAGCCGACAGCCACATCTCCGTTGACGCCACCTCCCTCGGCGTCCGCCCCGACGCCAAACTTTTCGCCCTGCGCGTCCGCGGCGATTCCATGCTCGGCGCCCACATCGCCGAAAACGACATCGTCTTCCTCACACCTCGCGAACCGCGCCCGCGCGACATCGTCGCCGCCCTCATCGACGGCGAATCGACTCTCAAACGGTTTCTCCTCCAACGCGGCCGCCCTTTTCTCCACGCCGAAAACCCCCGCTACCCCGACCTCCTCCCCGCCACCGAACTCATCATCCAGGGCGTCATGGTCGGCCTCCTCCGCACCGGCGCCTCCTGATTTCGCCCCCTCGCTCCCACGCCCACCCCGGCCTCGCCTGCCCACGCCGTCCGCTGCGGCCGCCGAATCGAAACGCCCGCTCCCCCTTCAGCCCTTTTCTCCCATGCAGTTCTTCCGCTCCCTCCTCCCCCGCCCCAACCGCCGCGCCAGCCTGCTCGAACTCCATCGCCGCGGCGTCGTGCAAATCTTCCGCCGTCACTCGATTTTCCGTCTCTGGGAACCACTCCGCGAACATCCCGCCCGCACCGACGATTTCGCGGACTGAGCCCGCGTGCACTCTGCTCTGGCCCGCCTCCTTCACACTTCATCGGTTCAAGCCAAGTGACACCGAGCCAAACACTTTGTCTGCTCTGTGCTCTCTGTGGCTGGGCTCCGTGCCCTCTGTGACAAAAAAAGTCCCGGGAGTGCAAATTCTCCGGTCGAGCAGCTCTGTCCTTTCCCTTCCGCTCCTTCCATGTCAGCCGCGCCCGCAAAGCTCGCGGCGCTCCGGCATCTGCTCGCCGAGCGCTTCCCCGCCGCCACCCGGACGCCCGCCCGCGCGCTGACCACGGGCATCCCCGCGATTGATGACGCCACCGGCGGACTCCCCCTCGGCGCCCTGACCGAAATCATCTGCGCCGCCCCCAGCTGCGGCAGCCAACTCTTCCTCGGTCAACTCCTCGCCGCCACCCGCGCCACCCGCACCCGCGTCGCCCTCGTCGACTCCGCCGACGCCTTCGATCCCGCCTCCTGGCCCGTCGATCTCCTCGCCCATCTCGTGTGGGTGCGCTGCACCGCCGCCACCGCGCTGGCCGCCACCGATTTTCTCACCCGCGACGCCAACCTCGGCCTCGTCGTCCTCGACCTGCGCCACACGCCCGACCACGAACTGCGCCGCACGCCCGCGACCCTCTGGTATCGCCTCCAACGCGCCGTCGAGCCCACCGATCTCGCCCTCGTCATCATCACGCCGCGCGCCACCGTCCCGAGTGCCCAGCTCCGCTTCACCCTCGCCACCTCGCACGCTATCACCGCCTTCGCCCTCGAGCGCCCCTCCCTCTCGACCGCACTCGCCCCCGCCCTCCAACGCCACCGCCTGACCCCGCGCGCCGCCGTGGCGTGACGCGCCGCCGCCCGGCGGCTCGTCCTGCGTCCCTCGCCCCCCTCCGTGTTCGCCGTCCTGCACCTCGCCGACTTCGCCCTGCACGCCGTGCTCCGCACCGCGCAAGCCGCGCCGGCCCGGCCGCACGCCCTCTTCGCCGGCACCGGTAAAAAATCCGTCCTGCTCGCCGCCACCGCCACCGCCCGCGCCGCCGGCGTCGAACTCGGCATGACCGCCCCTCAGGCCGTCGCCCGCTGCCCCACCCTCCTCATCCACGTCCCCAA
>JBIKOK010000329.1:0-5911 GCA_044358025.1 Opitutaceae bacterium
CGGCGCAGGCGGGTGTCGTTCCGCAGCACTTCCCGCAGCGGCGCCGAGCCCGGAAAACTTTCCGGATTCATGTCCCGGAACGGCGCCAACGCGAGCAGACGCGCCACGTCCGCATCGGTCATATCGTCGCTGAACGCGGCGTCCCACCGGCGGGGACGGCCCAAAGCGGAGGCGAGGGTGCTCATCAGGCGTCGATCACGAGGGCGCCCTTCGGCTTGCAGATGCAGCTCAAACAGGAACCGGCCTCGACGTCGGGCCGGGCGCCCGCGTATTCAACTTCACCCGACTTGACCGCAATCAGACACGAGCCGCAGCCGCCGGCACGGCAGCCGGCGTCGATCTTCACCCCGTTCTCCTCCGCCAGGGCGAGCACGGAGTCGTGCGAACCGTCCCACTTCGCTTTCTTCCCGCTCTTGGAGAAGGTGATTTCGAAGTCGGCCGCGGCGGCGCCCTGCACGGCTTCGGCCTTGGCCGGGGTCTTCTTTTTCACCGAGGCCGGCCCGAACGCCTCGAAATGCACCCAGGCATCCGGCACGCCCCACGCCGTCAGATCGGACGTGATGGATTCCATGAAGGGCCCGGGGCCGCAGAGAAAATAGTCGTAGTTGTTCGACGGGAGCAGCTGCTTGAACAGCTCGACCGTCACCCGGCCCTCGTGCTGGTAGTCGCGGCCGAGCACATCGGTCGCCAACGGCTTCGAATAGCACACGTGCAGGTGGAGGTTTTTGTTCTTCGCCGTGATCTCCGCCATGTAGGGCTTGAACATGTGGTCGGCGCTGCTGCGTGCCCCGAAGAAGAACCAGATTTCGCGCGGGTCGCCCGCTTCCGTCAGTGCGTTGGCCATCGTGACCATCGGGGTGACCCCGATGCCGCCGGAAATCAGCACGACCGGCCGCTGCTTTTCCATATCGAGGAAGAAGTGTCCGTTCGGCGCCTTCGCATCGACAATGTCGCCGACCTTGACCGCATCGCAGAAGAACGAGGAGCCGATCCCGGGCGGATGCTCCGTCTTCGGCGGAGGCAGACAGCGCTTGATCGTGACCCGGTAGTGCTTCGTCCGCCCGATGTCCGACAGCGAGTAGCAGCGCACGACCTGCTTGGCCTGACCCGGCACCGACAGCGCAAACGTGAGATACTGCCCGGGTTTGAATTGCGGGAGCGGCTTGCGGTCGTGCGGCTCGAGATAAAACGAAAACGTGTCTTCCGCCTCCTTCACTTTTTGCGCCACGGTGAACTTCCGGATGCCGTTCCACGCCGTCTTCTCCGTCTCCACCGTTTGGATTTTCATCCGCGCCGCCTTGATTTCCCACTCGAGCCGCTCCTGCTCGAGCCGGCTGCGCTTCCGGTCGAACAGGAGCCGGCGGGCACCGCCGCCCACCAGTAAACCGACCTGCAGCACGAGGCCGCCGACCACCACCCACCCGGCGGTCACCACCGGGTTTTCAACCAGCTTTGTGAAAAAATCAGCAGTCATGGGAGAGAAGAATGTTCTGACGCCAAAGGGGAAAATCGCCGACGTGATTTTCGGGGCGCTGCGCCGCGGGAAGATTTGACGAAGCCGATCAGGCAGGGACAAATGCCTGTGTGCAAACTCAAACCGCCACCCCTGCACGACATCAATCGGCGCGCCATGTCGCGGGTGTCTTCCTCCATTGCCTGATCCTCCCTTTTGGCGCGCCCCACGTTTTCGCGCAGGACGCGGGCGCCGACCCGCTGCTGGCTTCCCGCCCGATCATGGGCTCGCGCTCCTGCGCCAACAGCAGCTGCCATGGCGGCGCAGACGAGAAGAGCCGCCAGGTGGTGCTCTGGTCGCAGCACGACGTCCACTCGCGGGCCTATGCCACCCTCACCACGGCGCGCGCCGCACGGATGGCGGAGGCCCTGAAAATCCCGGACGCCACCACCAGCGCGCGATGCACCACGTGTCATGCGCCCGTGCAGACGGTGCCGCCCGCGCTCCGCACGGCAGACGCCCACGTCACCGAGGGTGTGTCCTGCGCCAGCTGTCACGGCCCGTCCGATACGTGGCTCCGCTCGCACACGCGCCCCGACTTCACCCACGCCGACCGTGTCGCGGCCGGGATGCGCGAACTCCGCGATCTCTACCACCGCGCCAACGCCTGCGTCGCCTGCCACCAAACGATCGAGCCGGAACTCACCGGCACCGGCCGCCACCCTCCCCTGCGCTTCGAGCTCGACGGGCAGACGCAGAGCCAACCGAAACATTGGGCGGAACCCGCCGGCCGGAGCGGCGCCCAGGCGTGGTTCGTCGGTCAGGCGGTTGCCCTGCGCGAAATGAGCTGGGCCCTGGCCAACGGCGCGGCGGACCTCGCCCGCGAGACACCGCGCTGGCAAGCCTCGCTCTGGCTCCTGCAGCGCGCCCGCCCGGCTGGTGCCGATGCCGCGTTGGTCAATTTATCCTCCGACGCCAGGCCGGCCAATTTCACCACGGCCCGGCAGATTGCCGACGCCGTCGCGCAAGACGCCGCGCGCACCTGGTCCGCCGCTGACACGCGCCCTGCGCTCGTGCGGCTCGCCAGCACCCATATCGAGTTTTCGGACACGAAGATTTCCGCCCTGTCGCACGCCTGCCGGGCGGAGCGGCTCGTGCTCGCGCTCGACCGCCTGATCGCGGCCTCGCCCGCGGGCGAAGTCCCGCCCGGGACTTCGGCCCAGCTCGACCGGCTGTTCCGCCTCGTGCAATCGCAGCCGGATTTCGCCCCCGCCGGATTTGCCCGCGAGCTTGCTGCGTTCGCGGCGCTGCTTGGGCCGTAGCCTGAACCTCACGGCACCGCGTAAACCTCCGCGAGCACTTCCCCCGCGGACCCGGCCCGGCCCGTCACTTCGATCGTGTAGGAACCGGGCCCGAGCGCCACGAGCAGCGCCGGATCGGTCGCGTCCGCCGCGAGCGGAAACGCCCCCACCGCGGCCGCGACCCCGCGAATCTCCGCAGCATTCGAGTCGCCCGGCGAGGGCGCGCCTTCCACGACGAGCTGCCCCGCACTGTTGAACAGGCGCAGCCGCACCGACCCGAGCGGCGCCGCCACCCCAAAGTCTGCCAGCGACGGACCGATCCCGCGGATCAAGACCGTCCGGGCGGCGCCCGGGGCGACCACCAGGCCCGCCATCAACGGCTGCTCGTCGCCGGCGACCCGGCCGCGGATCGAAATATTCCGCAACGTTCCCGGCTCGGCCGGCGCCGCGGTGCCATAAATTTCGGCGAGCGCCGTGCCCGCCCCGCCGGCTCCCGGCCCCACCGTCACGGTATAGGCTCCCGCGGCCAACGCGGTGAGCACGGCGTTGTCCGCGGAACCCGTTGCGAGCGGAAACGCCCCGACCCGCGCGGAGGTCGCGACGATTTCCGCCGCGTTCCCCGCCCGCGCCCATGCCGCGTTTTCCGCCACGGCCACGCCCGCGCTGTTGCGCAGCACGAGCGAGGGCGCGGTCAACGCGTCGGGGATGGAGAATTGGGCCAGCCCGGGCCCGATGCCGCGCAACAACAGCGCGGCCGGCCCGGCGCTGTCCGTCACAAATCCGAGAATGAGCGGGCCGTCCGGTCCGCTGTAGCCGCGGGCGGACAGATTGAGAAAATCACCCGGCGCCTCGGCCGGGCCGCCCGCCGCGAAACCCGCCACCGCCGCGCCCGCCGGCCGCGCCTCGGCATCACGCGGAAATTTCGCGTAGGGCAGGCGCGCGCCGCGATACGTGAACGTGTCGGCGCGGATCGCGATGTCCGGCTGAAATCCCACCGTGCCGGCCGCCGCGACCAGGTCATCCTGTTCGATGCCGTCGCCCGATACGCCGATCGCGCCGATCAGAACCCCATTGCGGTAGAGCGGAAACCCGCCCGGGAAAATTGTGATGCCGTTGGGCAGGTTGCCGTTGACGGCTCCGGCCGTCGGGCCGACGAGCACGGGGAGGGAGAAACGTTCCTGCAAGCCGTTGAACGGTCCCGGCGCCTGATTCTGCAGCCCGGGCGGATAATTCGACTGCGCCAGAAAACCCACGGTGCGCGCCGAGTAGGCGCGGGTGTTACTGGAGAAAAAGAGCGCGGTCCGCGCCTTCTGCGCGGCGACATCCCATGAGAAAACCGTCGCGTCGGGCGTGCGGAACGTGCCGAGCACCGCCGGCGCCTGGCCCGGTTGGTTCGGATTGTTCACGACCGTGATGAACACCTGCATCGGCACGCCCGCGGGCAGCCGGATTCCCGCGCGCGTGACCAGCGTGCGCGCCGCGGCGCTGCTGAGAATCTGGCGCACTTCGGCCGCGCTCAACCGCGCCTGTCCGTCGATCGTGCCCGGGACGGGATCGCCGCGCAGCGCCGACCGCACCTCGCCCGCCACCCCGCCGAGCACCGCCGTGGGCCAGACTACCGCCGGCACTTCCGGCACGGTCACGGCCGGCCCCGCGGGCCCGGTACCCGGCCGCCGCGCTGCGCTGTTGACGTAGGGCACACGGATGCCGTCGAGAAAAACATGGGAGCCCCGGATTGCGTCCGCCGGCGCGTATCCCACCTGGCCGGACAACGCGATGATCTCGTCCACATCTTCGCCCACAATGCTGGCGTCCTCCTGCTCGGTGCCGTCGCCAGTCACGCCCACCCCTGCCACAAGCTTCCCCTCCAGATAAAGCGGCACGCCGCCCGGCGATCCGTAGAGCCGCGACCCCGGAATCCGCCGACCGTCGGTTTCGCGGAAATAATTGACGTCGGAAAACGCGAGGTTGGAGAAGCCCACGCCGACCAGCGGCCCCGGCGGGCGGTTGAGCACGCGCGGCGGAAAGTTCTGCTGAATGATGAACCCGGCGGTGCGGGACGAAAACGCCTGCTGGTTGCTGCTGAGGAACACCCCGGTCCCCGCCTTGGACACCGCGATGGCGCGCTCCGCGGCCGACACCGTTCCGCTGCCGTCGGCGCGGCGCACCCACAGGGCCCGGCCGTCGCTGTCGACAATCGCGATCACCGCCTGCGGTTGAAGCTCGCGCGCGGCCTCCGCGGCCTGTGCATACACGCGCGCGACATCGGCGGGCGGCAGCGTTTGCGCCCGCGCATGCGCAAAAAAGACCAGAGAGAGGAAAAACCAAAACGAGCCGCGCAGAGTCGGCGGACCTTGGGGCGCGAATTGCACCCCCGATGTCCAACGCATCGCGCGCCCGCAGGCCAGCTTTTTGTCCGGGTCCGGCCGCCCCGACCGGCTCGATCGCCGGCTATTTCCCGCGCGACAAGGCCCGCGCGAGATCGCGGTCCGTCAGCACGCGCAGTTGTTCGCGCAGGCCTTCCCGGCTGATGAGCACCAGCCTGTGGGTCTGCGCATACTCCCGCGCCTCCGACGAAAATCCCGCGAGCCCGACATACCAGCCCTTCCCCACCCCCTCGATCGTGATCGTCCCGAAGAGTTCGCGCAACCGCCGCGCGGACACCGGCCCCGCGGACGCGGGCGCACACGTGACGATCACGCTGGTGCTTCCCTCCTCGCCTGCCCGCGCCAGCCCCAGATCGCCCTCCGCGCCGCCGGCCCGCGCCGCCACGGCATACCCCTCGCTCTCCGCCACCACGCCGATGATCGCGCGCACTCGGGCGTGGTTCCACTCCGCCATCTCGACCACCGAGGGCAGGCCGCTCGCCGCATCTGCCACCCGCTCGGCCGCAGTGCTGGTGTTCGCCACCACCAACGTTTTCTTCCGCCAAAACAGCCAGACCAGCAGCGCGGCCAAAACCGATCCTCCGCCCAAACCCCACGACAGCGCCCACCCCGCCGACGCGAGCGAGTCCAGCGTCACAATCACGGCGCCGGCTTTTCTGCCTTCCAGCGCGGTGGCCGGCGGCGGAACGGCGACGGCATCCGGATCGGCGGTTTTCCGGCCACCGTCCGGCGCCTGGCCCGCCGGGCCGCTGCCCGTTCCCGGGAGCGGC
>JBIKOK010000115.1:0-19462 GCA_044358025.1 Opitutaceae bacterium
GGGGGGGGCCACGGGTACTGGGAGGGGGCGGGGGACGGTGGGTGGAAAGGAAAAAGGCGGCTCGGGGTGAGCCGCCTGAGAGAATGACGGCGGTGGGAAACCGCCGCTCCGTCGGACTTACTTGTCGATGAAGGGGAGGCGGAGTTGGTCGAGGTTGGCGCGGAAGGCCAGGCTGTAGTTGGTGCCGAAGGTGCGCCGCGAGAGATTGCGGCCGCCCTGGTAGCGGTTGAGGTAGGAATCGTCCGTGATATTGGCGGCGTTGAACTCGAGCGAGTAGGCGCGGCTGATCGTGTAGCGGACCGTGGCATCCCAGCGCTGGTGGCTCGACTCGTAGACCGGGCGCAGATCCGTGAGGGTCGGCGCGGTCACGATGGCTTCGGGGAAGATCGTCGTGCGGACCTGCACGTAAAACGTCCGGCGCGGCGTCATGTAGCTGAGACCCCAATTGGCGTTCCAATCGTAGAAGTTCGGGGCGAGAGGCTTGGTGAGCACGCCCGCGCGGTTGGGCGCTTCGCCCTTGGTGTTTTTGTTGTAGCCGCCGAACACTTCCCAGCCGCGGATGAAATCGGGCAGGGCTTTCAGGTAGGGCCGCAGGCTCTGGCGACCGGAAAGCTCGAAGCCCTCGAACTGGCCTTTGCCGCCGTTGTCCTGGGTGTTGAGCAGGTAACCGGCGTACTGGCCGTCGAAGCCGTTGTCGTCGCCCGGTTCGATCGTGTCGGTGCTCGTGATGATATAGTTCGTGATCGTCTTGCGGAACCAGCCGAACTCGAGCTTGCCGGCGGACTGCGTGAAATATTCGAACTGGAGATCGATATTGCGCGCGTAAGTGGGGAGCAGGCCGGTGTTGTTCACGCTGACACTCGGAATCGTGGCGGTGTCGTTGACGGTGGTGTTGGGCAGAATGGTCTGCACGCCGGGACGCGACATGGAACGGGTGAGGGCGCCGCGGAAGATGAACTCGGGGGTGAAGCGGTAGGTGGCCTGGAAGTTCGGGAAGAAGTCCGTGTACTCGCTCGTGGCGCGCTGGGTCTGGGAGTAGATCGCGTTGAAATACGGCTTCGAGGTGGTGTTGAACCCCTGGGCGAGAATCGGGAGGCCGAGGGAGTTGATGCGGATGGCGCCGCGGACGAAATTTTCCGTCTGCTCGCCGCGCAGGCCGCCGAGGAGGGTGAGCTTCGAGCTGAGTTTCACGGTGCCGGCGACGTAGGCCGAGGTGACGTTCTGCGCCATCTGCTGGGTGTTGACGCGCTGCCGCTGGATGTTGGTGCCCTGCAGGTCTTGGACGGAGTTGGGATTCGCGTTCATGAACTCGGCGAATTTGTAGGGATCGACCAGGGGGGGAGTGCGGATGCCGTAGAGAAACTTGTCGCCGTAGGTGGTCTTGGCGAATTGGGCGGCGCTGAGCTGGGGATCGTCGGCGTTGTTGGCGATGCCGTCGGGGCCGACGTACTGGAGGACGATCTGGCCGGCCTGTTTGCGGCGGTGGAGTTGGTAGAGGCTGGCGCCGGCGCGGAGGTCGACGGGGAAGCGCAGCTCGGCGAAATTGCGGCGGGTGTCGAATTTCAGATTCCAGGTGCGGTCGTTTTGGAACCGGGGCGACGTCTGGAGGGAAAAGCTTTTGCGGGAGTGGTAGCTGGCGAGGTCATAGAGATCGGGGCCGGTGGTCTGCACGAGCGAGAGCGGGGCCGGGGTGTTCGGATCGGCGGTGATGCGCACGGTGACGGCATCGGCGGCGACCAAATTGAACTGCATCGACTGGATCATCGCGGGCAGATCGGTGACCTTGGAATCGGACTTCGAGTAGTTGGCGGAGTAGTCGATTTTCCACGGGCCGAACTTGTGTTCGACGGCCCCGACGAAGCCGTAGTTGGCGCTGACGGAATCGCTGTAGTCGTTGAAGACGTCGACGAGGGCGTTGCGGACGAGGCCGTTGGTGGCCGTGGAGGAGAGGTCGACGGTGCTGGCGGGGGTGCCGGTGGCGGCGGGACGGACGCGGAAGGTGTGGCTGCGGTTTTGGCTGAGGTAATTGTTGGCGGTGGTGCGGAGTTTCAGGACGGTGTGCGCGCCAAGTTTGTAGTCGCCGTTGAGACTGAGCGTGCGGCGGTTTTTCACCTGCGGGCCGTCGACGAGGGTGAAGGTGTGCACGGCGATCGGGGTGGCGTTGGTGACCGGGACGGCGGCGGTGCCGTTGACGAACGGGGCATAGCCCATCGCGTAGTTGTGGCTCGGGTTGATGACGTTGCTCTCGAAGTAGGAGAGCGAGAGGCCGAGCGTGTTGTTCAGGAAGGCCTCGGAGTAGTTGAGGCTGCCGCCGGGCTTGATGCGGTTGGTGGTGCGGGAGCCGGGGCCGGCCATCTCCCAACGGAGCATTTCGCTGTTGGCGGAGAGATTGAAGGTGGTGCTGAAGCGGCGGCCTTTTTGCGCGAAGGCATTTTTCGTGACGGCGTTGACGACGCCGCCGGTCGAGGGGGCCATCCAGGGCGGCGGGGCCTTGAAGACCTCGATGGTTTCGATGTTGTTGATCGTGGACTGGCTGAATTCGAAGGCGCGGCTGGAGGCATCGGAGCTGCCCGTGCTGGAGCGCGGGGGCGTGCCGGCGGCCGCGGGGATCTGGCCGTCGAAGGTGAAGACGGTGGACTCGGGATCCTGACCGCGCATCGACACGGTGCTGGCGTCGGCGTTGGCGAAGTTGACCTGGATGCCGGGGACGTAGCGGAGGAATTCGCCGATGTTGCCCTCGGCGACGTTGCCGAGGGTGTCGGCGGAGATGGCCTGCACGAAAAAGTCGGATTTCTTCTGCTGGTTGACGGCGGCGGCGTTGCCCTCGACTTCGGCGGCGACGACGAAGGCGTCGAGTTTGTAGATGCCGGAGGTGAGGGCGAAGTCCTGCTTGGACGTGGCGCCGGCGCCGACGCTCACGCTGCGTTTCTCCGTGTCGAGGCCCGCGTAGGAGACGACGAGGTTGTAGGTGCCGGGCGGGACACTGGCCAAGGCGTAGGTGCCATCGCGGTCGGTGAGGGCGACGAGTTTCGTGCCCTCGACCTTCACCTCGGCGCGGTCGAGGAACAGTTGGGTGCTGGCGTTCGAGACCGCACCCGCGATCGTGCCCGCGGCGGGTTGCGCGAAAAGGCGACCGGAAGCGAGCGCGAGCGTCAGGAGGACAAGCGTCCGCAGAAGGGAGGTGAGGGTCAGGTGTCCGCGGGGGGCGGAAAGCAGGGCGGGGAGCGTGGGCATAGGGAGGGTGAGGGTTGGATCCGACGGGGTCGAACGGGTAGAGGTTAACAGGCTCGGGGGGGAGGGAAGATGCCAAGTGCGCCCGCCGTGGACAGTCAAAAGTCGGGCGGGGAGCGGCGGGGGGGAGCGAAAGAGCGGACTGTCCGTGCGCGTGGTCAAGACCGGGCGCATCCGTGCGAGCTTCGGTGCGTCTGGCGGGGCAGCCTCACCCGTGGTCGGGTCGGCCCTCTCCTCACCCTCCGTTGCCTGTCGCTAAATTTTCCCATGCCTCTACTCGCGCGCGTCCTTCGTTTCGTCGTTCCCGTCTTCTGCGCTGCGGTCGTGGCGGCGGGGGCCGAGGTGTCGGTCAACTGGCTTGATAAAACAGCGCCGGGCGTGGCCGAGGGGGTGAGTTTCGGGGTCCCGTGGCCGCAGGGCGCCGTGAAAAAAGGGCAGACCTTTTCGCTCAAGGACGCCGAGGGCAAAGCGCTGCCGGCGCAAACCTGGCCGCTCGCCTACTGGCCGGACGGTTCGCTCAAGTGGAGCGGACTCGCCACCTCGGTCGGAGCCGGGGTGGCCGGGCCGTTTACCGTCGCGACCGCAACGGGCGCCAGCGCGCCGGGGGTGACGGTGACGTTGAAGCAAAGCAACGGGGCGATCGACATCGACACCGGGGCGATGCAGGCGCGCCTGCGGACGTCCGGGGCGAATTTGATTGAGTCGCTGTCTGTCGGTGGTCGCGAGGTCGCGCGGGCGGGTCAACTCGTGTGTATCGTGCAGAACGGTCCCGAGGTGGACGAAGGCGCGGCGCCGCGGCGCGACAAATTTCTGAGCAACGTCCGCGCGGTGACGGTCGAGCAGGCCGGCCCGGTCCGCGCGGTGGTCAAACTGGAGGGGATGCACCAAGCGGTGAGCGGCCCGCGCGCATGGCTGCCGTTCACGGTGCGGCTGTATTTTTATGCGGGACAGGAGTCGATCCGCGTCGTGCACACGCTCGTGTTCGACGGCGATCAGGAGAAGGATTTTATTCGCGGGGTCGGACTGACCTTCGCGGTGCCGATGCGGGAGCAAGCCCACAACCGGCACGTGCGTTTCTCGGGCGCGGAGGGCGGTCTCTGGGCCGAGCCGATTCAGCCGGGCGGCGGCCATGTCACCCAGGCGGCCGGGCAACGGTTCGAGGGCGGGCGGTTTTACGCCGAGAATCCCAAGGAACAGCACGCGATCTGGAGCGACTACAAACTGGCGCAGCCCACGCCCGAGGGGTTTACGATCCACAAGCGCACCAACGCGCAGAGCACGTGGGTTTTTGCGGATGCCGGTCGGCGGGCGTCGGGCCTGGTGTTTGTCGGCGATGTCAGCGGCGGGCTCGCCATCAGCGTGAAGGATTTTTGGCAGTCGTTTCCGACCGGGCTGGAGATTCGCGATGCGGCGACGCCGACGGCGCGGTTGACGGCGTGGTTGTGGTCGCCGGATGCCCCCGCGATGGACATGCGGCACTACGCCACGCGGGCTCACGGCCTCAATGCCACCTATGAGGACGTGCAGCCCGGAATGAGCCAAGCCTACGGGGTCGCGCGCACGAGCGAGCTGACGCTTTATCCTTCGGGCGGCGTGCCCGCGAAAGCGGCGACGGTTGCGATGGCGCGGGCGGGCGAGAACCGGCCGCTGCTGGTGGCGGCCCCCGCGTATCTCCACTCGACCGGCGTCTTCGGGGTGTGGAGTCTGCCGGACCGTTCGACGCCGCTGAAAAAAGCGGTGGAAGATAAACTCGATTCGGTGCTGGCGTTCTACCGGCAGCAGGTGGACGAGCGCCACTGGTATGGATTCTGGCATTTTGGCGACTACCTCCACAGTTATAACCACGCGCAGCACGTGTGGTACTACGACCGGGGCGGGTATGCGTGGCAGAACACGGAATTGGGCGTGCCGCTGTGGGTGTGGACGAGTTTTCTGCGCACGGGCCGCGCTGACGTGTTCCGGCTGGCGGAAGCGCAGACGCGCAACACGAGCGAGACAAATGTCTATCACCTCGGGCCGATGGCCGGACTGGGCTCGCGGCACAACGTCGTGAAATGGGGCGACGGCGCGAAGGAAGCGCGGGTCAGCCAGGCCGTGCACTGGCGGCCCTACTATTATCTGACGACGGACGAACGCACGGGGGATATCATGCGTGCGCAACTGACGTCCGACCTTGCCGCGGTGAAGCACGATCCGATGCGGCTGGCGCAGCCGGTGCTCCCGCAGGACCCGAAATATCCCGGCCGCATCCGCATCGGGCCCGACTGGTTTGCCCTGTGCGGCAACTGGATGACGGAGTGGGAACGCACGGGCGATGGGCAATGGCGGGACCGCATCAACGGCGGCGTGGACGCGATCCTTGCGATGCCGTATTGGATACGCTCGGGCGTGCGCAACGGGCTCAACCCGGACATCGGCGGCGACAAGATCGGACCGCTCAAAGGCGGCGGCAGCATGACCGTGGGCTACGATCCGGCGACGGGGAAACTCTTCCCCATTCCCGATCCCGTCGTCGGCAAGCAGGTGCCCGTGAACTACAATCTCTCCACCATCCAGGGCGGGGCGCAGGTGATGTTTGAGTTGGTGCCGTTGCTGGGCCGGGCGGATTGGGCGAAGGCCTGGCTGCAATACTGCCGGCTCGGCAGTGCCCCCGGCGACGTGCTGGACCGGGACCGGATTACGGGCACCGAGGGGGCCGACGCGCAGTATGTCGAGGCGGCGCAAGGCGGCCCGCGGCTCGCGGCCTACGCCTATGCGCAGACCAAGAACCCGGCGTTTGCGCAGCGCGCGATCGCCGCGCTGAGCCGTGCCCGGGGCGCGACGCCGCGCCTCGTGAACGGTCCCGATTCGCTCAACCCCGTGCATGAGTCGGCCGGCATGTCCACGAACGACGCGGCGCAGACGAGTCTGACGGTGATCGAGATTCTCGCGCTGTGTGCCGATGCGTTGCCGAACGAATTGCCGCCGGCGCCCGAGGGCGGTTTCGGCGGACGCGGGGGGCGGGGTGAACGGGGCGGGCCCACGCCACCACCGCCGGCGTCGTCGCCAGAGCCCCGCAAGCCGTAGTTGCCCGATTTTTTCGCCGACCCTCGCCCGGTGCTTTTTTCGCGGTCGGGCCTTTTTGCCGAGCGGGCCTCACGGAAATCTCCGGCATCGCCGTGAAGGGCCTGGCGTTCGTGCTGAACGAGCATCCACTCCGGGACTGGCCGAGGCAGCTGACGGCGGCCCGGCCGATTTCGACCGGCTGCAGCTGAACGTGCGCAATGGGTCCGAAAAAGGCCGGCTGCAGCCGATCGCGGTCAACCCGGAGGACGGAGCCTGCGCCGTCCGCAGCAGCGAGCCGCGGATGTTTATCCTTTCGACGAGGTTCGTCCGACGAACGGAGGCGCGGGCCTACTTCGTGCCGAAAATTTCGATGGCGGCGGCGCCGGTCGAGAGCTGGTAGCCGCGATACATGCCCGCGGTGTTGAAGGGCAGGGCGATGCGGCCCGCGCGGTCGATGCAGATCACGCCGCCGTCGCCCCCGAGGGCCGCGACTTTCGCGAGGGTGGCGCTGGCGGCGTCGGCGAGGGTGGCGCCTTTGTATTCGACCTGCGCGGCGATGTCGCGGGCGACGCCGACCCGGATGAAATACTCGCCCCAGCCGGTGGCGCTGACGGCGCAGGTCGCGTTGTGGGCGTAGGTGCCGGCACCGATGATGGGGGCGTCGCCGACGCGGCCGAATTTTTTGTTGGTCATGCCGCCGGTGGAGGTGCCGGCGGCGAGGTTGCCGGCTTGGTCGAGGGCGACGCAGCCGACGGTCCCGTAGCGCGCGGTGCGGGAAAAGTGATCGGCCTCGAGCGCCGAGGTGGGGCGGCCGACGGCTTTTTGTTTCTCGCGCTCCTGGGCGGTTTCGAGCTGCCGGCGGCGGGAGTCGGTTTGGAAATAGTCGTTGGGCACAAATTCGAAGCCCTGTTGTTTCGCGAAATTCTCCGCGCCGTCGCCGGTGAGCATCACGTGGGCGGATTTTTCCATGACGGCGCGCGCGAGCGTGATCGGGTTCTTGATGTGGCGAACGCCGGCGATCGCCCCGGCGGCCTGGGTACGTCCGTCCATGATCGAGGCGTCGAGTTCGCAGGTGCCGTCGGCGGTGAAGACCGCGCCCTTGCCGGCGTTGAAAAGCGGGGAGTCCTCCAGAATTTTCACGGCGGCGATCACGGCGTCGAGGGCGGTGCCGCCGCGGGCGAGGATGGCGTAGCCGGCCCCGCGGGCCTCGGTGAGTTTCGCGCGATACTCGGCCTCCAGCGCGGCGGTCATCGTCTTGCGCTCAATGACGCCGGCCCCGCCGTGGAGGACGAGGCCGTAGGGGCGCGGAGCGGCGGGCGTTTCGGCGGCTTGGCCGGCGGCGGGAAGAAACGCGGCGGCGGCGAGCGAGATGAATTTCAGGCGGAGGTGCGGCGGCATGGTCTTATTTGAGATGCAACGTCGAGAGGAGAAAGGCGTAGTCGAAGGCGGTCTCGCGCAGGGCGTCGTAGCGGCCGGACGCGCCGCCGTGGCCGGCGGGCTCGAGGGCAATTTTGAGGAGGAGCGGATTTTGGTCGGTTTTGAGCGGGCGAAGTTTCGCGACGTATTTGGCCGCCTCCCAATAGGGCACCTGGCTGTCGTTGAGCGCGGTGGTCACGAGGATGGCGGGATAGTTTTGGGCGCGGAGATTGTCGTAGGGTGAATAGGCCCGCATCCAGGCGTATTCCTCCTTCACCGTGGGATTACCCCATTCGATATATTCGGCAGTCGTGAGGGGGAGCGACGCATCGAGCATGGTGTTGAGGACGTCGACGAAAGGCACCTTGATGACGGCGGCGCGGAAAAGTTCGGGGCGGAGGTTGAGCACGGCGCCCATCAGCAGGCCGCCCGCGCTGCCGCCGCTGGTCACGAGTTGCGCGGGCTTCGTGTAGCCGCGCTGAACGAGCGATTCGGCACAGGTGATGAAGTCGGTGAACGTCGTCATTTTTTGCTTCATCCGGCCGGCCTCGCGCCACGGTTCCCCGAGTTCGCCGCCGCCGCGGACGTGGGCGATGGCGTAGATCACGCCGCGGTCGAGGAGGCTGAGGCGGGCCGAGGAGAAGCTGGCCGGCAGGCTGGCGCCGTAGCTGCCGTAACCGTAAAGGAAGAGTGGCTGCGGGCCGGCAGGTCGGAGATCGGCGCGATAGACGAGGGAGACGGGGATTTGGGTGCCGTCGGCCGCGCTAACCCAGACGCGTTCGCTTTTGTAAAGGGACGGATCATAGCCGCCGAGAACGGCGGTCTGCTTCAGCAGCATGCGTGTGCGCGCGGCCAGATCATAGCGGAAGACCGAGGGCGGCGTGACGAGCGATTGATAGCTGAACTGCAGCGTTGTGGTCGCGGCTTCGAGGTTGGCGGCGAGACCGGCGGTGAAGATCGGTTCGGGAAAGGCGATGCGGTGGGCGGCGCGCGTGCGGAGGTCGATCACGCGGAGTTGCGGCAGGCCGTCTTCGCGCTCGGCAACGACGGCGTGGTCGCGGAAGAGGGTGAGGCCGGAGACCTTGACGGCCGGATTGTGCGGCAGGAATTCCGTCCAATGGGTTTCGTCGGGCGTCGCGATCGGCGCGGTGGCGATGCGGTAGTTTTTCGCCCGGCGGTTCGTCACGAAGTAGAACAGGCCGTCCCGGTGATCGACCTCGTAGTGGTGGTCGGTTTCGCGGGGGACGAGCAGGCGCCAGGTGCCGAGCGGATGGTTCGCCGGGAGGGCGCGGGCTTCGCCGGTGGTCTTGCTGGCCGACTCGCAGAACAGCCAGGCGCCATCCAGCGAGCGGCTGACCCTGATCCCGAAAATCTCGTCTTTCTCCTCGTAGAGCCACGTCTGTTGCCCGGTCGAGAGGGTCCAGCGGCCCAGGCGGAAATCGCGTTTGGTGACGGGATCCTCCTGCACGTAGACGAGCGTGTCGTTGTCCGCGGCCCAGACAAACGACGAGGCTTGGCCGATGCGCTGCGCGACGTCGGCGCCGGTGCGCAGGTCCTTGACGCGGATTTCGTAGCTGCGATAGCCGGTGCGGTCGACCGAGTAGGCCAACAGGTGACCGCTGTCGCTGACCGCTTGCCGGCCGACCGACATGAATTTTTCACCCTGCGCGAGGGCGTTGACATCGAGGATGATTTGCTCGGGCGCCTCGAGGGTGAGGTGTTTGCGGCAATAGATGGGATACTGTTTTCCCTGTTCGGTGCGGGTGTAGTACCACCAGTCGCCCTTCTTCGCCGGGGGCTGGGCGTCGGTCTCCTGCAGGCGACCGACCATCTCGGTGTAGAGTTTTTCGCGCAGGGGCTGGAGGGGGGCGGTGACGGCGGCAGTGTAGGCATTCTCGGCGCGGAGGTGCGCGAGGACGGCGGGGTCGGTTTTGTCGCGCAGCCAAAAATAGTCGTCGATGCGCCGGTCGCCGTGGACGGAGACGTCCTTGGGTTTCCGGGCGGCGAGGGGGGGTGGGGCGGCGTCGAGGGCGAGGGCAGCGAACGCGGGGGCAGGGGCCATGAGCAAAAGTGCGCAGACGACGGCGGAGCGGGTGGAGGGAGGCATGGGGGAACGGGGGTTACGGGGTGACGCGGCGGCCGACGATGATGAGATCGCGGGCGACGCCATCGAGGACGGCGACCCGGGGCAGATGGGCCCAGCGGACAAAGTCGTGGGCTTCGAACAGGCGGAGGCTGGGTTCGTTGTGGCCGAAAATATAGCCGAGCAGCGTGTGGAGACCGAGCCCCGGGGCGCGGGCGAGGGCGGATACCAGCAGATCGCGCCCGAGGCCGTGACGACGGTGGGCGGGGGCGACGTAGATCGCGATCATGGCGCTGCCATCGTAAGCGGCGCGGGGGTAAAACGTGTCGAAACTCAACCACGCGCACACGGTGCCCGCGGGGTCGCACGCGACCCACAGCGGGCGCGACGGGCTTTGATGCGTGGCGAACCAGGCGCGGCGCGAGTCGACGGTGACCGGCTCGAGATCGGCGGTGACCATGCGGCTGGCGATGGTGGCGTTGTAGATTTCGACGATGGCCGGGAGGTCGGCTTCGGTGGCGTCGCGCAAGGTCATCGGCCCAGCGTGGTGGGCCGGCGCGCCGGCTGGCAAGGACCGACCGAACGTCCGCGCCGCCGCCGGATCAGTCCACGATCAAAACGTGGTCGCCGGTGCGGACCTGTTCGTAGAGTTCGACGATTTCCCGGTTGCGCATCAGCACGCAGCCCGAGCTGAGCGGCTCGCCGATCCGGTCCTCGTGGTTGGTGCCGTGGATATAGACGTAGCGCGCGTAGGTGTCGACGGTGCCGCCGCGGTTGACGCCGGGTTCGAGGCCACGGAGCCAGAGGATGCGACCGGTGATCAGATTCTCGTGGGTGCCGGCGTCGGGCAGTTCGGAGTAATGCCGACCGGTTGGCACGCGGGAGCGGTAAACCATGCCGGGCGGCTGGCCGGCGCCGATGCGCTCGGCGATCTCGTGGAGGCCGCGCGGCGTGCCGAGGGAATCTTTGAGATTCGAGGGCGGCCGCTTCGACGTGGAGATGACGTAGCTCTGCACCAGCAACCCCCGGGCGAAGAATTGCAGCGTGGCGGTGCCGATGCGCACCACCAGAACCCGTTCTCCGGGCTTGATGCCGAGGCGGGCGCAGGTTTTGTTGACCGACTCCAACGGAGACTCACTCGTGAAAAACGCATCCATTAATGTCGGAATCGTCGGCGCGACGGGCGCCGTCGGTCAAGAGCTGCTTCGGCTCCTGCACGATCGCAACTTCCCCATGGCTTCGCTGCGGCTCTTCGCCTCGGCGCGGTCGGTGGGCAAAGTGATCGGCTGTGCGGGCCACACCTACACGGTCGAGGAGGCCAAACCCGGGGTGTTCGCCGCGGTCGACGTGGCGTTTTTCGCCGCCGGCGGTTCGGTCACGCGCGCGCTGGCGCCGGATGCGGTAAAGGCCGGCTGTCTCGTGATCGACAAGAGCTCGCATTATCGCATGGACCCGGAGGTCCCGCTCGTGATTCCGGAGATCAACCCGGAGGGGTTGCGGAACCACAAGGGTATCATCGCCAACCCGAATTGCTCGACGGCCGTTACGCTGATGGCGTTGTGGCCGCTGCACCGGGCCTTCGGGTTGAAGCGCTATTTTGCCTCCACCTACCAGTCTGTTTCCGGCACGGGAGCCGAGGCGGTGCAGGAGTTGGAGTCGCAGGTGCAGGCCCATGCCAAGGGCGAGCAGCTGACGAAAAAGGTCTACCCGTATCAAATCGCGTTCAACGTCATCCCGCAGGTCGATTCCTTTGGGCCGAACGGTTACACGGGCGAGGAAACCAAGATGATGCTGGAAAGCCGCAAGATCATGGGCCTGCCGGACCTCAAGGTGTCCGCCACCACGGTGCGGGTGCCCGTCGTCCGGGCGCATTCGGTCTCGGTCAACGCGGAATTCGAGCGCCCGGTGAGCGTCGCGGCGGCGCGGGCGGCCATTGCCGCGTTCGAAGGCGCGGAACTCGTCGACGATCCGGCGAACAAAGTCTATCCCACGCCGCTCGATTTTTCGAAAAAGGTGAAGTGCGGCGTCGGTCGGATCCGCCTGGATACGGCGTTGGACAACGGCCTCGCCCTCTGGGTCAGCGGCGACAACCTCTGGAAAGGCGCCGCGCTCAATGCGATTCAGAACGCCGAACTGATGGTCCGCGAAGGACTGCTCACCCCGAAGGCCCCCGTGGCGCAGGCCTGACCCGCGCAGCAACTCATCTGCGGGAATTTCCGGCCGGCGCGGAAATCCCGCGGTCTCCGCCCCGCAACCACCCCCGCGTCATACCCGAATAATTCCTTGTCATAGCCGCCGGCCGTCCGTTTTCATAGTCCCTTGGCTCGGACGCTTAGCTCAGTTGGTTAGAGCACCTCGCTTACACCGAGGGTGTCGGGGGTTCGAGTCCCTCAGCGTCCACCATTCCTAATTTTTTCAATCCAAACCCTCCCATGCGACACACGATCTCCGTCCTCGTTGAGAACAAGTTCGGCGTTTTGGCCCGCGTCTCCGGCATGTTTTCCGGCCGCGGCTTCAACATTGAATCGCTCAACGTGGCGCCCACGCACGATGCCTCGTTGTCGCGCATCACGGCTGTCCTCAAGGGCGACGACTCGTCGCTCGAACTTTGCATCCGGCAACTGCGCAAGCTGATCAACGTCGTCGAGGTCGTCGACTTCAAGGAAGGGCAGGCCGTCGCGCGCGAGCTCGTGCTCGTCAAGGTCCGCGCCGACGTAAAGAGCCGCCCCGAGGTGCTGCAGATCGCCGACATCTTCCGCGCGAAAATCGTCAACCTCAGTCCGGACTCCCTCATCATCGAGGCCACGGGGGACGACGAGAAGATCACCGCCCTCCTGGGTCTGCTCGACCCGTTCGGCATTCTCGAGCTGGCGCGCACCGGCCGCCTGGCCCTCAAGCGCTGAGTCGCACCGCCTTTTACCGTTCGAGTTCACTCCCACCTCCCCCCCAACCCCCCACACCACTTTTCCACATGCCCGCCAAAGTCTACACCGACAAAGACGCCGATCTCGGCGTGTTTAAAAACAAAACGCTCGCCGTCCTCGGCTATGGTTCGCAGGGCCACGCCCATGCGCTCAATCTGAAGGACAGCGGCTGCCAGGTCATCATCGGCCTCTATCCGGGTTCGAAATCCAAGGCCGTTGCCGAGCAGCACGGTTTCAAAGTCTATGACACCGCCGAGGCCGTCCGCCTCGCCGATGTCATTATGGTCGGCTTGCCCGACATGAAGCAGGCCGACGTTTACCTGAGCGACATCCTCCCGAATCTCGCCAAGGGCAAGACGCTCCTCTTCTCGCACGGTCTCTCCGTGCACTTCGGTCTGATCAAGCTGCACAAGGACATCGACTGCATCATGGTCGCCCCGAAGGGCCCCGGCCACATGGTCCGCCGCCTCTATGCCGAGGGCAAAGGCATGCCGGCCCTCATCGCCGTCGCGCAGGACAAGTCCAAGACCGCCAAGAAAACCGCGCTCGCCTGGGCCAAGGGCATCGGCTCGACCCGCGCCGGCGTCCTTCAGACCTCGTTCAAGGAAGAGACCGAGACCGATCTCTTCGGCGAGCAGGCCGTGCTGTGCGGTGGCGCCAGCGCGCTCGTGCAGGCGGGTTTCGAGACCCTCGTCGAGGCCGGTTACCAGCCCGAGATGGCCTACTTCGAGTGTCTCCATGAGCTGAAGCTCATCTGCGATCTCATGTATGAGAGCGGTATCGCCGGCATGCGTTTCTCGATTTCCGAGACCGCCAAATACGGCGACATCACCCGCGGTCCGCGCGTCATCAACAAGCAGACCAAGGCGGAGATGAAGAAGATCCTCAAAGAGATCCAGTCCGGCAAGTTCACCAAGGAGTGGGTCAAGGAGCACAAGGGCGGTCTCAAGAACTACCATGCGCTCCTCAAGAAGGGCGAGCAGCACCAGATCGAGAAGACCGGCGCCTACCTCCGCAGCATGATGCCGTGGATGACGAAGAAGAATATCAAGGGCGTGCAGGCTTCCTACTCGTAATTCCGCGCCATTGCCAAAATTCCGGAAGGCGCAGAGATTTTTCTCTGCGCCTTCTTTTTTTCCGATGACCAAACTCGTCCTCGCCACCCGCAAAAGCCCGCTCGCGCTCGCTCAGGCCGAGTTGGTCGCCGCTCATCTGCGGGACAACCTCGGGGTCGAAACCGAACTGCTGAAGATCGTCACCACGGGCGACAAGCAGACCGAGTGGTCGCTGGAGAAAAAGGGCGGCAAGGGGCTGTTTACCAGTGAACTCGAAGGCGCACTCCAGCGGGGGGAAGCCGACGTCGCCGTGCACAGCACGAAAGATCTGCCCGGCGACATGCCGGCCGGCCTCGCGCTCGGCGGTTATATGCCGCGCGCCGACACGCGCGATGTGCTCATTCTCCGGACCGGGGTGGTGACGCCGCGGACCATCGCGACCGCGAGCCCGCGCCGGCGGCTGCAAATTGCGAAACTGTTTCCCGAGGTCACCTTTACCGAGATCCGCGGCAACGTGGACACGCGCCTACGGAAAATCGGCGACCAGCACGTGGCGGACGGTTCGATTTTGGCCGCGGCCGGTTTGAAGCGGCTGGGGATCAGCGCATGGCCGGGCGTGGAGTTCCTGCCGTTGGAATTCGACCAGATGGTGCCGGCGGTGGGGCAGGGCGCGATCGGCATCCAATGCCGCGAGGATGACGCCGCGAAGTTTGCCGCGGTGTTCGATGCGCCGACCGCGCGGAATGTCACGCTGGAGCGCGCGTTTCAGGCCGCCCTCGGGGGCGGCTGCCATACGGCCTTTGCCGCGCATGCGACGCCCGGCCATCTCTATCTTTTTCACGAAAATATCGGACTGCACCGCCTCCCGCTGACCGACGCCGATTTTGCCGATCCGGCGGATACGGCGGCGCGGGTTCTCCGCCATTTCGGCCTTCTCCCATGAGCAAAATTCCCGTCCTGACCGGTCGTCGCATCGCCGTCACCCGTGCCCGCGAGCAATCGCCGGAACTCACCGCGAAACTCACCGCGCTCGGGGCCGAAGTCGTGGAACTTCCGCTGATCCAAGTCTCGAAGCAGATTGAGAAGGACCCGCTTTCCGACGTCATGCTCGAGCTCGGCGGCTACGACTGGATCGTGTTCACGAGCGCCAACGGCGTGCGGTTTTTCATGGAGGAGTTTCTCCGGCTGTTCGACGACATCCGCGCGCTGGGGCTCCTGCGCTTCGCGTGCATCGGCGACACGACCGCCGCGGCGATCCGCGCGTTTCACCTGAAGATCGAATGCCAGCCGAAGGTCGCGACCGCCGAGGCGCTGGCCGACGATCTGGTCGCCACCGGCAGCCTCGACAGTGCCAAGGTGCTGGTGATCCGGGGCAACCTGAACCGCGATGTGATCGTGACGAAACTCGAGGAGGCGCGGGCGATCGTCGACTGTCTCCAGGTTTACAAGACAGAGAAAACTGACCTTTCCGCCGAGCCCGCGGCGGCCGATTTCCGGGCGCGGGGCGCCGACGCGATGCTCTTCGCGAGTTCGTCCGCCGTGCAGTCCTTCGTCGACCAAGCCGGCGCGCTCACACTGGGCAAGGACGCGAAGCGTCCGCTCGCCGGCAGCATCGGACCCCAGACGAGCGAGACGATGAAGAAGGTGGGGATGCCGATCGACTTCACCGCGAAGACGCCGAGCCTCGACAGCCTGGTCGAGGCGTTGGTGAAAAAAATTACGCCATGAAAGTCCCCTTCCTCGACCTTGGAATCCAGCACCGGGCGCTGCGGGAGCAGGCGCTCGCCGCCTTGACCGCGACCTACGACGGCACGCGTTTCTGCCTCGGCCAAGACGTCGAGAATTTTGAGAAAGCCTTTGCGGCCACGCTCGGCTATCCGCGCGCGCTCGCGATGAACAGCGGCACCGCGCCGCTCCATGTCGCCTGCATGATCGCGGGCTTCGGTCCCGGCGACGAAGTGATCACGCCGCCGTTCACCTTCATCTCGTCCGCGTGGGGTATCAGCTACGTCGGCGCGACGCCCGTTTTTGCCGATGTGGAAGAGGGCACGTTCAATCTCGACCCGGTCCAGCTGGAGGCGGCGATCACGCCGCGCACGAAGGGCATCATTGTCGTCCATCTCTTCGGGCAGCCCGCGCGGATGGAGGAGATCATGGCGGTGGCCCGCCGGCATAATCTGTTTGTGATCGAAGACTGCGCCCAGGCGGTCGGCGCCCATTATCGGGGCACGCCGGTCGGGGCGATCGGCGATGCGGGCACGTTCAGTTTCTATCCGACGAAGAATCTCGGCGGCTGCGGCGAGGGCGGCGCGTTGGTGTCGCGCCGCGAGGAGGTGCACACGCAGGCCCGGCATATCCGCGTGCACGGTTCCGACCGGCGCTACTACCACGATATCATCGGCGGGAACTTCCGCATGGATGGGTTCCAGGGCGCGCTGCTCAACGTGAAGCTGCCGCACCTCGCGGCGTGGACCGCGCGCCGCCAGGCCATTGCGGCGCGTTATCTGGCGGAGATCACCCTCGCCGACGTGCGTCTGCCCGATCAGCCCGCCTACGGAAAATCGGTTTTCCATCAATTTACGATCCGCCACCCGCGGCGCGACGCACTGCGCGAGCATCTCGGGAAACACGACGTGGGCACCGATCTGATTTATCCGGTGCCGCTGCATCTGCAGAAATGCTACGCCTACCTGGGGCGCGGCGCCGGTTCGTTTCCGGTGGCGGAAAAGGCCGCGGCGACCTGCGTGAGTCTGCCGATTTTCCCGGAGCTGACCGACGAGCAGGTCGGGCACGTCATCGCCAGCGTGAATTCGTTCTGAGTCCCATGATCGACGGCATCCGCCTCAAGGTCTGTGGTCTGACATCGCTCGTCGACGCCGAGGCGGCGGACGGTTGCGGGGCGGATTACCTCGGGTTCATCCTGTATCCGAAGTCGCCCCGCCATATCGCGCTCGGGACCTTTCAGGCGATGGCGCCGCGGCTTCCGGCGCGCCGCAAGGTGGCGGTGTCCGTGGAGCCGACGACGGCGGAACTCGCGGAGATGCAGGCGGCGGGGTTCGATTTTTTCCAGGTGCACTTCCGGCACGATATCCCACCGGTGACGGTCGCGGGTTGGGCGGCGACGGTGGGCCCGGAGCGGCTCTGGCTCGCGCCGAAATTGCCCGCGGACGTCGACGTGCCGGCGGCGTGGCTGCCTGCGGCGAAGTATTTCCTGTTGGATACCTTTCATGCCGCCGGGTTCGGCGGGTCCGGGAAGACGGGCGATTGGGCGAAGTTTTCGCGCCAGCAGGCGACCCATCCCGAGAAGACCTGGATTCTCGCGGGCGGATTGAACCCCGAGAATATCGGGGAAGCGGTGCGGGCGAGCGGCGCCCGCTTCGTCGATGTGAACAGCGGGGTCGAATCCGCGCCGGGCGTGAAGGATCAGGCGAAGCTCACGCGGTTCGTGCAGCAGCTACGCCGGACGTCGGAGCCGGGGCCGATTCGTGGGCGATCAGCTGGCGCTTGAGGTCCTCGCCGAACGCGTAGCCCGTGAGCGAACCGTCGCCGCCGATGACGCGGTGACAGGGAATGATCAGGCAAATGGGATTGGTGGCATTGGCCCGGCCGATGGCGCGCGACGCATCCGGTTTTCCGATCTCCGTGGCGAGTTCGCCGTAGCTGCGGGTGGCGCCGAAGGGGATTTTCTGGAGCGCGGTCCAGACGTTTTGCTGAAACGGGGTGCCGCTGGGCATGAGCGGCACGGTGAATTGGCGGCGTTTCTTGGCAAAATATTCGGTGACCTCGCGGCGGACGTCGGCTGCGCGCGCCGGATCGTGGATGACTTCGTCGGCGGTGAAGCGTTCGCGAAGTTCGGGCAGTCCCCCGAAGGCGGTGGCGATGACGGAGCCGGTGGCGTTGAGGGCGACGGAGAAGTCGCCGACCGGGGTCGGGAAGGTGTCGTAGAATTGTCTCATGGAGGCGTGGGTTGATTAAACTGCCACAGATGCGCCGTGGCGAGGCTGCGATAGGGAGAAAACATCGGCATCAGCCGCCGCGTCGCAGCGAGGTCGGGACGCTCCTCAAGTTTGAGCAGGGCTTGCAGGCCGCTGGTGACGCCGGTGTCGCCGTAGGGCACGCAGTCGGGGAACCCGAGCGCGCGCATCATCAGGTAGTTGACCGACCAGGGGCCGAGGCCACGGACGGCGAGCAAGGTCCGTTCGGCGCGGGTGGCGGACATGGTGCGCAGGCCCGCGAGATCGAGTTGGCCGGTGGCGACGAGGCGGGCGGTGTGGATGACGTAGTCGGCTTTCTGACGGGAAAACTGCAGCGGCAGCAGATCGGCCGGTTCGAGGGCCGCGACGGCAGCCGGGGTCGGATGGGCGTAGAGTCCGTGGGCGAGGGGGCGGCTGGTGCGCGCGATGAGGCGACGCTTCAGCACGCAGGCGAAGGCAAAATTGATCTGTTGGCCAATGATCGCCCAGAGGAGGCCGTCGAACACGGACGGGGTCTGGCTGATGCGCAACGCGGGGCGTCCTTCGACGAGGCGGGCCAGGCCGAGCTTTTTCGCGAGGCGGGCGAAGGCCGCGGCGTCTTCGTCGAGTCCGAGCAGGCCGATCACGAGGGCGTGGGCGGCGGCGGCGGAGCCGGCGGCGATTTCGGCGCGGATGGAGGCGGGCGAGAGCTGCAGCGTAAGCAGGGTCGGCCCCGTGGTGAGTGGCACGGTGCTCGTGTAGACGTCCCCGACGAGACGCTCGGTGGCGCTGTGGAGGTCCCGGCTCATCGCGCGGCGCAGATACGGGAGCAGATAGCCGTCCGGCAGGGCGACGGTGAACGTCCGGGATCCGCGGAGATCGCGATAGGACGCGGGCGTCAGGCCGTTGCGACGGCGAAAATTTTCTTGGAACGACGAGAGCGCGTCGAAGCCCACGCCACAGGCGATTTCAGCGAGGGGGGCGGCGGTGGTCAGCAGGCGGTGTTTCGCCTGGTCGAGGCGCGCGCGAAGCAGGAGGTCGGCGGGTGTGGTGTGGTAATGCTGGCGGAAAAGTTCGAACGCGCGCGTCGCACCGAAACCGGAGCGGCGGACGACCGCACGGGCGTCGGCGAACGCGGCGGGGGCGGCGCGGATCTCGGCGACGAGGGTTTCGACGGTTTCGAGCACGGGCTCGGCCCCGCGGGCGAAATCATCGGGGTGACACTTCGTGCAGGCGCGGAGGCCGGACCCGCGCGCCGCTTCGCAGGTGGGAAAGAAGCGGACGTTTTCCGGCTTGGGCTTGCGCGCCTTGCACGACGGCAGGCAGTAGATGCCCGTGGTCGGCATGCCGGCGAAAAAGCGGCCGTTGTCGGTCGCATCGCCGACGAGCATGCGCGCATACAGCATGGCGGGAGTCATTCGCATCGGCAGACGGTAACACGCGCGGACAACGGGGGCGTCCGGATAATTTCGGGGCAATTTTCGCGGGCGAGGCCGGGCCCCCTCCTACCGTCAGAGACGCTGCTTGATCGAATCGATCAGCGCGGCGTAGTCGGCGGCGGCGAGGAACTGCTTGGCCGCCGGCATCATCTCGAACGGAGCGCCCCAGGCGGCGCCGCCCTCGAATTTTGGCACGAGGTGCATGTGCAGGTGGGGGAGTTTGTCGGAGTAGGCCCCGTAGTTGATCTTGTGCGCGTGGACGGCGGCCTTGATCGCGCGGGCGGCGCGGGCGACGTCCTGGGTGAAACGGATGAGC
>JBIKOK010000116.1:0-19455 GCA_044358025.1 Opitutaceae bacterium
GCGCCGACGACGCAGAGTTCGCCGACGGTCACGCCGGGGCCGACGAAGACGTCGGCGCCGAGCCAGGCGTTTTCGCCGATGACGATCGGGGCGGTGACGAGCGGCATGTCCCAGCGGTTGAAGTCATGGGTGCCGGCGCACAGGTGACAGTTTTGGCTGAGGTTCGCGCCGCGGCGGAGCGTGATGCGGGCGAGGTTGTAGAGCGTGACATTGCGGCCGACCATGGAGCGCGGGGCGAGGGTGAGTCTCCACGGGAACGTGATGCGGGCCGTGGGGAAAACCACGACCTGCCCGGGGGCGGGGATGTCGGCACCGAACAGGCGCAGGAGCCGCGTGCGGAAACCGTGAAAGGGACGGGGGCTCCAGCGGAAAATCGTCGCCTGCACGAAGGCCCACAGCCAGCGCCGCAACACCTCGCGACGCGGGTAGGGCGTCACGCAGTGCTGGCCGAGGTAGGGCGGTTCGTCACTCATCTCGGCAGGGGACGCAGGAACGCGAGGGGACGCAACGGCGGAATCTACCCACGGGCGGAGGGCGCGGAGGCAAGTGCGGCCAGGCGACCCAGGACGGATTCGGCTTGGACGGCGTAGTCAAAGCGACGGGCGGTTTGCTGCGCGGCGCGACCCAGCCGGAGACGCTCCGGTCCGGCGCGCAGCAGCCGCGAGAAGTGGCCGGCGAGTTCCACGGCGACGCGGTCCGGCGGAGCGGTGTGATCGAATGAACAACCGTTTTCGCCGGAAGTGAGGATGTCATTGTAACAGTCCAGCCGGGACAGCACGGGCACGGCCCCGGCGGCCATGGCCTCGAGCGGGGCGACACTGAGCCCTTCCCCCGAGGCGGCCAGACTCGGATAACAGAAAACGTCGATGGCCGCGTAGTGCCGCGCGAGTTCGGCCGGGTCGAACACCGGAGGCAGGAGTTCCAGATGCTGGTTTGCGAGCAGGGGGTGGCGAGCGAGCAGCGTGTCCCGGTAGGCTTCACCGCCGCCGCCCTGGGCGACGGAAACCGGCCCGATCAGCCGCACGCGCCAGTCGGGGAGGCCGGTTTGGGTGGCCAGCAGCGCGGCCGCGTCGAGCAGTTGTTCAAGCCCTTTTTCCGGATTGATACGGCCGACGTAGCCAATGATGAGCGGAGCGGTTGGGGCACGCGCGGGCTCGAACTTGTGATCCGCGGCCGCCGCGTGCACCGGCCAGTCGATGGGGTTGGGCAGGAGGAGCACGCGATCGGCGAGGGCGGGGGCTTCATGGAGCACGCGCGCGACGACGGCCGCGCTGGGTGCGAGGAGGCAGGAAGCGTCGCCGTAGAACCGGATTTGTCCCTTGGGCATCCGGCCGAGACTGACGCAGACGTGGCCGGCGCGGGGTTTGAGGCGCCGGAGAAAGACGGGCAGGGCGACAGCGTTGGTGATAACGGCGTCGCCGGAGGGAAGCGCCCGGGCCACACGGATACTCCACCGGAGGTCGAGCAGGAGGTTGAGCGGGAGCGAGCGGGTGTGGTTGGCGCCAGGCAATCGCAGGAAGCGGACGCCGTCGGCGACCGCGTCGTTGGGCAGACCCGGCCAGCGACGCGAGAGGAGGGTGACTTCGTGACCGGCGGCGGCGAACAACCTGCCGAAGCGATGCCAGATTTTTTCCATCGCGCCGCCTTGGAGGGCTGGCACGGGCAGGAAGAAGCCGGAAACGATGGAGATCTTCACGAGCGAGAGTGCGGCGTCAGGGAGTCGATCGCGTCGAGCAGGCCGGCGGTAGTCCGGGCGTAAGTGTAACCGGCGATCCGGTCCAGCGCCGCACGGCGGATGCGGTCGCGAGTCTCCGTTACCGCCAGGTCGGACAAGGCGGAGGCGAGGCCCTTTGCCAACGCCGCGGGATCGTCCGCCGCAAAGACCCAGCCGGTTTCGCCGTGGGAGACGAGGTCGCGTTGGCACCCGACGCGGTCGCTAACGAGGGCTGGCACGCCGAGGTGCATGGCCTCATTGACGGCCAAGCCCCAGGTTTCGTAGAGGCCGCGGGAAGGCAGCACGAACAGATCCGCGAGGAGATAGCGGGAGGGCATTTCGCTCTGATTGGCGAACGGGAGGAAATGCACATCCGGGGCGCCGGAGGCCTGCGTCTGCAACGCGGCTTTTTCGTCGCCTTCGCCGACGAAGACGAGCGCCGTGCCGGAGCGGGGAGTGGCGAGGTAGGCCGTGAGGAGCGCGCCCGGTTGTTTGGCGGCGACGAGTTTGCCGGCGAAGAGGACGACGCGGGTAGCAGGCGCGAGGCCGAGGTGGTGGCGGAGCCGGGCGGCGGCCTCGACCTGGTCGATTCGCGAGGGATCGAAACGCGTGGAGTCGACCGAGTGCGGGGCGAAATGGAGACGCGACGGTGGCACGCCGAGCCGGAGGAAATAGTCGCGGTTGGCCTGGCCGACGTAGGTGACGGCGGCGAACTGGCGGTAGAGGACACGGAGCAGCAGGAGTTTCAGCGGGCCGGGGGCCGACCGGCCGAGAAAATGGGAATCGCCGCGAAAAATGAGCGGCACGCGCCGGGTCCGCGCCCACCAGACGGTGCGCAGGTGGGAGGAATAGTTGTAGCCGAACAGGAGGAGGGCGTCGGGTTGCCAGGCAGCCAAGCGGTCCGGGAGCGTGGGATTGGCGAGTCCGGAGTAATGGTGCGTGCCGGGGTCGGCCGAACGGTTGGGCACGAATTCGTGGGGGTAGCCTGAAAGGAGGTCGACGTCCCAGGTGACGGTGGTGCCGAACTGGGGGTCGCGTTGGGCCGTGACGCCGAAGTCCCAGAGGTAAAAGACGCGGAGGTCGAGCGGGGCCTGCGCGGCGAGCCAAGCGAACCACGGGCTGTAGTATTGGGTCGGGTGGGAGAGGACGACGGCGAGTCTGCGCGGACGCGGCACCGGCGCAGAGTGAGGCGAAACGGGCATCATGTTTCGGAAGGCAGCTTGGGCGTGACCCACTCCACGAAGGGCTTGCTGGCGAGGATGACCGGGAAGAGCGACTGAAAGATCGACGTGATCAAGACGCTGGCGACCATCTCGAACGAGTTGGCCATACCCAGAAACAGGGTGAAGGAAAGGAAACCCTCCATGGAAAGCAGGAGTTTTCGCGCGACGAGTTTCTCGATCCACGCGAAGAAAAAGCCGATGCAAGCGCCCACGATGATCGCCCCGGCGATCGGCCCGAAGTTGCCGTAGGCCTCGGGGAGGAGTCCCCACGCGATGAAGGTCTTCATCGTCGACTGCAAATCTTGGCGGCCGAAATGAACGTTTAGCAAAATCTGGCCCTCGTGGGTGCGGGGTTTTTCGGACCAGAGAATTCGCGGAACCAACAACGGAGGAATCAGGCTGTAGGTGGCGCCGCCCAACGGCTTGATCTGCCCGGGGCCCATCGCATCAATCACGAAGAGGAGGTTCTGGAGGTTGTTGACGCGATCCGCCATGCTCTGGCCTTCGGCCTTCTTGTCCTGTCCCGCGAACACATTCCTCGCGTTGGCGCTTTCGGCGTTGATCGCATCCACGCTGGCTTCAATCCACTCGGCATAGTAGACGGGCATTTCGGCGAGCGTGAACTGCGGGACGCCCTGCGCGTCTTCCTGTTTCCAGTAACGCTCACGCATGGTGAATTTCCCGAGATTGAGGAACGAGAGCACCGCCAGCACGACGATGATGAATCGCCACGGCACGCGACCGCTGCCCCAAAAGAGACCGATCAGCACGGAGAAAATCATGGTCATGGTGCTGGAAAGTAGAAAACCGGAGGCGCTGACGTAGCACTGGAAGGCCAGCACCGACCACAAGACCAGCCGGGCCGTCGGGCCGAGCAATCCCTTGCCGACCAGCATGGCGGAGAGGAAGAAGCCGCAGGCGCTGACGGCGGAGAGCAAGACGTTGATGATGGAGTTCGATCCGGGCGGCAGCAGGGCCAAAATGAAATCGAGGAGCTGCAGACTCCGTAAGAGTTCAACGGAGGCCCCGGCGACCAAGAGGGAAACGCCGAGGCGCCCGACTTTGGCCATACTTTTCTCTTCAAAGCCTTGGAGGGCGTAACAAGTCCGGGACGATGTGGCGATCTGCATCATGCCGATGCTCCACCCGACAGCCATGGCGCCACAGTAAATCAGCACCTCCAAACCCGCTTTCGTCATAGCAGATTCACTGAAGCGGACGACGGTTTCATTGCCCAGGAGGATCGGCAACCCATAAGCGATCAATGTTTGCACCGCGAGCAACGGGAGAATGGGGAGTCCCTCGCCCGACCCCCGCCAGACGCCCAACACGATCAGGCTGCCGAGCGAAATCAGGGCGAAGGCGATCGAGCCGAGCTGCCCGTGCAAGACGAGCGAGGCGGTGACCACACCCAGGCAGAGCGCGAGCGGCCAAAACCAACGGTTCAGCAGGGTGCGGACGCTCTGCGCAAGCGTGCCGATTTCGGCGTAACGGTCGAGGGTGAGCTTGGCGGCGCGCATGGATTCAGTCTAGGGCGTGGTGAGGCACGGCGTGGTCGGACGCGAGTGTCCTGCGAGGCGGAGCAGCGGGCGTTCGACGCAGAAATACGACAGGGTGGCAGCGGCGAAGGCTCCCAGCAGCGGTCCGATCAGGTGGCCGGTGGCCAGCCATCCGGTCGGGGACAGAAACAGCTGCTGCCAGAGGTAAAGGCTGTAAGAGATGACGCCGATCATGGGCAGGGTGCCGCGACCGAGCCAGCGGCGCAACCGCGGGCCCGGGAAGAGATGGGCACAGGCGACGATCCACGCCCCGGCGAGCGCGTCCAAGGTATAGCCACACACGGAAGGAAAGCCGTGGATCAGTTCGCCGATCAACGGGGACAGGCCCAGCAGCCAGACGCCGCCCAGCACCATGCCGGCCACGCCGTGACGGGATAGGGGGGCCTGCGCCGCGGCGGAACGAACCAGAAAGGCGGTGAGACATCCGGCCATCAGCGAATCGACTCCGGTGTGGAGCATGGAGCCAAGGTGGCCGCGCTGTTCGGGGAACAGCCAGTAGGTTCCCACGCGTGCGAGCGGACACCAGATCATCAGGGCCACCGCGATCCAGGGACCACGGCGCAGGCCTCCGGCGACGAGGGCCAGCGGCCACAAGAGGTAAAACTGTTGCTCCAGGGCCAACGTCCACAGGTGACCGACATGCCACCAACCGCCCGGAGGCGGATCAATCCAAAGGAAGGCGTAGTTCCAGGTGAAGGTTCCGGCAGCCCCAAGGGTGTGCGCGGTGAGGCCAAGCGGTAACCAGATGCTGAGGACCACGAGAACGACCAAATAGACATAGAAAGCAGGGAAGATCCGCAGGGCGCGGCGGCGGTAAAATTGCCAGAGGGAGATCCGCCCGGTGGACGCCTGTTCTTTGAGCAGCAGGCTGGTAATGAGGTAGCCGCTCAGCACGAAAAAAAGCCGCACGCCGGCCCCGGCATTCGCGAAAGCGGTCAGCCAACGCCGGGCGGTTTCATCCAACGGGGAGTAGTTTTGGGCGATATGTCCGGCGAGCACCAGGAGGATGGCCACACCGCGGAGACCGTCGAGCGGGCCGCTGCGATCGGGGCTCATGGGGAGGGGGTGGGCGTCGCACGCCGGGCCAACGGGACTTGGAGGGCGTCAAACCACAGATCAGCGGCAGCGCTGAGACCGCGGGCGTTGAAGTGAATGCCGTCGCGCCGATACTCCTCGCCGAGTCGGTCGACGTCCGGCCCGACGCCGGCGCCGGGCTGGCGGCCGGCGGCGGCCTGGGTGAGACGAACCTGTTCGTTGAGCGCCGTGCCGGCGCCGAAGGTGGATTGGGCGACGAGAAAAGTGGCGTCGGGAAAAAATTGGCGGGTGGTGTGGTGGACGGCAGCCAGGTCACGGGCATAGTCGCGGCCGGAAAACGCCGCGCCGCGTCCTTCTTGTTCACCCTGTTGCCAGAGGACAAAATCCGCGGGCAGACCCGCGGAGCGCAGTTGGTGCAACGTGCGGACAAGGCGCTCATGGCAGCGGCCGCCGGGAGCCCAGTCGGCGACGCGGGTCGAGCCTTCGGCGACGACGGCAAACACGATGGCATCGGCCTTGGTCGAAAGGGCGAGTTTGGCGCCGAGGCGCGTCCAGACCGAGCCGCCGTAGCCGTCGCCGCCGGGGAGCGGGTCGATGGCGGTGAAGACTTGGTCATCGGCGAACGCATAAACGTTCGCGCCGGCGGCAGCGCGCGGCTCGCCATAGTTGGCGGCGTTGGACTGGCCGACGCAGACGAGGACGAGACGGCGCGCCGCGGGGAGCCGAGCGAGGTCGGCGGCGGCGAGCGGCGCACGCTGGTGGTTGACGGAGAGTTCGTCGCGCACGCGGCCGAGCGGCCAGCGGTGCTGAATCCAAACGCCCGCGACCAAACCGAGGGCCAGACCGATTCCGAGCGGGAGGAGCGGGCGGGGCAATTTCACGATGGGGGGACGAGCGCGCGATCGAACAGCGCGCATTGCCGCTGCGTGAGCGTCTCGGCGAGGTAGTGGGCATTAAAATACGCGTCGTTTCGCCGGGGCAGGGAGCCCGGCGGAAACCCGTCGAAAGCGAGATCGAAAAACTGGCCAATTTGCTCGTGCGCGGCGTCTTTGGCCCCGTCGGCAGTGAAGCGCACGAGGAAGGCGCAGGAGAGTTCGTCGAGGAGGCGCTCCAGCACGCTGCCTTTGAAGACGAGACCCAGCATGGGCCGGCCGCACAAATAGTAAGGATACGTTTTCGACGGAGAGTAGGCGAGGTCGCTGGAGCCGGGCAGGAGGAGGACGTCGGCCTCGGCTTGGAGTCGGAGGCACTCCAAGTGGCCGAGACGGTGCGGGATTTCCTGCACTTGATCGTCGACGCCAAAGAGTTTGGCGAGGGGCAGGACGGAGTCTTGCCCGGCTCCGGGGGCGACGTAACTGGTGCCGAGAAAGTGGAAGCGGAGCCGGGAGGCGCGGTCCGGGCGAAGCGTGCGGTAGCGCTGCAAGCCTTCGAAGAGCACGGTGAGCGCATGGGGGGTCACCGGGCCGGAGGCGCCAGTGTAAAGAACATGGAGTTCGCCGGCCGTGCGGGAGAATTGACCCGAGGAGGGAATCGCGGCGAAGGCTTGGTCGAGATCCTGGCGGCTGGTGCCGAAACCAATGACGGCAGAAGGCAGCGCGGCGACATGGGGGTAGCGCGCGGACAAATCCGAAATGTAACCGGGGGAAACGCTGATCACCGCCGCGACGCGACGAAACGACCAGCCTTCGAGCAGCCAGGCGGTGAGGCGGGCGAACTGGTATTTCCAACCGCCGGGGGGGCGGCGCGAACCGGGGCGTTCGTAGTAATCCGTCCGCCAAGGATCTTGCAGGTCGAACACGTAGGGGGTGCCGAACAAGCATCGCCAGATGCGGCCGAGCGGGAAGGTGACGAACTGGGTGTTGGAAAAGAACACGAGGTCGATTTTTTCGCGGCGAAGCAGGCGGGCGCCGGCGAAGAGAAAATGGAGCCAGCAGCGGAGGCCGAGGTTGCCGACGCCGAGCAGGCGAGTCCAGCGGCGGGGCAGCGCCGGCACGCGCACGATCCGGATTTCGGGTGGAATGGTGTCGGCGAGTCCGGGCTCGCGCACGCCGTCCTGCCACGTGTCGCCGACGCAGAGCACGATCGGTTCCCACCCGCCGGCCCGATAGTGCGGCAGACTCATGCGGATGCGCTGCAGATCGGGCGCGTTGCTGGGAGGGAAATGCGGGCTGACGATGAGCACGCGGCGGAGCGGCGCAGCGCTCATAGCGGAGCGGCACCCAGCGCGGCGGCGACGGCCGCGAGGAGGACGGGCGCCTCGCGTTCCCAGGAATAGATTTGCTGGGCGGCGCGGCGGGCGGCGGCTTGACGACGAGCGAGAGCGACGCGGTCGGCGAGGAGTGCGTCGAGGTGAGAAGCGGCGAAGGCAGAGTCGGAGAAATTCAAAAGCAGGCCAGCGTCGGGCGCACGGGCGAGCACCTCGCGTTGACCGGCGGTGGGGGAGGCGACGACGGCGAGGCCGGCGTTGAGGTATTGGAGGATTTTGTTCGTGATGGTGAGGTCGCGACTGAGAATGTCCGCTTGTTCCAGAGCGAGACCGATGTCGTAGCGGGCGATCAACGCGGGCAGCGCGTCCGGCGCAACGAGCGGAAGAAACGAAACGGCGGCGCGGTGCGCGGGATCAAGCGGGTCGAGTAACCGGGTGAGATAATTCGAAGTCGGTGCACCGAGGAAAACCACGCGACTGGGGTGACGGGTGCGGTTCCAGGCGGCGAGAAAGGCCTCCAGGCCGCGGCCCGGGCCGAGGGTTTGGGAGAACCAAAAAAAGACCGGGGGTTCACCGGGCAAGCCGGAGTGCGGGTCGGGTTGGAGGGGAAAGGAGTTGGAGAGGACAATCGGGCGGCGGCCGCCGTAGCGTTGATGCAGCCCGGTGGCGAGGGCTTGTGAAGTGGTGCTCGTGTAGGCCGCACGATGGAGGAGGGTTCGTTCGTTGGCCCGGAGGAGCTCGAGAGGCCGGCCGATGCGGGCGGAGGGAGGGAGATCTTCCGAATGCCAGTCCTCGATATCGGCGGCGACACGATGGCCGGCGGAGAGCAGGCGGGTGCCGACCCAGTGGGGAACTTCGTTGTGAACGAGCGTGAGATCGGCGGCGTGCCGGGTCGCCGCCCGCAGCAGGTCGGACGCGGGACCGAGGGACTCCATGGACAGCCAGCCAAGACGCGTGGCGGCGAGGCGGGCGAGGCGGAGGCGTAGGCGACGGGCGAAGCTAGCGGCGCGCTTGCCGAGGGGTGCGGAAGGTGACGCCGGGAGAAGATCGACGGTGAGCCGGCGAAAGGGCGCGGTGCGGAGGAGGGCGACGTCGGTCGCTTCGGAGGCGGCGTGGTTGCGAACGCCGAGCACGGTGACATCGAAACCGGCGCGTCCGAGCGTGTCGGCCTCCTTCAGGGGACGCGGGTTCCGGCAGAGATGGCCGTTGGTGACGATGAGAATGCGGGGGGCGTTCACGGCGGGTGTTTCGCGAGCACCGTGGCGTGGACGGGGCGCGCCCCGTGGGCGCGCGTTTGCGCGACGAACCAGGCCCAAGCCTCGGGCTGATCGCGCCGGAAGCTCAGGCCGCGGGCGAGACGAAGCGGGTGCCGTGCGGCACTCAGGAGAAAATGGATCCAGTCGCCCCACTGCGCGGGGCGGAGCAGGCTTGGATCGCGCAAGGCGAGGGCGAGGCAGAAGAAAATTCCGGTGTCGCGGGGGCGCTGTGCGCGGCGCTGCGTCCACATCGCGGCGTAGGCGGCGAGCGGGACGGATACGTTCTGGAAAAACGAAGCCGCGACGAGCAGTTTGGCCTGGAGCCAGCGCGCGGGGTCGTCATCGCGGGCGGTGGCGAGAGTGCAGGCGAAGTGGGCGAGCGGGGCGGTGAGGAGCAGGAGCGGGCCCGTGGCGGCACGCTCGCGCGCGGGTTCGATGATGGAGAAGGGCAGAGCGGGGGAGACCTGTTTCGGCCGAAAAGTATGCGGGCGGAAGACCATGGCGCCGTTGGAGTGAAGCGCATCGAAGGCCTGCAACAACTCCGGCGGGTGAAAGGTGATGACGGGTTCGTCGGATTTGTTTGGTTGGGCCCAGATCGTGGACCCGGTATCGATCCAGGTTCCGTCGGACTTTTCCTGCCAGAGTTTCATGTTGGCCCAAACCAGCGAGGCAGCGGGGTTGTGCTCGAGGGCCCGAAGCGCGGAGGCGAGGAAAGTCGGTTCCCACCAATTGTCGTCTTCAAGGAGGCTGGCGAAGGGTTCCGGACCACCGGAATAGGCGTGATTGAATGTGGCCACGGCACCCCAGTTTTTCTCGTGCGCGACGTAGGAAAAACGCGGATCGGCGGGCGCGAGTTCGTCGAGGATGGCGCGCGGCGTGTCGTCGTCGGGGGCGTCGTTGTGCAATTCGCAAGTCCAGTCGGTGAAGGTCTGCGCGAGGAGGCCGGCGAGTGCGCGCCGGAGCAACCGCGGGCGGCGGTAGGTGCAGAGGAAGACGCGGATGCGCGGCATCGTTTACGCTCGCCGTTCAAAGACGCGATTGTGACCAACGTTCAGGACGTTGTCGAAACCAAGGTCCGGCAGACGGAGACAGGCGCGCGCGACGGTTTCGTAGCCTTTCCAGAATGATGTGCCGGGCAAACCGTAGGCGGCGTCGTCCATGACAAGCCAACCGCCGGGGATAATTTTTGGCGCGTAGTGCTCGATGTCGGCCATCGCACCGGCGTAGGTGTGGTCGCCGTCGATGTAGATCAATTCGAAACGGTTCGCCGCGACCGCGGAACGAACGTCCGGCGCGGTGGAGTAACCGCGCACGAGTCGCACTGCGTCAAAGGACAACTCATACTTCGAGAAGTGATCTCGGACAATTTGGCGATAGTCTTCCTCGGGATAGAAATCGCCGCTATCGACGCGTTCACGGAAGCTTGGACTCAGGCGGTAGAGGAGCGAACGCCAGACTCCCAGCTTGGGCATGGGCTGCCCCGCCAGAGGGGAAATGGCGTGGATGTGCACGGGCCAGTTGTAGTGCCGCGCGAGCAGCGCCCAGAGCGAGATCACCTGTCCCTTGAAAACGCCAATTTCAAGGGCATTGACAGCCCCAAAACGGCGATGCGCGTGGGCAAGAAGTCCGCGCCACATGGCGTGAAAGGCCGGGTCGCCAAAGCCGAGTTTACGCGCCTCCACATGGCGACGATGATCGGACAGCAAAGGGTCGGATTGGGTGAGCATCGTGAATGCCGCGAACACACGGTCATTGCACTCGGCGTCATTTGTGTAGGCGCCAAGATAGGAGGTAAACTCGGAGGCAGGGTCGGAGATCATTTGAACATACGTTCGACTCGACGACTGGTTTTCCAGCCGATGAGATGCGAGAGGAAACGGAGGCGCGATCCCATCTCAGGCGTGAGCGAAGAGCCGCCGAGGGCACGGACCACGGCGTCGGCGCGCCGGCAAAGATCGGGGGCCTCCGGGTAAATTTCAAAGGCCAGCCGCTGCCAGTAGTCGGCGAGGGCGCGTTGGGTGCGGGGTGAGTCCTCGGCTCGACGCAGGTGGTCGGCGATGAGGTCAACCGAGTGAAAGACGGATTCCAGGGCACGGCGGCTGCGCTGGCGGCTGAGGCTGCCGAGGAGATGGCTGCGGTAGAGCGAAGCGCCGGAGGGAGAAAACACGATCGCGGAGCTCGCGAGGACGACGCGGGCGAAATATTCGCCATCGTCGTTGAGCGAAAGCGACTCGTCCCAGGGACCGGCGCGGTCGGCGATGGGACGGGGCACGAGCCAGGCAGCGGGGTGGATCATCCGGGCGGCGCCGGTGTGGGCGAGGAGGTAGTCGAGCGGGGCGAAATCGCGAAACACGGCGTCATCGACAAATATCGCGTTGGTGGGATCGCTGCTAAAGCGACCCCAGCGGCAGGTGGCGATGGCGTCGGCGCGGGCGGGCGGGGTGCGGAGAGCGGTCAGCTGCGCCGCGATTTTATCCGGAGTGAGGAGATCGTCGGCATCGAGAAACTGGATATAGTCGCCACGGGAGAGGCGGAGGGCGTGGTTGCGGGCGGCGCTGGCGCCGGCGTTGGGCTGCGTGACGACACGGACGCCGTGCGGTTCGAAGGTGCGGGCAATGGCGAGGCTGTGGTCGGAGGAGCCGTCATCAACGACGATGATCTCGGTGCGGGGATGGGTTTGCGCGAGGGCGGAGTCGAGCGTGGCCGCGAGCCACGGCGCGGCGTTGTAGCAAGGGATGAGAATGCTGACGAGGGGGCTCATAGCGGAACGCCGGTCGGGGCGGGCCAAGCGGCAAACGGACCTTGGTGGTAAAATATCCAGGTGCCGTAGCGATGCGCGGTCCAGGCGGACGGGGGATAGTCGGTGAAACTGTCGAGGAGGGCGCGGGCCTGACCGGCGGCGAGCATCCGATCGTCGACCAGCACGACGAGATTTTCGGCGCGGCCGGAGCGGCGTACTGCGGCGAGTTGGGCGGCGTCCATCATGACGGCGTGGGTCGACAAGCGCCGCACGCGTTGAAGCTCAAGGGTCATTTCGGGGGACGGCACCACGATGAGCGACGAAGGGGGCAAGGTGATGTCGAGCGAGTGAAGGACGCGTAGCCCCTCTGGCGAGAGGACGTTTTGCGTGGTGCCGCGGCGGCCTTCGTTGGCGAGCCGTGTCAGGTAGTGGGCGCGATTGGCGAATGAAGCCACGCCGTAGGCCGACGACAGGGCGAGGAGGAGGCAGAGGAGCTGGCCCGGCCAGCGGGAACGCGAGTCGTGCAGACTGGCGACGAGGGACGGGAGGAGCAGAAAACCGACGGGTTTGAAGAAACGTTCTTCGAGGCCGCCGGCCGAGCGCCAGAGGAGAACGAGGCCATAGAACGCGAGATTGGCGACCACGACACCGACCAAGAGCCGAGCCCAGGCCGGGCGATGCGAGAATTCCTGTCTCAGCAAGCCGACGAGGACGACGGTGCCGCCGAGGGCGATGAGCAGGTAAAGCGGCCACAGCGCATGGACGCTCGCGACGAGCGGGTGGGACGGATGCTGGAAAACGCGCCCGAGGACGTTGCTCAGCGAGAAGATGCTGGAGAGCGGAAAGCCCAGGACGCGCAGCGCCGAAATCCACCAGTCGGCATCGATGGGACCGCCGAAGCCGAGACCGGGAGCGACGCCGAGCCGCAGGTAGGTGGCCCAGAAGAGCAAATAGCCAAGGCCGAACCAAGCGGCCCAGCGGGCGACTTCGGCAAGTTTGGCGGCGGTCAGCCAAGGGCTTCCCCAGACGTGAAGACCGCGGAAACCGGCGATGAGACCGGCCGCCACGGGCACGAAGGAATTTTTGGCCATCGCCCCGAGCCAAAAGATGGCGGGCACGGCGATCCAGGCAAAATTTGTTCCGCCGGCGAAGACTCGGTGCAGGGCGAGTACGAGCCACGGGAGCACGGCGAGGAGAGCGGTCTCACCGCCCATGTAATCGCCATAGGTCCGGGTGAGGGTCCAGTTGCACGCGACGGCAAGCACGGACCAGCCGGCGACGGACGGGGTGAAACCGAAGGTCCGATACAGCCGATAGAAGCCAATCAAGGCGAGGGCGGTGGCGACTCCGCCGCCGAGGGCGATGGCGTGACCGAGGGAAAGGCCGAGCAGTTGCCAAGGGGCGGTGACGAGATACTGACCGGGGCTCCACCACGCCTGAAAAAACGAGGTATCCCGCGAAATATCCGCACTGTCCGGGGCGATCATGTGATTCCAAGGGGCGCCGGCGCGCCAACTGTCCCAGACGTAGAATCCCGTGGCTGAGTCGGAGTTCATCGCCGGCGGCACGAACCACGAGACGAGGGTGAAGACGAGGTGCAGGGCGACGGCGGCGAACAGGGTCGGCGGCAGGTCGTGAAAGAACGCCGGGAATGCGGTGGCTTGCGGAGAGCGGGAGCGCCGGTCGGTCATGCGGGCGTTGGGTTCACGCGGGCGGCGGGGCGCAGGAACGGCTTTTCGAGCCACCGATAGAGCGGCCGGATGGCGAATGCGGTGACGACGACGACGCCGGTCTGCCAGAGAATTTCGGAACCCTCCGTTGGACCGCGGTTGGCCAAGGCGTGAAAATAGAAGTAGCCGCCGATGGGCCCGTGGAGGAGGTAAAGAGAGTAGGACATTTTCCCGAGTTCCACGAGGGGAGCGGGCCAGAATGCAAGCTTACCGCCCAGTGCAGCGGCGCAGAGTCCGGTGCCGAGGATCGCGGTCGTCCACTCGGCGACGAGGCGATGCTGGAGCAGGGCGGCGATGGCGGGAACGGCGGACGTGAGAAACATCGCGAGGGCGAGGCGGCGATGGTCCCGCCAAAGGGCCAGGGCGGCGCCGGTGCCAAACAAGGGCCAGAGCTCGATAAAGAAACCGAGCGGAATCCGGGACCAGCCGGGACGACAGGCGAGCAGGCAGAGGAGGGCGTGGGCGAGCGCCAGGGCGGCGGGGCGGCGGGCGGGTGAGGCCAACAGCAGGGCGGTCATGACCGCGTAGAAGGCGAGTTCGAAGGACAGCGACCAGTAGACCCCACTCATCGGGGGGAAAGAGCTGACCGGGGCGGTGGCGAGAGTAACCGTGGCCAAAAGGGCGGCCCCAGAAGCCGGCAAAGCGGCGACATCGTTGGTCCCAAAGCTGAGTTTTACGGCGAGTGCGAGGGCGCAGATTACGGCCAAGCTGCCCCAGTAAGCAGGGAAAATGCGCCGCAAGCGACGGAGGAAAAATTTGCCCGGTGTGGCGCTGTCCAGCCACGTACGACCGATGCAGACTCCGCTGATCACAAAGAAGAGGGATACGCCGAGGTAACCGTGTTGCCAGACGGCGCGCCACGCTTGGGAGATGGCGCCGTGCGTGGAGGTGGGCATCTCGGCCAGGTGGCAGAAGAAAACGGCCAACGCGGCGAGGGCGCGAAGACCGTCGATTCCGCTGACCCGGTGTTGCGCGAGCCGGCGGCTATCCGGCTCAGCGGGCGAGGTCGGCATGGAGGACGTGTTGCCACGCGTGGCGGAAGTAGCCGCGTTTCGAAAGATCGACGTAGTGGTGCAGCGCCGCGGTCGGAGCGCGGCACTCGGCCTCATCGGGGAGCAGGCGGTAGTCGCGAGCAGGGAGTCGGCGCGCCGGCGTGTTGGCGAGGAGGAGGGCGACGAGGGCTTGTTCGAGGTAGTAACTCGTGCCGTGGCGGGCGAGGAGTTCGGCGGTCCAGGACTCGAGACGCGGCCAGTCGAGCTGGTCGCTGTTGAATCCGCAGATGCCGACGTTGACGCAGGAGGGCACCGCCCGGCCGGCTAGCGCGGCGAGCGTGGCGCCGGGATAGCCATAAGCGTCGTGAACATCGAGCATATGGATGGGGCGGTCGGGCGCGGCGAGCCAGGCGAGGAGGGCGTCGGGCCGGCGGAAAAAGAGCATGTCGGAATCGAGCACGACGCGATAGCCGTGATGGCCGACGTGGGCGTCGGTGAGTTTGCGCAGATGGATGTAGGTGCGGCGCTGCGCCCGGAGCGCGGGGAATTTCGCGACGGGCAGCGCGGCGTCGAGGAGCGCTTCGCACTCGGTGGCCCGGCGGACGAGCGAGCCGGGAAACAACCGCTGCGACTCGGCAATCAGCGGGTCATCGAAAGTGCCGTCGTCGATGAAGCAGGGGCGCACACTGTCACGGCCATATTGGAGCAGGGAGCACGCACAGAAGGCGGTTTGGTGCCAGAAGCGGCGGCCCGTGAGAAACCAGACTTCGGCAGAGGCTTGGCGGGTATCGTAGCGCGGGGGAAGCTGGGCGGCGGCGCGGCGCATCGCGGCCTCGCCCCGGTGGTCGAGCCACTGGTGCCACGGCCCGCCGGCGCGCCGGGAACGCGCCAGGGCGGCGCGCGGACGGTGCCACGCGAGGTAGGAGAGACGACCGAGACCGAGGCGACGGGCGAGTTCGCGGCCTCGGGTGTTTCCCGGCAGAGGGGTGAAAGCGGGGGTCATGGCGCGGGCAGAGTGGCGAGGAGACGCCCGAACTCGGCGTCGCTCAGCGTGCGGCAGGCGGCGTAAGGGCCGGCTTGGAACCGATGGAGGAGGCGGGCGGCGGCGACGGGACCGAGGAGGCGGGCCAGCGGCTGAAAGAGGCGGCCGCCGAGGGCGGGCGAGGGCCGGTGGTCGGCGAGGCGGCGCCAGAGATTGAGCGTGCGTTCGGCGAACTCGGGGGAGAAATCGCGGGGGAGGCGGCGCCAGGAGGCGAAGGCTTTTTCACCGACGAGGCGGCGGGCGGAAAGCGCCGCAGGCGTATCCGCCGGGCAGGTGCGCGCAAAGGCTTCCATCACGCCGAGGGAGGCGACGCCCAGGCGTTCCCAGTGGTTGGTGAGGCGCACGTCGGGATGCTGGCCGATGATCGCCCGCGGGCCGGGCACGTAAATGACGCGGCCGGGGCGGGGCGCGGCATTGTGATAAAACCAGATCTCCGCGACGGGATTGTAGAGCGGCGAGGGCGGGAAGAAGGCGGTGCGCACGATTTCGTCGAGATAGCTGCGCCGAAAAATCGGGCTGTGCGGGGCAGGTTGAACGCTGATGAAGAACTCGGCGGCGTCGGACGTGGCGGGCAGCGAGCCGTCGGCAGAGACCGTGAGCGACTCGTAGTCGCCGACGAGCGAGGTGCGGGCGGTGTCGGTGTAGCTGACGTCGGCTTGGGCGCGATCCATCGCCGCGATCTGGGCCGTGAGCTTGTCGGCGGTGACGAGGTCGTCGGAATCGAGAAAGAGGACATGGCGGGCGGTCGCGGCGGCGAGGCCGGTGAGACGGGCGAAGAGGAGGCCGCGGTTTTCCTGGCGAATGAGACGCGTCGGTGGGTAGCCGAGGCGCTTAAGCGTTTCCTCGGTGGGGGGAGTGGAGCCATCGTCGACGAGGATGGTCTCGACGGTGAGATGGGCGGTGGCGCGGCGAACGGATTCGAGCGTGTAACGGATGACATCACCGCGGTTGTAGACCGGAATGATGACGGAGAGGTCAGGGGCGCTCATGGGAAAGCTGCGCCGGCACGAAGCGCCGTCATTTTAGCAAGACGACGGATCCGGCTTTGTCCGGCATGGGAACGGCGCGGACAGAGTGCTGTTGGCGGAAGGCGTCGACGGCGAGGCGGGCGCCCGGCCAGGCGTTGTAGTCGTGGACGACCATCATTCCGCCCGGGGCCAAGCGTGGCCAAAAAAACGCCAGACCGGCGGCAATCGGGGCTTCGAGGTCGGCATCGAGATGCACAAACGCATAGCGCTCGTCACGCATGGCGGCGGTGGCAGAATCGGGAAACCAGCCGGGCACGAAGGCGACGGTGTCGCCGATGGGTTGGATATTTTGGCGCACGCGTTCGACGCTGGTATCCTGAAACGAGCGCTTCTCGTTGAAACCGACGGCAAGCGATTCCGCCTTCAGATCGGCCGCCGCAAATCCCTCGAACGTATCCAGCAGGTAGAAACGACGGTCGGGACAATAGTGGTGGATCAAGCGGGCGGACCATCCGTGGTGAACACCCAGTTCAGCAAAGGCACCGGGGATCTGTCCGACGACGATTTCGCGGAGCAACAAGACGAGCATGTCGGAACGGACGCGATCCAAGGAGAAGCCGCGGCGAACGCCCCTGATTTCGCCGGGCGGGTGAAAGCCGCCGAAGCGGTCGCGAAAGTCGGGGGGAAACCAAAGGTTTGCCTCATCGATGTCCATCAGGGCCTGAACGGAGCATTGCTTCCGCGCGGCCCAGTATTCGAGGCGGGCGACCGAAGGTTCGAAAAGACGTCGAAAGCGGCGGGCGAAGGATCGGAGCATGGCGGGTGGCCTCGGTTGACTACGGAAGATGAAAGGTGCCGACCGGAAGGAGGGGTTCGCGTGGTCGGGCGAGCGTTGCCAGGGCGGCGGTGGCAACCGTTGCGGGGGAGAGCGCGGTCATGCAGATCATTTCATGGGTGCAGCCGGTGCGCAAACCGCAGGGAGCGCAGGCGGGGAAGGCCGTGAGATTGCGGTTGGCGCTGTAGCCAAAGATCTCCGCCGGGGCACGTCCACCCATGACGATCACGCCGGGACAGTCGACGGAGCGGGCGAGGTGGGCGAGGAAGCCCTCCAAGCCCACAAAGACGGTTGAGCCGGCGAGGAGGGCGGCGGCTTCGCGGAGAGTGGTGCGGCCGCGGAGATCGAGGTCGACCGGCAGCGCGGGATCGGAGGCGGAGCCGAGTTGGATGAGCTTGGCGTGAGAACCGAGTTGGCGGGCGACCGCTGCGAAACGGTCGGGGCCCCATTCTTTGGTCGGATAGGGAACGGCGGCGGCGAGGCCGGTGCTGTGAAGGGCGATTTGGAGCGGGAAGCGGCGGCCGGCGGCGAGTTCAGCGGCCGTGAGCGTGAGGTAAGGCCGGAGGGTCACCGGGCCATGGAGACCGGCGAGGGCGCACATTTCCGCGATGATAGGGCGAGTCGGAAGACGGTCCCGTTGGGGGGCGGCTGGATCGGAGCCGACGTAGTAGGGTTGGACGATGCGGGCGCCAAGGCGGCGGAGGCCGGCGACGTAATCGTCGTCGACGGGGAGCAGGCGTGAGGGATCCGCGTTGCCGGCGAAAAGCTCCGGGCGGGCGGTCATCATCGCGAAGGGTTGGCCGCGACGGCGCGCTTCGCGGAGCACGGCGGTGCAGAGGAGATCGTCGCCGAGGCTGAGCGGTCCGAAGAGGAGCGAGCGGGTCGGCAGACCCCAGCGGACGAGGTTGCGGGCGAAACGCAGGGCACGGACGGCCCGAGGGCGGCGGGGGGCGGCGGGAGGCGAGCTGCTCATGCGCCGGGGCGGGGTGGGCCGGAGTACAAATCGGCGAGACCCTCGAATTGCCCGCGGGCGCCGGCCCAACGAATGCGCTCGGCGGGACCGCGCCAGGCGCGTTGGCGAAACCACGCCCGGGCGACGCGGAATGGAACCGAGGCCGGGGCGATGGCGGGCCAGGGGCACTGGCCGTGGAGGGCGAGGACCCGGACCCAGGTGCGCATGATGCCGCGGTTGAGGCGGGTGAGATAGTCGGGGGCCAGGCGGCCGGCGGGGATCAGGTGGGTGAGACGAAGTTCCGGAAAATAGGCGACCTCGCCACCGGCGTGAAGGGCCGTGAAGACGAGGTCGTTATCGCCACCGGAAGCGAGGCTGGTGCCGGTGCGGTCGAGCGTGTGGCGGCGCGGGTCGGTGGCGATGGCGGCGGCGTAGGCGAGGACGGATTGACGGCGAATCGCGAGGCCGGCGCCGACGGGGGCGAAGATCGGCCAAGGAGCGGAAGGACCACCGTAGGCGATTTTGGGAGACGGGCCGAGATCGCGCAGAGCGAGGAGTCCGTGGAACTCACGCGACCAGGGCGGGGGCGGTGTTTCCCACTCCGGGACGACGGGGCCGCCGGCGGCCGCGAGCGCAGGAGAGGCGGCGAAGCGTTGCGCGACGGAGGCGAGGTAGGTGGGAGCGAGGACGTTGTCGTCGTCGACGAGGACGAGGATTTCGCCGCGCGCAGCGCGAAAACCGGCCAAGCGAGCGGGGGTGAGGCCGGGGGCAGGCTCGACGAGGAGGCGGGCGTGAAGTGAGGTGAGAAGTGGCTCGGCGGCGGGCGAGAGTGCGGGCGAACTGGCGTTGTCGATGACGAGGAGTTCCCACTCTCCGCGAGGGAGCGACTGGGCGGAGAGGCCGGCGAGGGTGCGGCGGAGGCGAGCGGGGTGCGGGTTGCGCGTGGGGACGATGACCGAGATCACGCGTGGGGCGATTTTTCCGCCGCGAAGTTCGCGAGGGCGTGGGCGGACTGTTCGCGACGGACGAGAGGGCTGAGCGTAAAGCCCGCGGTGCGGAGGATGTGTTTGGAGGGGGAGTCGTCGGCCGGGGTGTCTTCGAAGACGACGAGTTCGCAGCGCGGATGGGCGAGCGCGGTGGCGAGACCGCGGAGGACGGCGGGTTCGTGGCCTTCGACGTCGAGCTTAATGAGGGTCGGAGCCG
>JBIKOK010000010.1:0-63005 GCA_044358025.1 Opitutaceae bacterium
CCCGAACTCGGCGAAACTGTCGTGGCGTTTTCGCCCGCCGGCAGCGCCTCGTGGTGGTTGCTCTCGCCCGGCTCGCCCCCGGTTGCCTACACCGATGCGGGCTGGGCCGCCTACGAGACGGAGCGTCGCGCACACTTCGCCACCGTCAACACCGCGGCCCGGGCCGCAAAACGGGCCGAGTCCGCCGCGTATTGGGCCTCGCGGCGCGCGGCGGCCAACGCGTGGCTCGCGTCCACCCCGGCGGTCGCGGTGCCGTCCCTCCGCCCCGGCTTCCCGGCGGCGAACGCGATCGATCACTTCATCGCCGACCGCATCGCGACTGTCGCGGCCGAATACGCGCCGCTCAAAAAAGGCCGCGTCGACTTCTACCGCGACGTGAAGCCGATCCTGGAGACGCGTTGCTCCAGCTGCCACCAAGGGGCGAAGGTGAAAGGCGGTCTGCGCCTCGATTCCCTCGCAGCCGCGCTCAAGGGCGGCAAAGCCGACGGTCCGGCCCTCATCGCCGGCCATCCGGAGACCAGTCCGGTCATTCAGCGGGTCACGAGCACGGATTCCGAGGAAGTGATGCCCGCGAAGGGCGATCCGCTCCCGGCCAAGGAAATCGAAATCCTGCGGACGTGGATCAAGGAAGGTGCCGCGTGGCCCGCGTTTCCGGTCGCGAGTTTCGCGCTCACGCCGCTCACCGACGACCTCACGTTTCTGCGGCGCGTCACGCTCGATACCGTCGGCGTCGTGCCGAGCGAGGCGGAGATCGCGGCCTTCCGGACCCTGCCGACGGCCACGCGTCGCACCGCCACCATCGACCGTCTCCTCGCCGATCCGCGCTGGGCCGACCAGTGGATGCCCTACTGGCTCGATGTGCTCGCGGAGAATCCGAACCTCATCAACCCGACGCTGAATAACACCGGCCCGTTTCGCTGGTGGATCTACGAAGCGCTCCTCGACAACAAACCGCTCGACCTCTTCGTCACCGAACTCATCCGCCAGGAGGGCAGCGAACGCTTCGGCGGACCCGCGGGGTTCAGCGTCGCTTCGCAAAACGACGTCCCGATGGCCGCCAAAGGCATCATCGTCAGCTCGGCGTTTCTCGGCGTGGAAATGAAGTGCGCGCGTTGCCACGACGCCCCGACCCACGCGGCGAAGCAAAAAGACCTCATGCAACTCGCCGCGATGCTCGGCGCGAAGTCCCTCAAGCTCCCGGTCACGAGCACGGTCGCGATGGATCACCTGCGGCTTGGCGGACGCGAACCGCTCATCGAGTCCACGTTGCCGGCGGGCACGACGGTGACGCCCGCGTGGTCGTTCGCGCAATTCTGCGACGAGAACGCCGCCGCGGCACTGGCCCAGCGCCCCGCTGACTCACGCGACCGCGTCGCGGCGCTGGTGACGGCGCCGCAGAACGAGCGCTTCGCCCAGGTCATGGCCAACCGCATCTGGCAGCGCTTCATGGACCGCGGTCTCGTCGAGACGGTCGGCGATTGGGAAAAGAGCGCGCCCTCGCACCCCGAATTGCTGCGCTGGCTGGCCCGCGAATTGGTCCGCTCCGGCTACGACACGAAGGCCCTCGCCCGCGTGATTCTCCATTCCCACGCCTACCAGCGCACCGCCGACCGCTCGCTGGCCGCGACCGGTCCATTGTTCACCGCGCCTGCGCCGCGTCGCATCGCCGCCGAGCAGTTCGTCGACTCGCTCTTCGCCGCGACCGGAACGCCCTTCGCCGTCGAGGCCGTCAACCTCGACGTCGACAGCGTGCGCACGATCGAAAACGCCCTCGATCTCGGTCGCGCGAACCGCGCGTGGATGCTGGCCTCAACGTCCAACGAGCGCGACCGCCCAAGCCTCATGTTGCCGCGCATCCAGGCGGTCGCCGAGGTGCTGGAGGTCTTCGGCTGGCGCGGTGCCCGCCCTGACGCGAGCAGCGGCGTGCGCGAGGTCGCCGCCAACGTTCTTCAGCCCGCGCTCCTCTCCAACGGCACGATGACCACGTGGCTCACGCGCCTCAGCGACGACCACGGGCTCACCCGCCTCGCCCTCGAGCACCAGCCGCTCGACGCCCTCGTGGAGCGTTTGTTTCTCCGGATGTTCACGCGCCCGCCGACGACGGCCGAGCGCCAAATCTACACCGGCTTGCTCCGCCCCGGCTACGCCACGCGCATCACCGTCGCGAAAGCCGAATCTCCGTCCGCTGCTGCGACACCCCGCGTGCGTCCGAACTACGTCGCGTGGTCCAACCACATGAAGAGCGAGGCCAACACGTGGCGCCTCGCGGAAGAGGCCGCCGCCCGCCGCGGCGATCCCGCCACCACGCGGCTCGATCCCGACTGGCGCCGCCGCCTCGAGGATGTCACGTGGGCCCTCGTCAACGCGCCCGAATGGACGCATATCCTCTGACCGATCATTTCCCATGAACCGCCGCATCTTTCTCACCCAGGCCGCCGCGCTCGCCGCCGCCACGACCTTGCCCCGCGGCCTCGGCGCCGCGCCCGGTTCGCTCCCTTCCCCTTCCGTCGTCTCGTCCCCACGCGGCAAAGCGGAGCACTGCATTTTCATTTGGCTCGGCGGCGGCATGGCGCAGATCGACACCTTTGATCCGAAAAAACGCGGCAACTCCAAGTCTTCGCCCGCTCTGCCGGGAACCGATTACGACTTGATCGATACGGCTGTGCCGGGCGTGCGTTACACGGAGCATCTCGCCCAGACCGCCCGCCTTGCCGAGCACGTGACCGCCGTGCGCACCGTGAACCACAAGCTCGGCATCGAGCACGCGCTCGCCACCAACTTTGTCCACACGGGCCGTCCGGTGAGCGGCAGCACGATTTATCCGTCGATGGGTTCGATCGTCGCCCACGAACGCGGCGCGGTGAGCAGCGAGCTGCCCGCTTATCTGCTCATCGGCTATCCCAGCGTGAGTCGCGGCCCCGGTTTCTTGGGGGCGAAACACGGCTACATTTATCTCGTCGATACCGAGTCCGGCCCCGCCGGGTTCACGCCGCCCGAAGGCATCGATCCGGCGCGCAGCGCCGCCCGCCAACGCCTGCTCGAGCCGCTCCAGCAACGCGCCGCCGCCGACGCCGTGCTGGCCGACTACGCCGAGGTCCAGCGCGAAGCGCTCCGCCTCGCCGGCCCCGGCTTCATGCGGCACTTCCAACTCGGCGAAGAACCCGGGGCGGTCCGCCAACGCTACGGCGGCGAGTTTGGTCAACGCTGCCTCCTGGCGCGGCGTCTCGTGCAGGCCGGCGTCCGCTTCATCGAGGTCTCCCACAATCTCAATTTTATCAACGGCGCCGGTTGGGACACCCACAACGCCGGCCAAGTCAACCAGCACCTCCTCATCCGCGAGCTCGACACCGCGCTCTCCGCGCTGATGTCCGATCTCCAGGAAAAACGGCTCCTCGACCAGACGCTCATTGTGATCGGCACGGAGTTCGGCCGACCCGGACAATTCGACGGCGGCGGCGGACGCGGCCACCAATCGTCGGCGTTCAGTCTCGTGCTCGCCGGCGGCGGACTGCGCCACCGCGGAGCCTACGGCGTGACCGATGCGCTTGCGGGCAAACCTGTCGAGCACCCGGTCTCCGTGCCGGATTTCCACGCGACGGTCTACGCCGCGCTCGGCATCAATCCCGCGAAAGACCTCGTCAACGCGTCGCGTCCCGTGCCGATCACCGACGGCGGAAAGCCGATCGCGGCGTTATTCGGCTAGAGGAGGGCGGACTTCAGTCCGCATTCCGTCCCCGCAACGGCCTCGCAAGGCGGACTGAAGTCCGCCCTACTCCCCACGCCCCTCTTTTCGCGATGTTTTCGTTCCGCTTCCACGTCTGCGCGCTGTTCGGCGCTCTCGCGCTTCCCGGCGCGCTGATCGCGCAAGGCCGTGTGCTCACGACAGCCATCGAGGTACGCGCGCTCACGCCCACGGAAGCGGCGAGCGGCATCCCGGTGCGGCTGCGCGGGGTCGTCGTGTTTGTCGAAAGCCCTTCCGCCGTCTTTCTGCAGGATGACACGTCGACCACCTTCTTTCGTCTGCCGGCGCGGACCCCGCCTCCGGCCGTCGGCGACGACATCGAACTGACGAGCAAGACCCGGCTCGGTCTCTATCTCCCGGGGCTCGACGACGCGACGATCCGCGTGGTGGGTCGGCGGGAGTTGCCGCCGGGGATTCCGGCCCAATTCGACGACCTCTATTTTGGCCGCTACCACTATCAGCGCGTGACCGTCGAGGGCATCGTGCGCTCCGTGCAGCCGGTCGATGGGGGGAAGAGTCTGCTCCGGCTCGCGATGGGTTCGCGCGTGATCGAGGTCCGGGTCGAAGCAGCCCCGGCCGCCGAGCGAACGCTGGTCGACCACCGCGTGCGCATCACGGGACTCGCCGCCGGGCTGATCAACACGCCGCGCCGCCAGCTCGTGCAACCCTACCTCCGCGTCATTCAGTGGGCCGAGGTGGTCGTCGTGGCCGCGGCGCCGCCCGCCGCGGAAGCGCCCCGCGTTTCGGCCGATGACTTGCTCGCGTTCCGGGTGACGGGTCTCGGCGAACAGCGCGTGCGGCTCGAAGGCGTGGTGACCGCGACGTTGGGCCACGATCAGGTTTTCCTGGAAGAAGGCGCGAGGGCGTTTGCCGTGCGTTTGGGCCAGCCGACGCCGCTCACGCCGGGAGACCGGGTCACGGTCGTCGGCTTTCCTTCGATGGAACGATTCAGTGCGTCGGTCGTGGATGCCGAGGTATTGGCGCGCGCGCCCGGACCTGCGCCCGTGCCGTTGGACGTTGCAGCACTCGACGGGCTCTATGGCCGGCGGGGCGATCCCTTGTCGGGCAAACACGACGGGCGGTTGGTCCGTATCGTCGGCACGGTCCGCGATTCCTTCAAAGCCGAGGACGGCACGACGTTGCTCCTGCAAGGGGATCAACGCACGATTCAGGCGCGGTTACCCGACGGCGCCGCCCTCCCTGTGGCGGGGGCAGTGGTCCGACTCACCGGGATTTGTCAGGTCGACACCGCGGTGTTCGGTCCGGGCTTTCGCAGCGACCCGGGGTTGGTCAGTTTGCGCGCGGTGCTGCCGGCCGGCCTGGAGGTGCTGCGGACGCCTTCGTGGTGGACCCCCCGGCGACTGAGCGCCGTGCTGGCCGCGCTCGCCGGGGTGACGCTGCTGGCGGGCGGATGGATCGCGATCTTGCGGCGCCAAGTCCGGCGCCAAACCGCCGCGCTGCGGCACCGCATCGAGGCGGAAGCCGCTTTGCAGGAGCGCCACCGGATTGCCCGCGAGTTTCACGACACCCTCGAACAGGAGTTGGCCGGCGTGAGCCTGCGCCTCGATGCGCTGGCGACGCGCGTGGCGGATGAAAAAGGGAAAAGCCTCGTCGGCGCATCGCGCAATCTGGTCACGCGCATCCAGGTCGAAACCCGCGATTTGATTTCCGATCTGCGCGATCCGGCCGAGACCGCCGGCGATCTGCTGGCCGCCCTCGAGTCCGTCGCGGTGCGGGCCAACGCGGACGAAGACGTGCTCGTGCGGATGGCCGCGGCGAGCGCGCTCCCGTACTTGCCGGCCGGCACCGTGCACGATCTGCGCATGATCGCCCGCGAAGCCATCAACAACGCCCGCAAGCACGGCCGCGCTACACATGTGACCGTCGAGGTCGAGGCCGGGGCGCAGCAGCTCACGATGCGGATTGTGGACAACGGGTGCGGTTTCGACGCGGCGACCGCGCTCGAGAGCAAACGCGGGCACTTCGGGTGCGCCGGCATGCGGGAACGCGGGCGTAAAATCGGCGCCGAAATCACCTGGCACAGCACTCTGCAAAAGGGCGCCACCGTCGCGGTCGTTGTGCCCCTGCGCCCCGCCGCCCTCGCGGCGGGCCATTCCGCCCCGCCCCCGGCGCGGTAGTCGCCCCGGCGTCCCGCGTTACCCTCGTCCCTTGCCCATGTCCTCCGACTCTTCCTCCCGGCTGAAAGTGCTCATCGTCGACGACCACTTCGTCGTGCGCAGCGGCCTCGCCGCGTCGCTCGAACTCGATGACACCATCGAAGTGGTCGGCGAGGCGGAGCGGGGTGAAGACGTCGTCGCGGCCTACCGGCAGCTGCGTCCGCGGGTGGTCCTGATGGACCTCCAGCTCCCGGGGATAAGCGGCGCGGAGGCCACCGCCGCGCTGCGGGTTTTCGATCCGGCGGCGCGCGTGCTCATATTTTCCACGTTTGCCCGCGACGACGAGGTGCAGGCCGCGCTCGATGCCGGCGCCCTCGGCTATCTGCAAAAATCCGCCTCCCGCGACGAACTGCTGGCCGCGCTGCAGCACGTGGCGCGCGGAGGCCGGTCACTCCCTCCCGAAGTGGCCCGGCGTCTCGCCGCGCTCCGCCTCGGCCCCGCCATCACCCCGCGCGAACGCGAGATCCTTGCCCTGATCGCCGCCGGCCGCGCCAACAAGGAAATCGGGGCCGAGCTCGGCGTCTCCGAAGACACCGTGAAACGCCACGTCAGCCACATCCTCGAAAAACTCGATGTGAATGACCGCGCCCAGGCCACCGCCGAGGCCATCCGGCGCGGCATCGTCAAAATGCCGGAGTAGGGCGGACTTCAGTCCGTCCCGCTCATTGGGGGTGGGTCTGCGACTGCGGACGGCGGACTGAAGTCCGCCCTACTCGCCGCGCACGAAAGAGGGATAGCGTCGGGCGTGATCATGCCAAACCGTCACCCCATCACTTTCTCGTCTCGCGCAGCACCCTCATGCGCGTTTCGTTTCATCACCCTCCCCACCCACTGCCCTATGAAGTTCTCCGCTCCCCCTCGCGGAGGCTGGTCGCGTCTGCACGTCCTGCCTCTGATCTTTTCTTTCGTCGTCTGCGGTTGGTCGCTGGGAACCGCCCATGCGGCCGCCCAAGGTACCATCACCGGCCGCGTTTTCAGTCCCGCCAGCGGCGAATACCTCCGCAACGCCCAGATCCGCGTCGATGCGACCGGCCAGGTCATCACCTCCGAAGACGGCGGCGCCTATCGCATTTCGCCCGTGGCGGCGGGGACGGTCACGCTCGTCGTCACCTACACCGGCTTCCGTCCGATCACGACCACGGTCCAAGTCCCGGCCAGTGGCACCGTGACGAAGGACTTTGAATTGATCAGCACGCTGGAAACAGCCGTCACCGATCCGAAGGCCCCCGCCAAACTTGCGGCGTTCACCGTCTCCACCGAGCGCGAGGGTAACGCCAAAGCGATCATGGATCAGCGCAATTCCATGAACATCACCAACACCGTCGCCTCCGACGTGTTCGGCGATGTGGCCGAGGGCAACGTGGGTGAATTCCTCAAGCACATGCCTGGCGTCGAACTCGATCTCACGCAGGGCGAGGTCCGCACCATCCGGCTCCGCGGTCTCGATTCCGAATACACGCAGGTCACGCTCGACGGCGTTTCCCTCGGCAGCGCCGACGCCAACCAGGGCGCGTCCGGCAACGCCCGCGCGTTCTCCTTCGAGCAAGTTTCCCTCGCCAGCATGGAGTCCATCGAGGTCTCCAAAACGATCAGCGCCGACGTCGATGCCAACGCTCCCGCCGGCACCATCAATTTGAAAACCAAGCGCGCCTTCGACCGCGCCGGTCGCCGCCTGTCGGCCCAGGCCAACCTCACGGCGTTCTCCACGCGCTTCAATCTCGAGGAATCCTTCGGCCCCGACGACCGCCTCTCGCGGAAAATTCACCCCGGCGGCATCCTCGACTACTCCGACGTGTTCTTCAACAAACGCCTCGGGGTGAACCTCAACGTCAGCGAATCGATGGCCTACTCGGCCAACGCCCGCACGACCACCACCTACAATTATGCGGCCACCGCCGCCGACCCGCGCCCCGCCGTTATCACCGCGATCAATTTCCTCCACGCACCGCGCACCAACCGCCGCTCGACGGTCAACTTCACTTCGGACTTCAAGGCCTCCGAGCGTCTCGTCCTCTCCCTCACGCTGCTCTACAATTACGCCGACCTGAACAACCCGCAGCGCTCGCTCACCTTCAACACCGGTGCGCGCAGCACCGTCATCGGCGCCGACCCGTTGCTTAATTTCACCGCGACCACCGCCGGCAGTGTGGGCAACAATCCCGCCGCCATCGTGAAGCTCGGCCAGACCATGACGGTCGTACCGAAATTCGAATACCGCGCCGGCCATTTCCTCCTCGAGGGCAAGTTCGCCGGCTCGAATTCCGTCAGCTGGTATGACCCGCGGGGACGTCGCGGCTCGATCCGCGACGCCGGCGGGCCCGCGGCGGCCGGGGTGGCCTACACCGCCCAGCGTTCGTCGCTGCGGAGCGTCGATTGGAAGATTGTCCAAACCGGCGGACCGGACATCGCCGACGGAGCAAGTTTCACGAACCCCACGATCACCATCGACGACGGACGCTACGCGATGACGGACGTCTACAGCGGCGAACTGATCGCCTCCTATCGCACGACCAAGCTTCTGCCGATCGCGTGGAAGGCGGGCGTGAAGCGACGGTTCGAGGTTCGCGACTTCCGCCTCGATACCGAGTCGCTGCGCTTCAACCTCAATGGCGCGCCTGCCCGCGGCGCTTACGCCGCCTACAACTCGCCTTTCGATTTCGATATGGGTGCCACCAACACGGACTCCCGCCTGCGCTCCATCGGCGGCGGCACGGTTTACTCACCCGACCTCGTGCGTCTCGGCGGCTTCTTCCGCGACAATCCGAATTCGTTTTCGCAGACGATTACGGCCACCAATTTCTACAACGCCTTCATCGGCAACCGCCGCAACTACGAGGAAACCATCGACGGCGGCTTCCTCATGGCCACCACCACGATCCAGCGCCTGATCATCCGTGCCGGCATCCGGCGTGAAGACACGACCAGCGATTCGCTCGAGTTCGATCCGCGCTCACCCGCCGAATTGGCGAAAGCCGGCTTCGCCGAGACCAATGGACGCGCCACGACGATCGACGGGCTCAAGTATCAGTACTTCTCCAAGCCGAAGATCCATCGCGTCGGCAGCTACGACAACTATTTCCCCAGCGCCTCGGTGAAATACAAAATCAACCAGAATTTCGATGCGCAGGTGGGCTTCAGCTCGACGATCCGTCGCCCCACCTTTCGCGATATTTCCGGCGTGTGGGATATCAACGACGATGCGCTCACCGTGCGTCTGCCGAACCCTTCGCTCAACCCGGAGACCTCGCGGAATTTCGCCGCGCGCCTCGCCTACTACTTCGAGCCCGTCGGTATCCTCGCGGCGAACGTCTACCAAAATAACGTTAAGGGCCTCTTTATCTCCAACACCCTGACGGCGCAGGAATACGGCTATTCCGGTGAACTCGATCTCTCGAACTATCAATTTATCACGACGACCTCGAGCAACCGCGATGTCACCGTGCGCGGCATGGAGCTCGAATACAGCCAGAGCCTGTCGTTCCTCCCGGACCTGTTTCGCGGTCTCAACGTCCGCGCGAGCTACACCCGCAGCTACGCCAGCATTCCGAAGGTCAACCTGGTGCCCCACTCGATCAACGCCGGCCTGAGCTACAGTTACCGCAAGCTCAACGCCTACACGAATCTCAACTGGCGCGATGCCTACCCCGCCAATATTTCCCTCACGACCCCGCGTTTCTACCGCCACCGCGCCAACCTCGACATCGGTGGCGGCTACCGGATCACGCCGCGGATGAATTTCTTTTTCTCCGCCCGCAATATCTTCAATGAGCCCTATCTCATCATGGAGAAAGTCGGGGCGAATGCGCCGGCCGTGCAGTTCTACGAGGTGAACGGCATCAACTGGACCTTCGGCATCAAGCACGTGTTCTGACGGGACCCGGTCCGCACCGCCCCCGCACCTTCGCGCGATTACCCGACCAGTTCGCGGCTGCGCGCGAGCAAGGCCGCCTTCGCCGGTAACGGGAGCGCGAGCGGTAGTTGGGCCACGCCGATCAGGCGGCGCATGATTTCCACGCCGGCATAGTGGCGCGTGAGCGTGGCGTCGCGGCCGGCGGCACCGACGGTTTGAGCGAGCCAGCGGGCGAGGAACGCGTCGTCGTGTCCACTGAGAATCAGGTGCGCCGAAAACACGCCGAGGTCGAAGGCGGGTTCGCCGCCGAAGGAAAATTCCGGGTCGATCAGCATGATTTCGCCGCCCGGCGCGCGCAGCAGGCTGCCGAGGAAGAGATCACCGTGGATCAGGTGCGGGTGATCGTGGTCGAGGTAGCGGCGACCGAGTGCGGTCACACGCGACACGTAATCGGCGTCGGCGCGAAGGCCGCGCGAGAGGCTGGCCAAGCCGGGCGTGACCGAGTCGAGCAAGGCGTCGAACGGGCCGTCGGCCCGGAGCGGCAGATCGAACATGTGCGCGTGGTTGAGGGTGCGCATCGCGTGGTTGCGCAGACCGGCGTCCGCAGGAGGGAGGGCGAGCCGGTGGAGCCGGGTAATCGTGGCGGCGAGGTCGTCGAGCCCGGACAGAGTGAGGCAGGTGGTGCCCGCGTAGCCTGATTCCAACGCGGTGGCGGGCGCGAGGTCGGCGAGCACGAGCACGTGGGCCGTGGCGTCGTGATCGATTACCGCGGGGAGGCGGGCGGCGAGCGCGGGGTCGCGGCTGGCGAGGTGATAGAAACGGGCCTCGGCTTCGGTGCGCTCCACGGGAGCGGCGATTGTCGGATATTTTTCCACCCAGGGGCGGGCCTGCTTCAGGATGAGGCTGCGGCCGGGGAGGCGGGCGCGCCATACGCAGTTCATGTTGCTCGCACCGGGACGCTCGAGGGTGAGCGGTTCGTCGGGCTTGGCGAGCCGGCGGTGGACGAGGAAAGCCCGCACGGTGGCGAGGCCGGCCTCATCGGCGAGGAGGGGCAGCTGGAACGCGGGGAGGGCGGGGAACGGGGGCGGCGTGCTCGGCATGTCGGGAGGGGAACCTGGGGCAGAGGAGTTATTCCCGCAAACCGCGGGTTGCGAGTTGCGCGACGGGGCGATTGGCCCCGGGATTCACGGAATAAATTCCTCCGTCATCGCTCGTATGCTCACCAGGCGCCTTCGTTTCACGCTCTCCTTGGGGTTGGTCGCATTCGTCGTGCTCGCCGCGCCAGCCGCCGAGACCTTCGACCAACGCCACGCGCGTTTCGGCCGGGTGCTCGCGTCGTTCGTCAAGGACGCGAAGGTCGACTACGCGAAACTCAAAGCCGATCCGGCCGAGCTCGACGCCTACTTGACGGAGGTCGCGGCGGTGCCGGCCGCGGAGTTCGCACGGTGGGCCGAAGCCGACCGGCTCGCGCTGCTGATCAATCTCTACAACGCCCAGACGCTCCGGCTAATCATCGATTACTATCCCCTGAAAAGCATTCGCGACATCGGCACACTCCCCGGGGCGGCGTGGCGCGAGCCCATCGTGCGGCAGGGCGGGCAGCGGATGACGCTCGATCACTTGGAACACAAAGTCATCCGCGTGGACTACCGCGAACCGCGCATCCACTTCGCGCTCGTCTGCGCGGCGGTGAGTTGTCCGCCGCTGCGAGGCGAGCCGTATACCGGCGCGCGCCTGAACACCCAGCTCGATGAGCAAACGCGGGTGTTCCTGGCGACGGCGGAGCAGAACCGGTTCGACGCGAACGACGGCACGCTCCACCTCTCGCCGATCTTCAAATGGTATGAGCAGGATTTCACCACGCCGGCCGGTTCGCTGGCGGCGTATGTGAAACCTTTTTTGCCCGAGGCCCAGCGCAACGCGCTGACCGATCCGGCCAAGGTGAAGGTGAAGTTCACCGACTATGACTGGGCGCTGAACGCGCAGCAGTAGGGTGATTTTACGGTCCGGTGTCGGGTGGCGGACGGATATGTCTGCGACGAGTTTGGCGGATTATTTCCCACGCTGATCGAGAAACGGCTCGAGCTCGGCAGCCCCGAAGTCGGCCAGAATCTCACCGGACCAGTCCAAGACGGGAGCCTTGGTCTGGCCGGAGAGACGCTGCATCTCGGCGGCGGCCGCCGCGTCGGTGGTCACGACCTTTTCGACGTAGGCAATGCCGTGGCGGTCGAGGACCTCGCGGGCTTCGGTGCACCAGGGGCAACCAATCTTGGTATAGAAAACCGGACGAGAGGAAGTCATGGCGCGAGCGTAGGTCAGAACGGGAGGATTGGAAAGCCGGCCCGTTGCAATCCGAGCAGACTGGGCAAGCCGGTGGTGCCGGGCACCCTGGGTCCTGAGGCGGGCGAGGCCTTGGTCGTCGTCGCCGAAGACATCGGCCCAACCGCACGAGACGCCGACGACGGTGGCGAGCACCGGTTTGTAGTCGGCGCGGGCGGGATGGCCGGGTTTGTTTAACACGGCGCGCCAACGGGTGCCGGCCCCGGCGAAGATCAATGGGACCGTCTCGCCGGCCTGTTTGAATTCGCGGGGAAGGAGGAGTTTAGACGGCGACGGGCAAGGCGGCGGCTTTGGGGAAATCGACGACGGTGCGCGCGACGTGGTTGGTATAGTTGGTGAGGATGTTCAGCGCGACGTGGGCGACGGTTTCGATGATTTCGGCGTCGCTGGCGCCGGCGGTGCGGACGGTGGCGAGCGCACCGTCGGAAACCAGGCCGCGGGTCTCGACCACGGCGGCGGCGAACTTGAGCAGCGCGTCGGACTTTGGGTCGGTGGCGGTGACGCGCCGAGCGGCGAGGATCGCCTCCGGGGTGAGGCCGGCGCCTTGGCCGATGCGGCTGTGGGCGGCGAGGCAGTAGTCGCAGGCGTTCGTCTCGGCGACGGCGAGCGCGATTTGCTCACGGGTCTTGGCGGAGAGCGCTCCGGTGGAGAGCGTGCTGCTGAAGCCGAGGTAGGCTTCGAGCGTGGCGGGCGAGTGGCCGAAGGTGCGCATGAGATTCGGCACCCGGCCGAGTTTGGACGTCACGCCGGCGAAGAGTTCGGCGGTCTTGCCGGTGACGGTGGTGGGATCGAGCGCGGTGATGCGGGACATGATGTTATTTTGGTTTGCTGATTTCTGTTTGAGATCGGACCGGGGAATCCGGCCGAGAAGTCGAGAGGGTCAGGTGCGGGCCCGGCAAAATTTGCGGGCGGCTTCGGTAATTTTGCGGTCGTTGAGACTGGCGGAGCGGCGGCGCATGAGCCCGGAGTCGTTGAACTCCCCGTTCTCGTTGCCGTAGGCGCGCCACCACGGGCCGGCGGCGTCGTGGAATTCGTATTCAAACCGCACGGCGCTATGGTTGCCGTGAAACGTCCAAAGTTCCGTGCGCGGGTGGTATTCGAGTTCGCGGCGCCATTTCCCGCGAAGAAACTCAACGACGGCGGCACGGCCGTTCACGAACTCGGCGCGGTTGCGCCCCCCGGTTTCGACGGTGGAGGCGGGCGACACGCGCCCCGGATCGCGGCTGTTCCACGCGTCCTCGGCGGATGGGATTTTTGGCCGGGCGGTTTCCTCGCTGAATGGCGGGAGCGGAGGACGTGGCTGCATGGGTGGGAGAAGGTGAGTTTAAGTTTTGGCGTTCAATTGGGCTTCGCGTTTGGCGATCCGGCTGCGCAGCGGGGCGGCGGCGCGTTCGCCCTCCTCGGTGGTGAAGCGCGCCGTGATGTCCTTTGGGCCGTTCCAGTCGAAGCCGGTCGCGGCGCTGAATGACCGCTTCCTCCTGTGCCCCCATTTCGTCGGGGTCGGGAGGCGGCGGGCCTTTTTGGGACCGTCCTCAGGAGGCCTCCGGCGCGAGGACGACATCGGGTGAAAGCGGTGCGGATAAAAGGGTGGGCCATGGCGACGGACCGCAAAAGACAGGTCTGTCTATTTTTTGCCGGTCCCCGTGGCGCGCCCATGGCCGCCGCAGGCCCGAACCGGAAATTTTCTCCCCTCAACGCGACCCTCTCAGGGCCCCGGCGTGGCGGTTGTTTTACCGCGACGGCTTTCGGGCGGTCGGGATCGATCGGATCCTCGCCGGGGCGGGCTTCGCAAAAAAGACGCTCGATCATCATTTCGCGGCGAAGGAGGAGCTGATCGTGGCGCTGCGGGAAAAACGCGATCGCGAGCTCTGCGCATCCATCGTCGCGACGGTGGAGGCGGCGGGAAAATCGCCCGCCAAGCGGTTGCTCGCCGTCTTCGACTGGCTGGAGGCGTGGTTTGGCAGCGCGGATTTCAACGGGTGGGTGTTTATCCGTGCGTTGAGCGAATATCCGGAGGCCTCCCTCGCGATCCCCCGCACGGCCTGGAATCACGAGGTGGCGGTGAAAGAAATCTTCGCCCAGCGGTGTGAGGCAGCCGGGGCGAAGGATCCCGGAGCCTTGGCCGAAACCCTGAGCCTGCTGATCGACGGCTCAATTGTGGTCGCCCGCGGCACGCGGGATACCGGGTTGGCCCGCTCGGCCCGCGCGAAGGCGGCGGTGTTGCTGAAATTGGCTGCCGTCTGAGCGTGCGCGACGAAAACTTGTCCGACTCGTCGAAGGCGGGCTTGCCCAGGCGAGAGCGACCCGCATCGTCTGGCTACCCCTTTTCTCATGAGCACCGCCGCTGTTCCCACTTCTCTGCGCCATCCCCTCAGCATCCTCGGCTGGACCCTCGTTGCCGTCTTAGGCGCTGGGTCGATCGGGGTGCTCGCCTGGTCGCGCGGCGAGCCCGTCAACGCCCTCTGGATGGTCGTCGCCGCGCTGTGCGTCTTTGCGATCAGCTACCGGTTTCACTCGGCGTGGCTCATGGCCAAGGTCCTCACGCTCGACGAACTGCGCGCGACGCCCGCCACCGTCAACGCCGACGGCCGCGATTTCGTGAAGACCAACAAGTGGGTCGTCTTCGGTCACCATTTCGCCGCCATCGCCGGCCCCGGCCCCCTCGTCGGCCCCGTGCTCGCGGCGCAATTCGGTTATCTGCCCGGGATGCTATGGATGCTCGTCGGCGCCACGATGGGCGGTGCCGTGCACGATTCGGTGATTCTGTTTTGTTCCACGCGCCGCCGCGGCAAATCGCTCGGGCAGATGGTCCGCGACGAAGTCGGTCCGTTCGCCGGCAGCATCGCCCTCGTGAGCATTGTCGCGATCATGGTGATTTTGCTCGCCGTGCTGGCGCTCGTCGTCGTGAAGGCGCTCGCGGAAAGCCCGTGGGGTCTCTTCACCATCGCCTGCACGATGCCCATCGCCGTGCTGATGGGACTTGGCATGCGCGGGGTGGGCCACAGCGGAAAAGGTCTCGCCGTCATCAGCGTGTTGGGTGTCGCCGCACTGCTGGCCTCGGTGTGGGGCGGGCAATTTCTCCACGGCACGAAGTTCGAGGAATTCCTCACCCTGAACGGCACCACCATCGCCTGGTGGATTATGGGCTACGGTTTCGCCGCCTCGGTGCTGCCGGTCTGGCTGCTCCTCGCGCCGCGCGACTACCTCAGCACGTTCATGAAGATCGGCACGGTGATTGCGCTGGGCATCGCGGTGATTGTGCTCGCACCCACGCTGAAAATGCCGGCGCTCACCCAGTTCATCGACGGCAGCGGTCCGGTGTTTGCTGGCCCGGTGTTTCCCTTTGTTTTCATCACGATCGCCTGCGCCGCGATCTCCGGTTTCCACTCGCTGATTTCCTCGGGCACCACGCCCAAGCTGCTGGGTAACGAACGCGACATCCGCATCGTCGGCTATGGCGCGATGGTCACGGAAATGTGCGTGGGCATCATGGCCCTCATCGCCGCCTGCGCGATGGAGCCCGGTCAGTATTTCGCCATCAACATGGCCGGCACGCCCGAAGCCGTGACCGCCAAAGTTACCGCGCTCGGTTTTCCGGTGACGACCGGCGAGATGTCCGCCCTCGCGGCGAGTGTGGGCGAGAAAAATATGGTGGGCCGCACCGGCGGGGCGCCGACCTTCGCCGTCGGCATGGCGCACATGTTCGCCGGCGTCTTCCGCAGCCCGTCCGCCCTCGCGCTCTGGTATCACTTCGCGATCATGTTCGAGGCGCTGTTCATCCTCACCACGATTGATGCCGGGACGCGCGTGGGCCGTTTCATCGTCCAGGATCTGCTGGGCACCCTGTGGAAACCGTTGGGCAACACCCAATCCAACGGCGCCGGCACGCTCGCCACCGCGCTCTTCGTCGGGGCCTGGGGCTACTTTCTCTACCAGGGCGTCGTCGATCCGCTCGGCGGCATCAACTCCCTCTGGCCCATCTTCGGCATCGCCAACCAGCTCCTCGCCGTGCTCGCCCTCGCGCTCGGCACGACGGTCCTCATCAAGATGGGCCGGACGCGCTACATCTGGGTGACCGTCGCGCCGCTCTGCTGGCTGCTCGCCGTGACGATGAGCGCCGGCCTGATGAAGATTTTCAGCCCGGCGCCGCTCGGTTTCCTCGCGCTGGCGCGAAACTTTGAAGCCAAGATTGCCGCCGGCGGGACGCCTGCCGAGCTGAAGCAGTGGAGCGCCCAACTCTTCAACAACCGGGTCGACGCAGTCGTGACCGGTACGTTTCTCGTGCTGGTCGTGATCGTGTTGCTCGCGAACGCCCGCGTCTGGTGGCAGCTCCTCGCCGGGAAACGCGCCGTGGAGTTGCGCGAAGAGCCGTATGTGGCGGTCGCCGAATCGGCGAAGGCGTGAGGGGGCCGGGCGGCTTGTTTGCAGGCCCGGCCGGTGGCCGGGTATTGCTGCTCTCGGAGCGCCCGGCCTCCGGTCGGGCCTACGACACCCGCTTCAACCCGGCGCGGATCTCGCGGTCGTGCTGCGTGAGATAATGGTTGAGCCAAAACACATAGTTTTCCGGCTGCCGCGCCGCAGCGTGCTTCAGTTCCGCAAACGTCTTGAGCGAGACCGCCGCCACTTCGAGCGGGTTCAGCCGCAGGGTGGTGGGGAGCGTCCCAAAGTAGACGTAGACCATTTCGTTTTCCGCCAATCCGTTGGCGAATTTCGCCCGGTAGTGCGTGCGAAAACCGAAGTGCAACCGGGCCGTGGCGCCGAGTTCCTCGCCGAGCCGACGTTCGGCCGCCCGGCGCGTGACTTCGCCGGGCCGCGGGTGGCCACAGCACGAATTCGCCCACAACCCGCCCGAGTGGTATTTTTCCAGGCTGCGCTGCTGGAGCAGAATGCGGCCGTCCGCATCGGCCAAAAAAACGGAGAAAGCCCGGTGGAGCAGTCCCGCCTCGTGCACGGCCAGTTTTTCCCCGCGCCCGACCGCGCGGTTTTGCTCGTTCACGAGAATCAGGTGTTCGGTCATGGGTGGGTTCCGGGGGATGACGCGTGAGAGCGGCGATCGGTTCAAGCGTTCCATGGGCGACCCCCTGTTTGATTTACGCGCCGCCGATGGTTTACTTTGACCTGTTTTCCCGAATGTGACTTTTGAATGTCTTCCGCCCATGCCCAAGACGCGCTCCCCTCGCTCCCCGGGTCAATTGCCCGCCAACGCCTCGCCGCGCGGGCTGGTCGATCACGGCTTTGTCCCTGTGCGCGCCAAGCTCATCGAGGTCGCCGCCTTTCTCGACCGGGTCGAACGTTACGGTGCCGCGGACGACTTCCGCTGCACGGCCCTGCGCCAAGCCGCGAAACTCCTCGTCGACGGCCAACCCGAACGTGCCCGCCGGATCCTCGAACAACTGAGCGACCCGACGACGCAGCCCGATGCCGTCTCGAGCGGCAAAGCGGCCTTGGGCGCGTGGCAGCCGCCCGCCACGGGCGGAGGGAAGGTGAAAGGGAGAGTAAACGTGAGGGGGAAAATGAAAGTGGCGGCGGCTCGCCGCTAGAAACACCCTTCGATCCTCCCGCGCTCCTGTTCACGCTCCCTTTCACTTTCACGCTCACTTTCCCCCATGCGCTACATCGAGCCCCACGGCCACATGGTCAGCCGCACGACCGACGACTATCAGGCGATGGTCACGGCCGGATGCCAGGCCGTCTGCGAGCCCGCCTTCTGGGCCGGTTACGACCGGAGCTCGGTCGACGGCTTCCGCGATTACTTCCGGCAACTCACCGAGTATGAGCCCGCGCGCGCCGCGAAGTTTCTCCTGCCTCATTTCTCCTGGCTCTGCATCAACCCGAAAGAATCCGAAGACCTCGCCCTCGCGGCCGACGTGCTCGCGATGATTCCCGAATTTCTCGCGAAGCCGAACGTCCTCGGCATCGGCGAAATCGGCCTCAATCGCAACACGCGCAACGAACTCAAAGTCCTCGAACAGCACGTCGACCTCGCGGTGAAGCACGACCAGCTCATCCTCGTCCACACGCCGCACCTTGAGGACAAGCTCAAGGGCACGCACCTCATCGTCGATCTGCTCCGCTCGCACCAAGGCGTGAAACCTGGCCGCGTGATCATCGACCACGTCGAGGAACACACCGTGCGCACCGTCCTTGACCGCGGCTTCTGGGCCGGCATCACGCTTTACCCCGATTCGAAATCCTCGCCGCCGCGCGCCGTCGACATGTTGGAGACCGCCGGCCACGACCGCATCTGGCTCAACTCCGCTTGCGACTGGGGCGTGAGCGATCCGCTCGCCGTGCCGAAGACCGCCTTTGAGATGCGCCGTCGCGGCCACAGCGCCGAGTTTGTGGATGAGGTGCTCTACCAAAATCCCGTCCGCTTCCTGTCGCAGTGCCCGAAGTTTCGGCTCGGCGCTTGAGTGGTCGGAATGAAATTCTCCCAACCATTGGACACAGAGTTCACCGAGAGAAGACCGCGAGACCACAGAGCGATCCCGAGGAGCTTTGGATTTTCTTCTCTCTGTGCCCTCTGTGGGCCGCGCTCCGTGACCTCTGTGACACTCTTCTGAAACCCTCAGATAGGATGAAACTCAACCACGGCCTCCACCTCGCCTACTGCACCAACGTCCACCGCGGCGAAACGTGGGCGCAGACCTTTGATACGCTGGAGCGCCACACGCTCGTCGTCCGCCGCCGCGTCGCCGCCGGCCGACCCTACGCGATCGGCCTCCGCCTCGGAGCCCGCGCGGCCGAGGAACTCGCGCAACCTGCCGCGCTCGCCGCCTTCCGCCGCTGGCTCGACGCGCACGACTGCTACGTTTTCACGATCAACGGATTTCCCTACGGCAGCTTCCACGGCACGCGCGTGAAGGAGCAGGTCTACGCGCCGGACTGGTCCACGCCCGAGCGCCTGGCCTACACGCAGCGCCTCTTCGATCTCATCGCGCAACTCGTGCCCGCGGGCATCGCCGGGAGTGTCAGCACCGTGCCCGGTTCCTTCAAAGGCTGGACCAATGATGACCCCGCGCGACGCGCCGCGATTTTTGCCAACGTCACCGCCATCGGCCACTACGTGGCTGAACTCTCCGCGCGCACCGGTCGCGATCTCCACCTCGGTCTCGAACCGGAGCCATGCTGTTATTTCGAGACGACGCCCGAGACGGTCGATTTTTTCAACGGCTGGCGCGCGAGCGACCGCGCCGTGGACGCCGAGGGATTGCTACGCCACGTCGGCGTGAACTACGACTGTTGCCACCTTGGCGTAGAGTTTGAGTCCGCGCCTGCCGCGCTCGACCGCCTCGCCGCTGCCGGCCTGCGCCTGAGCAAGATCCATCTCAGTTCCGCGCTGCGCGTGAAACCCGACGCCGTCGGCCGCGCGGCGCTCGCCGCTTTCGTCGAGCCGACCTATTTGCACCAAGTCGTCGTGGGCCATCCCGCCACCGGCGTCGTGCGCCAGCGCTACGTCGATCTCCCCGACGCGCTCGCCGATGCCGCGCCGTCGCTGCCTGATGATGAGTGGCGCGTGCATTTTCACCTGCCGCTCCACGCCGCGCCCGGCGCGCCGTTTAGCGATACTCGCGACCACCTCCTCGGCGCGCTCGATTGGATGCAGGCGCATCCCGCGGCGTGTCAGCACGCCGAGATGGAAACCTACACGTGGGAAGTTCTCCCGCCCGCGTTGCGTGTTGGCATCGAGGATCAGTTGGTGAGCGAATATGAGTGGACCCTCGCGGAATTGGCGGCACGGGGGATGGCGTGACGTGAGCGGCACGCGTGCAGCCCCTTCCGACGTAGCGCGGAGCTTCAGCCCGCGCTTCAACGCTGCCGAGTACGGGCTGAAGCACCGTGCTACTTTCAGTCTTCGTCGTCATGAGTGAAGTCTCCTCATCGGCTGCGCCCCGGCGGTCCTTCCGCGTCTGGCTCGACCTCGCCCGCGCCGGCAATTTTCCGTCCGTGTGGAGCAACGTCCTCGCCGCCCTGGTGCTCTCCGCACCCGCCGCCGGCTCGTGGCCAGCGCCCGGCCTGCTCGCGCTCACGTTGCTCGCCGGCAGTCTCGCCTACGCCGGCGGGACGACGCTCAACGACGTCTTTGATGCCGGCTTCGACCGGAAACACCGCCCCGAGCGCGCCATTCCCCGCGGCCTCATTGCCCGCTCGACCGCCGGCTGGGTCGGCGGACTCCAACTCGGCCTCGGCCTCGGCTTGCTCGGGTTTCTTGGGGCCTCGCCGTTGGCCGCCGCAGGGCTCGGCGCGACGATTCTGCTCTACGACTGGCTGCACAAACGCTGGACCGGCTCCGTGCTGCTGATGGCCGGCTGCCGCGTAATGCTCGCCGTCACGCTCGCGACGCTGCCCGGCCGGGCGATGGGCGGCGCCTTCATCGCGTGGCTCGTTGCGCTCTTCGTCTACATCGTCGTCCTGAGCCTGCTCGCCCGCCGCGAATACCGCCCCGGTGCCCCGGCCGAAAAGCTCGGAAAAATCGTCCGAAAGATGCTCGCGTTCATTCCCTTTGTGGACGCCCTCGCGCTGCTCGCGAGTGCCGCGTGGATTCCGGCCGCGTGCTGCGCGCTGGCCGTGCCGCTCGGAAAGTGGGCGCAACGGAAAGCGGCTTCGAGCTGAGACGCTACCTGAAGTCGTCCGTCGTCAATCGCGCGCCTTCGATGATACTCTTGAGCGTGCCGATGGGGACGCTTTTCGAACCGGGGTGGGCGACGATGACCATCCGCCCGTCCGGGTGACGTCATTTTTGATGGCTGCCTTTTTGGCCCGTGAGCGTGAAGCCGTGTCGGCGAATCACCCGCACGACATCGCTGGCGGTGCAGACGGGGAATTTTTCACCCATGTCTGACTCAAGCGATCAATTCGACCAGCTTCGCGTTCTTGGGCAACGGTGTGTTGTCCGGCTCGAACCAAAGGGCAAGGGCCTCGCGGGCGTTGGTGAGGGCTTCAGCCTCGGTATCACCGGCCGATGCACAGCCGGGCAGTTCGGGAAACACGGCGGAAAAACGGCCGGTCTGAGGATCCTGCTCGACGACGACACGGAGTTTCATAGCCGGAAGGTAGATGTCTGTTCCCTTGCCGCAACCGGATTGTTCGTTCGCCGATGCTACTTCGCTCGAGTGACTGCGAATGCATCCTTGCCGTCGCCCCGCGCTTGCCGGCTAAATCTTCCGCACCGCCATGGCCGAGACTTCGCCCCATCTTTCGTTCCCCATTACCCTGCAGCATGAGCATCGGCTGATTTTCACGCGCGATGTGTTCGCGCCGGACAATCTCACGCTGGCGCAGACGCTGTCGCCGCGGGAGCCGGGAGAAAACGTCCGAGCGCTCGTCGTGTGGGATGCGGGGCTGGAGACGCCGTTTCCGGGGTTTGCGGAGAAAATCACGCGGTGGTTCGCGGCGCGGGGCGAGGCGGTCAAGCTCGCGGCACCGCCGGTGGCGCTCCCGGGCGGGGAACGGATCAAGAATGATTTTTCCCAGCTGGAACTCGTCTGGAAGGCGATTGAGGCGGCCGGGCTGTGTCGGCATTCGTATGTCGTCGCGGTCGGTGGCGGTGCGGTGCTCGACCTCGTGGGCTTTGCGGCGGCCACGGCGCACCGCGGGATTCCCCTGGTGCGGCTGCCCACGACGAGCCTGAGCCAGGGTGACGGCGGCGTGGGGGTGAAAAACGGGGTGAATTTTTTCGGCAAGAAAAACTGGCTCGGCGCGTTCGTCGTGCCGCACGCGATCATCAACGATCTGTCGCTGCTGCACGGGCTCCCGGTGCGCGAGCGGCGCGTGGGGCTGATCGAGGCGGTCAAGGTCGCGTTGATCCGCGATGCGGCCTTTTTCGAATTTATCGCGGCGCGGGTGCCGGCGTTGGCGACGTTTGAGCCCGAGGCCTTTGAGGCGGTGATTTGCGAGAGTGCCCGGCAGCACATGGAGCACATCGCGACGGCGGGCGATCCGTTCGAGCGCGGCTCGGCGCGTCCGCTCGATTTCGGTCACTGGGCGGCGCACAAGCTGGAGCAGCTGTCGGAGTTTCGCGTGAGCCACGGCGAGGCGGTCGCCGTCGGCATGGCGATCGATCTCATTTACGCGCGGCGGATCGGGCTGCTGCCGGAGGGGGAAGCGGAACGGATCCTCGCGGTGATTCAGGGGCTCGGTTTCGAGCTGTTTGCGCCGGTGAAGGAAATTCGCAGCGCGACCGGCCGGCAGGACATGCTCGATGGCCTCGAGGAGTTTCGGGAACATCTCGGCGGCCGCCTGAGCATCCCGATGATCCGCGCGCCGGGTGTGCGGCTGGAAATCCACGAAATGGACGGCGGGGTGGTGAAGGCGGCGTTCGATGAATTGCGGGAGCGGTATGGCTGATCGCACCGCCATTCTCAACGTCGTGGGGCTCACGCCGCGCATCCTCGGGCCGGAGACGCCGCGGCTGTCGGCGCTGGCAGCCCAGGGCGGGCTGATCCGCGTGAAGCCGGTGTTGCCGGCCGTCACCTGCACGGCGCAGAGCACGTATCTCACGGGGCGCCCGCCGTCCGGACACGGTTGCGTGGCCAATGGGTGGTATGATCGCACGCTCGCGGAGCATCAGTTTTGGAAACAGTCCAACCATGTCGTGCAGGGGGAAAAACTCTGGGAGACGCTGCGCAAACGGCGGCCGGGGTTCACCTGCGCGAAGCTCTTTTGGTGGTACAACATGTATGCGACCGCCGATTGGTCGATCACGCCGCGGCCGATGTATCCCGCCGACGGGCGCAAGGTCTTCGACGTTTACACGCATCCGATGGGACTGCGGGACGAGATCAAGGCCGACCTCGGGCCGTTTCCGTTTCCGGCGTTCTGGGGTCCGCTGGCGGGTATCGCGTCGAGCGAGTGGATTGCGCGCTCGGCCGAGTGGATTGAGGAGCGGTACAAGCCGGACCTCTCGCTCGTTTATCTGCCGCACCTCGACTACAATCTCCAGCGTCTCGGACCCGACGATCCGCGCATGGCGGCCGACTATCGCGAGATCGACCGCGTGGCGGGCGGCCTGATCGATTTTTACGCGCAGCGCGGCGTCCGCTCCGTCGTGCTTTCGGAATATGGGATCACCGCGGTGAAGCGCTCGATTGCGCTCAATCGCGTATTTCGTGCGCGCGGCTGGATCACGATCAAAGACGAACTCGGGCTGGAGCTGATGGACTGCGGCGCGAGCAAGGTTTTCGCCATCGCGGACCATCAGGTCGCGCACATCTACGTGAACGACCGTTCGCTCCTCGCCGAGGTGCGGGCGGCGGTCGAGCGCGTGGACGGCGTGGCGCGCGTGTTGGATGCGGACGGACAGCGCGCCGAAGGACTCGATCACGCGCGCTCGGGCGATCTCGTGGCGTTTTCGGCCGAGGATGCGTGGTTCACCTATTATTATTGGGACGACGACGCGAAGGCGCCGGATTTTGCGCGCTGCGTCGATATCCACCGTAAATACGGCTACGATCCGGTGGAGTTGTTCATCGATCCCCAGATCGTCCTGCCGAAGCTGAAGGTCGCCGGGAAACTCCTGCGCAAGGCGCTCGGTTTCCGGATGCTCATGGACCTGATCTCGCTCGATCCCTCACTTGTGAAGGGTTCGCACGGCACCTGTCCGGCGGATTCGCGCGAGTGGCCGGTGCTGATTGGGACGGGGAACGTGGGCGCGACGGGGCCGGCGAATGGGTCAATCGCGGCGACGGATGTGCACGCGAGGCTCGTCGCGGCGTGTTTGGCGTAGGGGGGACTTCAGTCCGCCTTCCGGAGGGCGGTACGCCGTGCAAGAAAGGCGGACTGAAGTCCGCCCTACGTCGGAGCGACCAGCCCGCCGGGGCACGAAAAAGGGCCGGTCTTGCGACCGGCCCCGGTTAAGTTCGTTGGGTCCCTGCTCAGACTTCGTAAGCCGGGAGAACCTTGTCGACGCGGACCTTTTCCAGACGGGCGAAGACCGGTACGCCACCGTCGTGGGGCAGGGTGATTTCGCCCTGGATGAGGGGCTGAGCGTAGCGCAGGAACTGGAAGTTCATGCTCGTGCCGTCCTCGTTGATCCACTCGCGGGGCAGTTTCTTGATCGAGTTGGCGACGTCGCTGAGCGGCGCGAGGCCGGTTTCGCAGGAGTAGATGTCTTTGTCGCCGCGGAGCAGCGTGACCATCTTATCGGTCTCGCCGTTGATGGCGGCCTCGACGGCGGCTTCGCCGGCCATGAAGGCTTCTTCGGCGTCCGTCTTGGAGGCGGCGTGCGCGGCGCAGCGCTGGAGCAGGCCGGGTTTCGCGACGCGGACTTTTACGCCGGGGACATGGGCGCCGATGATTTCGGCGAGGGCGTCGCCGGCGCCGCCGAGCTGGGCGTGACCGAACGCATCCGTGGCGGCGTCCGCCGCGACGTAATTGCCGTCAGCATCGACGAGCCCTTCGGCGACGACGATTTGGCAGAATTTCTCGCGCTTGAGGACGCGTTTAACGTCCTCGATGCACTTGGCCTGGTCGAACGGAATCTCGGGGAGATAGATGAGGTGGGGCGGATCGTGCGGGTGATCCTTGCGTTTCGCGAGGGCGGAACCGGCGGCGATCCAGCCGGCGCTGCGGCCCATGACTTCGACGATGGAGACGAGGTCGCCCTGGCCCATGGCCTCGTTGTCGGCGGCGAGCTCCCGCACGCTCGTCGCGATGTATTTGATCGCGCTGGCATAACCGGGGCAGTGGTCGGTGCCGGGCAGATCGTTGTCGATCGTCTTCGGCACGCCGATGACGCGGAGCTCGTAGCCCTGCGCCTGGGCGAGCTTCGAGATCTTGTCGGCGGTGTCCTGGGAGTCGTTGCCGCCGATGTAGAAAAAGTAACGAATGTTGTGGGCCTTGAAGACCTCGAGGACGCGGTCGAAATCGGCCTGTTTCTTAAGCTTGAAACGGCAGGTGCCGAGGGCGGCGCCGGGCGTGTGCTTGAGGGCGCGGATCTGCTGCTGGGATTCCGACGCGAGGTCGATCAGCTCTTCCTGAAGGAGGCCGAGCACGCCGTTGAGCGTGCCGTAGATCTCCTCGATGCATTCATGGTTCAACGCTTCCGCGATGATGCCCGCGACGCTGGCGTTGATAACAGAGGTGGGGCCGCCGGACTGGCCTACCAAGACATTTCCTACGAGTTCAGCCATGACAGTTTTAGATAAAGGATTGAAGAGAACGTGAGTGGTGAAGGAAGCGCGCCGTGCAGGGGGGATGCAAACTCAAATTTCCCGATGTCGGAAAACGGGCGGGGCTTCCTCCTCCGGTGCACGCCGCGAGAGTGTTCGCGCCGCCGGAGCGCCGCGGAGTGGGCGGACCATCTGCGACCCCGCGGCGATGATTAGAGCAGGCGGCCCGGCTGGTAGTCCGCCGCGCCCTTGTGTCGGCGGGCGAGCGGCTTCACGTCGGCGACAAAGGCGTCGACCTGGTGCGGTGCGGCGCCGACGAAGCGGGCGTTTTCGGAGAGGATGGCGACGAGGGCTTTTTTGCCCAGGCCGAGGCGTTTGTCGCCGGCGAGACGGGAGAGCAGGTCGGCATCACCGCCGGAGCGGAGGGCTTTCGCGGCGGCGAGGGCGTGTTCCTTGATCGCCTCATGGGCGGTCTCGCGGCCAGCGCCGTGCTTGACGGCCTCCATGAGGATCGTGGTGGTGGCGAGGAACGGGAGGTTGCGCTCGTTTTCGACGCCGATGGCGGCGGGGAAAACTTCCATCTGCCGGAGCACGGTGAGGTAGGTTTCCATCAGGCCGTCGATCGCGAAAAACGCATCCGGCAGGGCGATGCGGCGCACGACGGAGCAGGAGACGTCGCCCTCGTTCCACTGGTGGCCGGCGAGGGCGCCGGTCATCGTGACGTAGCCGGAGAGAATGGTGGAGAACCCGCAGATGCGTTCGCAGTTGCGGGCGTTGACCTTGTGGGGCATCGCCGACGAGCCGACCTGGCCGGGCTGAAATCCTTCGGTGAGCAGGCCGGCGCCGGCCATGAGGCGCAGCGTCGTGGCGAAGCTCGCGGCGGCGGCGCCGAGTTGGTGCAGGGCGGTGACGACCTCGAAGTCGAGGCTGCGCGGGTAGACCTGGCCGACGGCGCCGAACGAGGCGTGGAAGCCGAGGTGTTTGATGACGCGCGATTCGAGCTGGTCGACCTTGGCGGTGTCGCCGCCGAGGAGGGTAAGTTGGTCGAGCTGGGTGCCGACGGCGCCTTTGAGGCCGCGGACGGGGTAGCGTTCGAGGAGTTCCTCGATGCGCGCGAAGGCGATCTGCAATTCCTGGCCGAACATGGCGAGGCGCTTGCCGAGGGTGGTGGGCTGGGCGGGGACGTTGTGGGTGCGGCCCGTGATCATCAGGTCGCGGTGCGCCTCGGCCTGGGCGGCGAGGGCGAGGAGGGCGGCGGCGGCCTTGAAGCGGACGAGTTTGAGGGCGCTGAAAATCTGGAGCTGCTCGACGTTTTCGGTGAGGTCGCGGCTGGTGAGGCCGAGGTGGATGAACTGGCGCTTGGCGAGTTCGGAGAATTCCTCGATGCGGGCCTTCACGTCGTGGAGCGTGATGCGTTCGCGTTTGGCGATGGAGCCGAGGTCGATGGCGGATTTGACGCGCTCGTAGTCCTTGATGGCGTCGGCGGGGATCGGCACGCCGAGGTCGCGCTGGGCCTTCATGACGGCGATCCAGAAATCGCGCTCGAGGGCGACGCGGCCGTGCTGCGACCAGATGTCCTTCATGGCGCCCGAGGCGTAGCGTTCGGCGAGGACGTTCGGGATGGTGGCGGCGGAGTCGGGTTGGGCGTTCACGGGAAAACGGGTGAGTAAGCGGCCGCGCCGGGGGTTGGCGACCGGAAAAACCGGAGGTGCGCGTCATGGGGGAGCCTCCGTTTCCTGCCCGATCCGTGCGCGGTGGGCCGGCCGCTCCGCGGGCGGCGGATCGCAGGTCGCGGCATGACTCGTTGCGCCGCGCGCGGAGCGCAGGGCCCGCTTCGGGGAAACGGAGCGCGGCACGAAGCGGAGATGCGCGCCGCGTCAGGGCGCGGGTTGCGGCGGGGGCCTACGCCGTCAGACAGCGCACGGCGAGTTCGCGGAGGACTTCTTCCTGCTCGTGGGGGCGTTGGACAATTTCCTCGAAGGCGAAGAGGAAATCCTGCTGGTTGTCGATCAGCCGGCGCAGCGTCGGGAGCTTGGCGCTGCCGGCGAGTTTGCCGACATACCAGGCGTTTTGGCTGAAGAGATGGTAGGAGCTCTTTTCGGTCGCCCCGACGAACTTCGCCCCGTGGCTCGCCTGCGCTTTTGGCATGCCGTCGAGCCCGCGCGGGCCGAGGCGGCAGTCGCCGGAATCGAGGAGGGCGCGGACTTGGAGCAAAATGCGGTTGCGGTTCTGGAGGGCGCTGATGACGGGCCGGGCGTCGCCGCCGGTGAAGAAATGCCGGCGCAGCGCCGCGAGCGTCCATTTGAGGTCGCCGCTGAAGAACGCTTCGGCGGCCTCGAAGAAATCGCCCTCGGCGGTGTTGGCCGTGAGGTCGGCCACGTCGGCCTCCTCGATGGCCGCGCCCTCGCTGGCGTGGGTCGCGAGCTTGCGGGTTTCCTCGACGAGGAGGCGGGTGTTGGCGCCGACCTTGGCGAGGAGCAGTTCGATGGCGCCCGGCGCGAACTTCACGCCGAGATCGCGCGCCTCGGCGAGGACAACGCCGGCGAGGGCTTCGACGGCATTGTCACCGTCACCGCCGGCGAGGGCGTAGTCGGCGTTCTTTTCGCACCACTTGGGGAACGAGCGGCGTTTGTCGAGCGGAGCGGCGGTGATGAGCACGGACGTTTCGTCGGGGTTCAGCGCTTCGAGGAGCTGTTGCAGGTCCTCGACGAGCTTGAGCGTGCTTTCGGCCCGGCCGGTGACGGTGTCGGCGAGGAAATTGACGTCTTTGAACCACACGACGCGTTTGCCGCCGAACATCGAGACGGTCTGCACGCTCTCGCGGAAGCGGTTCACGGCGGCCTCGACCTCGCCGACGTTGCCGGAGAACCCGCTGATGATCTCGCGGGCGTAGTCGTCGGTGACCTCCGCGGCCAGGGCGTCGAAACGCTCCTTGCCGAGGCGGCCGACGAGAAAGTCGTCGGAGCCGCCGACAAAGGTGAATTTTTTCGCGGAGGCCATGGGTCGGGGGGAGTTGGGGGGGAACCGGCGGTGGGCGCACGAAAAAAATCGCCTCTGCCCGAACCGCCGTCGAGGCTGGCGCGCAGTTCCACGATGGTTTCCCCCGAAAATCCTGCCGCCGCCCCGCCCGCCACGCCCTTGTGGTCGCGCGATCTCCTGCTCCTGACGCTCGCGTTTGGGGCCTTGTTTTTCTTTCGTCTCGGAAGCTACCCGCTGACCATTCCCGACGAAGGGCGCTACGCGGCCATCCCGCGCGAGATGGTGGCGAGCGGCGACTACGTGACGCCGCGGCTCAACGGGGTGGTGTATTTTGAGAAGCCGCCGCTCGTCTATTGGGCGACGGCGGTGTGCCTGAAGCTCTTCGGGCCGAGCGAGTGGTCGATGCGGGCGACGCCGGCGCTGTTTGCGCTCGCCGGGGTGTTGTTGACCTATGCGGCGGCGCGGCGGTTGCACGGGCGCGAGGCGGGTTTGCTGGCGGCGGCGGTGTTGGGGACCTCGTTGCTCTGGTTTGTTATTGGGCGGATCATGCTGCTGGACATGGCGGTATCGGTGCTGATGAGCGCGACTCTGTTGTGTTTTATTCTCGGGGTGCGCGAGGCGCCGGGAGCGCGGCGGCGATGGTTGTTCTACGGGCTCTACGCGAGCGCAGCGCTGGCGACGCTGACGAAAGGGCTCATCGGGTTCCTCGTCACGGGTGCCGTAATGTTTCTTTGGCTGCTGATTTTCAACCAGTGGAAACGGCTGCGTCCGCTGCATCTGCCGAGCGGAATTGCGCTGTTTCTTTTGATCGCGGCACCGTGGCATATCCTCGCCGAGCAGGCCAACGAGACGTGGGCGCACCGCTATTTCGTCTACGAGCATTGGCAGCGTTTTACGACACCGGCGGCGTCGCGGCCGGGGGCGTGGCACTATTTCATCTGGATCGTGCTCGCGGGTCTGATCCCGTGGACGGGGTTTCTGTGGTCGGCGGTGCGCGACGCGGTGCGCGGCGGCTGGGCGAAGAAGAACGAAAAGGCCGACGCGTGGTTCTTCGTCGTCTGGATCGCGTTCATCTTTCTATTTTTCACCAAATCCCATTCGAAGCTCGCGCCCTACATTCTGCCGATTTTCCCGGCGCTCGCGGTGGTGATCGGCGGATGGTTGGCCCAGGTGTTGCGGGCCGACGACGGGGCCAGGCGGATGCGGCTGGGCCTCGGGGTGTTTTCATTTTTCTGCGGCCTGTTGGCGCTCGCGCTGTGCGTGGTGATCGCACAGCCGGAGCGGGTGCGGATGCCGCCGGAGCAGGCGATCACGTTGCAGATTCCGGCATTCACGATGGCGGGGGTGCTGCTGCTCGGGGGGATTTGCACTCCGTGGCTGGCGAAGGTGCGGGGTGCCCGCGCGGCGGTGTGGGGGTTGGTGGGGACGATGGCGGGTTTTTATTTCGTGCTGATGTTTGCCGCGCCGAATATCCCCAAGCCGGGCACGAAGGCGCTGGCGGAGATTGTCGTCGCGAAGGCAAAACCGGGCGACCGTGTGCTGCATTACCACGAGTTTTTTCACGACTTCACTTTTTACGCGCAGCGAGTGGTGGATGTGGTGGAATTCAAAGGGGAGCTGGAACTCGAGGAGGATGCCGCCGCGCGGGCGAGCGGGCGTTTCATGGCGGAAGCGGAATTTCGGCAACTCTGGGCGAGCACCGTGCGGGTCTGGGGAGTGGTGCGAAACAAAGAAAAGGACCGGCTCTTCGGCGATCCGACGTTTCGTTATCATTTGATCGGGGAAACCCGGGATCACACGCTCTTTAGCAATCAACCCTAGCATGTCCGTATCCGCTGCCCCTGCTGCCACGCTCTATCTTCCGCTCACACGCCCGACCATCGACGAAGCGACGATCGCGGGCGTCGCCGACGTGCTGCGTTCCGGCTGGATCACGTCGGGGCCGAACGTGAAGGCGCTGGAAGCGAAGCTCTCGGAGTACTGCGGCGGGCGGCCGGTGCGCGTCTTCAATTCCGGCACGTGCACGATGGAGATCGCCCTGCGCATCGCGGGGGTCGGTCCGGGGCACGAGGTGATCACGACGCCGCTGTCGTGGGTGGCGACGAGCCATGTGATTTTGGAGGTCGGCGCGCGCCCCGTGTTCGTCGACATCGATCCGGTCACGCGGAACATCGATCTGGACCGGGTCGAGGCGGCGATCACGCCGGCGACGCGCGCGATCATCCCGGTGGACCTCGCGGGTCTGCCGGTCGACCGCGACCGGCTCTACGCCCTCGCGAAGAAACACGGCCTCCGCGTCGTCGAAGACGCCGCGCAGTCTTACGGCACGACGTGGAACGGGCAGCGCATCGGCGCCATCGGCGATTTCGTTTCGTTCAGTTTTCATCCGAACAAGAACGTCACGACCATCGAGGGCGGCGCGCTCGTCATGACGACGGAGGCGGAGGCCAAGCTCGCCGAGCAATACCGGCTGCAAGGCGTGGTGCGTTCAGGGTTCGACGGGATGGAAGTCGAGCTGGTCGGCGGGAAATTCAATCTGACGGATGTCGCCGCGCGCGTGGGGCTCGGCCAGTTGCCGCGCATCGATGAATTCAACGGACAGCGCCGTGAACTGGCGCGGGTCTACTTTGAGCTGTTCGGACGGCCGGCAGCGCGGGCGCTGGGTCTGCAGCTGCCGGTGGCGGATTTCACGCAGACGAACTGGCACATGTTTCAAGTGGTGCTGCCGGCGGGGCCCCGCGCGCTCAAACGGGCGGAGGTCATGGCGCAGATGCAGGCGGCGGGAATCGGCACGGGTGTGCACTATCCGGCGATCCACCTGTTCGCGGTTTACCGTCGGCTCGGGTGGAAAGACGGCGATTTCCCGCTGGCGGAGGCCGCGTGTCGGAGCATCCTGACGCTCCCGCTCTTCCCGACCATGACCCGCGCGGAGGCGGAGCGGGTGGTGGACACGCTGACCGCGATCCTCACGCCCCACCTCACGCCATGAGTGCCCCGCCGACTGTTGCCGTTTCGATCGTCATTCCCGTCTACAACGAGGAGCTGAACCTGCCGACGCTGTTCGCGCGCCTGTATCCGGTGCTCGATGCACTCGGGCGCCGCTACGAAATCATTTTCACCAACGACGGCAGCGCGGACCGTTCGTTCGCCCTCCTGCAGGCGCAGTACGCGGCGCGGCCGGACGTGACGCGCGTGATCGATTTCAACAGCAACTACGGCCAGCACATGGCGATCATGGCGGCGTTCGAACGCGTGCGCGGGGACGTGATTGTGACGCTCGACGCCGACCTGCAGAATCCGCCCGAGGAAATCCCGAAGCTGCTGGAGAAAATCGACGCGGGCTTCGACTACGTGGGCGGATACCGGCTGAACCGGCAGGACTCGTTTTTCCGCATGTATGCCTCGCGGCTCATCAATCTCGTGCGGGAGAAAACCACGAGCATCGAGATGACGGACCAGGGCTGCATGCTGCGCGCCTACGGCCGGCCGATCATCGACGCGATCGTGCGGAGCGGGGCGATCAACACGTTCATTCCCGCGTTGGCCTATAGTTTTTCCGGCAATCCGACCGAGGTCGGGGTGAAGCACGAGGAGCGGCATGCGGGCGTGTCGAACTACTCGTTCTACAGCCTGATCCGGCTCAACTTCGACCTGATCACGGGCTTCTCGATCGCGCCGCTGCAGTATTTCACGATGTTCGCGATGGCCTGTTGTGCTGGCAGCGGGCTCTTTGTGCTCGTGCTGGCGATCCGCCGGGCGTTCTTCGACTACACGGCGGCCGAGGGTTTGTTTACGCTGTTTGGCGTGCTGTTTTTCCTGATGAGCGTGGCGTTGCTCGGCATCGGCCTGATCGGCGAATACGTCGGTCGCACCTACCAGGTCGTGCGCGCCCGGCAGCGTTACCACGTGCGCGAGACCCTGGAGACGAAGCCCGCATGAGCGCCCAACCCCGCATCCTGTTTTTCGGTTACAGTGAAGTCGGCTACGCCTGTCTGTCGCTGCTGTTGGAACGGGGCGACAACGTCGTCGCCCTGATCACGCACGAGGACAATCCCGCGGAGAAAATCTGGTTCAAGACGCCGGCGGTGGCCGCGCGCGAAAAGGGGATTCCGGTTTTTACGCCGGAGTCGGTGAACACGCCGGAGTGGCGTGAGAAGATCGCGGCGCTGCAGCCCGATCTGATCCTGTCGGTCTACTACCGGCACATGATCGGCACCAAGATCCTCGCCCTGCCGCCGCTCGGGGCGTGGAACCTGCACGGCTCGCTGCTCCCGAAATATCGCGGCCGGGCCCCGATCAACTGGGCGGTGCTGCACGGCGAACCGCGCATCGGCATGACGCTGCACCGGATGGTCAAATCCGCCGACGCGGGTGCGGTGGTCGATCAGGACGGCGCAGACATCGGCCCGCGCGACACGGCGGAGCAGGCGTTTCGCAAAGTGCTCCCCTGTGCCCCGCGGGTGTTGGCGCGGCAGATCGACGCGCTGCTCGCCGGCACCGTGAAGGAGACGCCGCAGGACGAGGCGCAGGCCAATTACTTCGGCGGGCGCAAACCCGAGGACGGCCGCATTCTTTGGACGCAGACGAGCACGCAGATTTTCAACCTGATCCGCGCGGTGACGGATCCGTATCCGGGGGCGTTTACCGAGGTCGGAGGTGCGCGGCTGATGGTGTGGTGGGCGGAGACGGACACGCCGGCGACGCGGGCGGTGTCCGGGCAGCCCAGTGCGGCCGGAGAGATTCTGTCGGTCGCACCGCTCGTGGTGGCGACGGGCGGCGGCGCGCTGGAGTTGACGCAGACGGAGTGGCGCGGTGCTCCTGCGGTGGCGTTGCAGGTCGGACAGGTCTTGTAGGGAACCGACGCTGCGCCGTGATCGAGCGTGCGGGCCGGTGGCCCGTGCTCTCAGGCAATCACCGGCCGTCACCCCAGCGGTAGCCGAGGCCGAGGAGGAAGATATCGGCGTCGCGGTTGTAGGTGCTGACGACCCGATTCCACGTGAGGCGCGACTGCCAGTGTTCGGTGAGGCGGAGGGTGGCGGAGGGTGAAACGAGGCCGGCGAGGTTGCGCGGGTTGTCCTGGCCGGCGACGGGCGGGTGTTTGCGCTCGAAGAGGAGGTAGGGGCCCACGCCGAGGCCGAGGGTCAGGTTTTTTTCGAGAAACGTTTCGACGAGCCAAAGCTGGGTCGCGAAACCGTGGCGGCGGATGATCTGCGGGGCGCCCTCGTTGAGCCACGATGCGGACCATTCGACGTGCGGCGACAGGCCGGAACGAAACTCGATCGCGGTGGCGAGGGCGGCTTCGGACGCGGCGGTGTTGACGACACTTTGGCCGAGGAAAACGGTGAGCTCGTGATCGGTGGTGAGGGATTTTGAGGTCACGCGGGTGCGGGTGCGCTGTTCTCCGAACGTGTAACCGAGGCCGGCGACGACGGAGTGGGTTTCGAGGCCCTTGGCGCGGTTGATGCGGTGGGCGGTGAGGCGCAGGAACCACGGGGAACGCATGGAGTAGGTGGCGGCGAGGCTGTAGGCTGGGGTCCAGCCGTGAGAGTTGACCGTGGCGCCGTCGGGCCGCAGCTCGGTATCGAAGTAGTGATAGGCCCCGGCTCCGAAGGAGAGGGAAAAGGTCTCGGAGCGAAACGGGAGCACGGCCCACATTTGGGCGGCGATGCCGTCGCGATGGTGGCTGAGCTCGTGACCTTCGTTGATCCAGGCAACCGACCAGGCGAGGTTTCGGTGGAGAGATTCGCGGTAATCGAGTTGCCACGAATAGCGGGAGGATAGCGCCAGCTCCGAGCCGGTGGCGCCGAGCTGAGCGGAAAATTCCCGGGCGTGCGCGGGGGTCGACCCGCCCCCGAAGGCGAGCCAGGCCAGCAAGGGATAGACCGTGAATTTGGGGTGCATCGCGGAGCGGCTCGTTCGACCGCCAAGAGCGGCGGATGGGCGGAGTAAATCGCTTGGGGGATTTTCGCCAATGGCTCGCCGATGTCCGCGGCATTCGCCGGGAAGCCGTTTTTCGTGCTTTCCGTGCCCGGGCTGGGGCGCAAGCTGGGTGCGATGCCTCTCAAAGTCCTCATTCTCGGTGCCAACGGTTTCATCGGCAGTTCGCTCACGCGCGCCATCCTCAAGCAGAAAGACTGGGAGGTCTACGGCATGGACATCGGCTCCCACAAGCTGGAGGACAGCCTGGGCAACCCGCGCTTCAAGTTCGTCGAGGGCGACATCACGATCAACAAGGAGTACATCGAGTATCACGTGAAGAAGTGCGACGCGGTCATCCCGCTCGTCGCAATCGCGAATCCGATCCAGTACGTGAAGGACCCGCTGCGCGTCTTCGAACTGGATTTCGAGGCCAACCTCGCCGTGGTGCGCTACTGTGCGAAATACAAAAAGCGCATCATTTTTCCGTCCACGTCCGAAGTCTACGGGATGAGCACCGACGCCAAGCTCGACGAGGCGACGACGAGTCTGGTCTACGGACCGATCGAGCGGCAGCGCTGGATTTACGCGTGCTCGAAGCAGCTGCTGGACCGCGTGATTTACGCCTACGGCGTGCGCGACAACGTCGACTATACGCTGTTCCGGCCGTTCAACTGGATCGGGCCGCAGCTCGACGATGTGATGGAGCCGAAGGAGGGCAGTTCGCGGCTGTTCACGCAGTTCATCTCGAACGTGATTTTCAAGAAGCCGCTGCAACTCGTCGACGGCGGCAAGCAGAGCCGTTCGTTCACGTTCATCGACGACGGCGTCGACGCACTGCTGCGCATCATCGAGAACAAGGACGGCTGTGCCTCGCGGCAGATCTTCAATCTCGGCAATCCGAAGAACGACGTGAGCGTCGCGGAGCTCGCGAAGCTGATCATCACGGCGTTCAAGGACTACCCGGACTATGCGGAGCACGTGAAGGCCGCGAAGACGGTGGTCGTGCCGTCGGGCCAGTATTTCGGGAAATACTATCAGGATATCCAGAAGCGCGTGCCCTCGATCGCGGCGGCGAAAAAACACCTCGGCTGGACGCCGAAGGTCGGCCTGAAGAAGGCGATCAAGCTGACGCTGGATTACCACCTTGCGCACAAGGATTATCAGCTGGAGTGAGGCGAGGCGGCGGCAGGACGGGCCGCGGGGATAAATCCGGATGGATTGCCGCGGTCGCCCAGCCTCCCTCGCAGTGACAAACCCCATGCGTCTTGCCCTCAAAGTGGATGTCGACACCGACCGCGGTACGCGGGAGGGCGTGCCGAATTTGGTGGCGGACTGCCGCGCGGTCGGGGCGCCGGCGTGTTTCCTGTTTTCACTCGGGCCGGACCAGACCGGGCGGGCGATCAGTCGCGTGTTTCGGCCGGGGTTTTTCCAGAAGGTGAGCCGGACGAGCGTCGTCCAGATCTACGGGGTGCGGACGCTGCTCAACGGCACGCTGCTGCCCGCGCCGCACATCGGGCGGCGCAACACGGCGGTGATGCGGAGCGTGCGCGAGGCGGGGTACGAAGTGGGGATCCACTGTCACAACCATTACCGTTGGCAGGACTATTTAGAGCGCATGTCGCTCGAAGAGGTGCGCGGGGAGTTTGGCGCGGCCCGCGCGGAGTTTGTGCGGATTTTCGGGAGCGAGGCCCGGACGGCGGGGGCGCCGGGCTGGCAGAGCAACGCGACAAGCCGGGAAGTTTACGACGAGGCGGCTCTGCTCTATGGGAGCGATACGCGGGGCGGGGCGCCGTTTTTTCCGCGCATCGGCGGGAGAGTGTTCAAGACGCTGGAGATTCCGAGCACGCTGCCGACGTTCGACGAGCTGATGGGGCGGCCCGAATATCCGGACGACAAGATCGTCGCGCATTATCTGAATCTGATGAAGGCGGAGGCGGCGCGCACCCACGTGTTCACGCTGCACGCGGAGATCGAGGGGATGGGGCGGCGCGGGCTGTTTCAGGATCTGTTGGCGGCGTGTCGGGCGGCCGGGGTGGAGTTTGTCCGCATGGAGGATTACGCGCGGGAGCTGTGGGCGAACCGGGCGGCGATTCCGGTGCGCGACCAGACGATGGGGGAAATCGACGGGCGCTCGGGCGTCGTCGCGGTGCAGGCGGCGTGAGGCGGGCTATTTTTCGATCCGGCGGAAGAGCCAGACGCCGAGGGCGAAGAAGATCGCGTTGGGCAGCCAGAGCAGGAGGTCGGGGCGATATTCGGGGTGCCGGTCGAGCCAGCCGACCATGACCAGGAGAAGATAGTAACCGAGGGCGAGGCCGACGGCGACGCCGAGGTTGGCGCTGGTTTCGCGGCGCGAGACGCTGATGCCGAGGGGCACGCCGACGAGGGCGAAGGCGAGGACGGACAGCGACAACGTGTATTTTTCCTGGATCGTGAGCTGGACGTTCATTTCGGCGCGGACGTGGTCTTTCGCCCGGCCGGGGGCGATGGGTTCGGCGGCGACGCGGGCTTGCTCACGTTGGAGCTCGGAGTAGGTCATCCATTTCAGCTTTTGCTGCACGCCGCCGGAGCGGTTGTAGAGGCGGTCGAGCGAGAGGCGGACGGGTTCGGAGCGTTCGAACGAGCCGACGAGCTGGGCCTCGGCGAAGAGCTCGGGGGTCCGCGATTCGCGGGTTTCGACCTGGGCGCGGGTGAGCGTGAGGATGAGCTCGTGGGTGGCGTCGTCGTAGTCGAAGCGGCCGGACTCGGCGCGCACGAACTGGGTGACGCGGCGTTCGGGGTCGAGTTTCCAGAGCCAGAAATCGCGCATGACGGCGCCCTGTTTGTCGCCGACGTAGACGACAAAGCCGGGGAATTCGCGGATGAAGGTTTTGGGGACGATGAAGCTGAGGGGGTTGGCGCGGATGGCGGCGGCGAGTTCCTGGTGGTATTGGACGCGGGCGCGCGGCATGGAGTCGAAGTTGACGTAGAGGCCGAGGCCGGTGCCGAGGACGCCGATGATGAGGACGGGGCGGGCGATGCGGAAGAGGCTGAGGCCCGCGGCGCGCATGGCGGTGATTTCGCTGTCGGCGGAGAGGCGGCCGAGGGTGAGGAGGACGCCGGTGAGCATGCCCATGGGGAGGGCGAAGGAGATGACAAACGGGACGAGGAGGCCGACGAGGCGGGCGAAGGTGCCGAGGGAGAGCTGGTCGGCGAGGACGTAGCCGAGGAGGTCCTTGACGGCGTTGCCGAGAATCAGGACGAACGCAAAAAGTCCGACCGCCGCCGCGCAGGAGAACAGCACGCTTTTGAAGATGTGGCGGTCGAGAAGATTCAAGGGAAGGTCGGAAGGTGATCGCAGACGGACCGGCGGCGGACAAGGCGGTTCGCCGAAAACTAAAACCCGAGCGAGAGCTGGGGGCCGTCGGCGGAGGGAGAGGGTTTTTCGTCGTCGCCGGCGGGCGCGAGACAGGCGGGGCCCTCGTGGCGGACGTTGCTGACGTAGGTACTGACGGCGAATTTCGTGACGGTGTCGTCGGGCGGGACGCGCAGGAGCGGTGCGAGTTGGGCGGGTTCGGTGAGGGCGGGATCGAGCCAGGCGCCGTAGGTCTCCGCGGTGAGAATCACGGGCATACGGTTGTGGATCGGGCGCATGAGGGCGTTGGGCTCGCCGGTGATGAAGGCGCAGGTTTCGCGCACGCTGCCGTCGGGCGCGTGCCAGCGGTCCCAGAGGCCGGCGAAGGCGAAGGGGTGTTCGTCGGGGCGGCGGAAGAGCCAGGGTTTTTTCGCGCGGCCGACGGTTTCCCATTCGTAGAAACCGGAGGCGGGGAGGAGGCAGCGGCGGGAGCGGAGGGCGTCGCGGAAGGTGGGTTTGACGGCGACGGTGTCGGCGCGGGCGTTGACGAGGGGCGGGCCGTCGGCGGATTTGGCCCAGGCCGGGACGAGGCCCCAGCGGAGGAAGGCGGACTCAGGGTTGGCCGAGAGGGGGGAGCGGCGCACGACGGGGATAGCGGTGTTGGGCGCGATGTTGTAGCGGGAGAGGAATTCGGCGGGCGCGCCGATCCCGAGGCGCGCGAGGATGTCGCGGTAGTGTGGTTCGAGGAGAACGTAGCGGGTGCACATCGCGGGAAGTTTGAAGGGAAAGGGGGAGGGAAAGGGAGCCGGAAAGTGAGAGGGAAAGGGAAACGGAAAGAAGGGCGCTGAGAGCAAACGCAAACCCAGACGGGGAGGATGCCGCGGGACTCAGAAGAGCGAGAGTTGCTCGCCGCCGGGGCGGCGGAAGGCGGCGGTGGAAAGCGGGTGGCGTTCCTCGTTGAGGCCGGCGCGGCGGGTGGTGGCGCGGAAGAGGTCGCGGATCTGGTCGGCGAAGAGGCCTTCGCCTTTCAGGCGGGTGCCCCATTCGCTGACGTTGAGCTGGCCGCCGCGGAGTTGGCGGAGGCGGTCGAGGATACGGGCTTTTTTTGTGGGGGCGTGGTCGTCGAGCCATTGGAGAAACACGTCTTTCACGGCGTGCGGGAGGCGGAGGACGATGTAGCCGGCGCGGGTCGCGCCGGCGGTGGCCGCGGCGTCGAGAATGGCGGGCATTTCATGGTCGGTGAGACCGGGGAGGACGGGGGCGACCATGACGCCGACGGGAATGCCGGCGGCCGTCAGCTCGCGGATGGCGCGGAGGCGGGCGGCGGGGCGGGAGGCGCGGGGCTCGAGTTTACCGGCGAGGTCCGGGTCGAGCGTCGTGATCGACACATAGACGGCGGTGGCCTGGTGGCGGGCGAGTTCGGCGAGGAGGTCGCGGTCGCGGGTGACGAGGGCGTTTTTGGTGACGATGGAGATGGGTTGGCGAAACTCGGCGCAGACCTCGAGGCAGCCGCGGGTGACGCGAAAGTGGCGCTCGGCGGGTTGGTAGCAGTCGGTGACCCCGCTCATCGCGATGCTCTGCGGTTCCCATGGCGGCGAGGAGAGTTCGCGGCGGAGGAGTTCGGGCGCGCGGGTCTTCACCATGATTTTCGTCTCGAAATCGAGGCCGCTGCTCCAGCCGAGGTATTCGTGGTAGGGGCGGGCGAAGCAGTAGGCGCAGCCGTGTTCGCAGCCGCGGTAGGGATTCAGGCCGACGGTGAACGGGATGTCGGGGCTGTCGTTTTTCGTGAGGAGGGATGCGGTGCCGTCGACGAAGAACTGCGTGCGCGGGAGGGGGCGGTCGGCGGGATCGGCGGAAAACGCGTCGGGGTTGTCGGGGTCGGGGGTGAGGAGGAGGGGCGCGAAGCGGTTGGGCGGATTGGTGTGCGCGCCGCGGCCGGGGAGGGGAGCGTGGGGCTGGGCGGGCGGCGGGGTGTTCATGTGTGCGCATGAACACGGGCGCAAAAAATGTGGCTGCGCCAGTCCAATTCCCTTTTCTGGGCCGATGGGGTCCGAAAAATCTACGCGTCGGGTGACGCTGCGGCGTCACGAAGGGCCGGGTGCAGGCGCGCGGGCGGACGACACGGTCGCGGTGGAAGAGCCGTTGGAGATTCGCGTGGGTGGGCGGAGTGTGGCGGTGGTGATGCGCACGCCGGGGCACGACCGGGAGCTGGCGGCGGGATTTTTGGTGACCGAGGGGCTTCTGCGGCGGCGGGAGGAGGTGCTGGACATGGTGTATTGCGGCGGGGAGGAGCGGGAGCCGGCGGAGAATATTCTCGATGTGGTGCTGGCGCCGGGGGTCGCGGTGGACTGGTCGCGGCTCACGCGGAATGTGTTCACCTCGTCGAGCTGCGGGATGTGCAGCAAGGCGAGCATCGCGGCGGTGCGCGGGCAGTTTCCGGCGATCGCGGAGCCGTTGGTGGCGCGGCGCGCGGTGCTGGCGGCGTTGCCGGAGCGGTTGCGGGCGGCGCAGGCGGGCTTTGCGGCGACGGGGGGGCTGCACGCGAGCGGGTTGTTCGAAGCCGACGGCGCGCTCGTGGTGGTGCGGGAGGACGTGGGGCGGCACAACGCGCTCGACAAGATCGTGGGCCACGCGTTTTTCGCGGAGCGGTTGCCGTTGGGCGGGCGGATTTTGCTGGTGAGCGGGCGGGTGAGTTTCGAGATCATGCAGAAGGCGCTGGCGGCCGGCGTGCCGTGCGTGGGGGCGATCTCGGCGCCGACGAGTGCGGCGGTGGACTTCGCGCGGGAAAGCGGCCAGACGCTCGTGGGGTTTTTGCGCGGCGAACGGATGAATGTTTACGCGGGCAGCGTCGGTTGAAGCGGCATTTTCGGGCTTGGCACGGTGGCGGATCGCGTCGACGAATGCGGGGCGAGGCAGCATGACGTTATCCGCACAGTTTCGCACGTGGGCGCTCGATCCGGCGCGCACCGGCGACGAGCTCTACACCGCGGAGCTTTTCGTCGAGGCGGCGCAGGCGGTGCGGGACCGGCGGCAGAAGATTTACGCCCGCGACTTCGAGGCGACCCGCAAGCGGCAGAAGCGGCGGAAATTGAATCCGGCTTACCGGCCGGTGCTGTCGCCCGCGGCCCTCGATCTCGTCGGGGCGGAGTGGGGCGAAATCAAGGAACTCAGAAATGGGGCCGATGGCGGCGAGGACCGGCCGGTGAGCGACCTCGCGGCGCTGCAGTTTTTCCCCCAGCTCACGGGCATCGAGCTGATCAGTGAGCTGTCCGATCTGGGGGCGCTGGTCGGACTGCGGGAGTTGAGCCGGCTGAAATTGCGGGACGAAACACTCGTCGATTTGGGGGCACTGGCCGAGTTGCCGGGCCTGACGGAGGTGTCGCTGGATCTTGGCGCGCCATGGCCGGCGGCGGGCGCGCTCGGCGCCCTGCCGGCGCTGAAGACACTGTCCTACCGCGGCAATCTGCTCGCCCTGCAGGACGTCGGGGCGTTGCCGGTGGTGGAGAGGGCGTGGCTGCGCAGTCACTGGCAGTGGTCCACGCCGGTGCGCGAGGGGCGGGATTTGCCGACGATGCCGAAGGTGCGGTGGCTGAGTGTCGACGGGGTGGCGGGTTTGCGCGGGATCGAGCGCTGCGCGCGGTTGCGCGAACTCGACGTGTGCGGTCCGTTTGCGGACCTCGGGCCGTTGGCGGAGCTGGGCGAGGTGCGGACGCTGAGACTGGGCGGCGAGCGGTTTTTCGACCTCGCGCCGGTGGCCCGGATGCCGCGGCTGCGCACCCTGGAGCTGGAGCGCGAACACGGGCTCGATCTCGCGCCGCTCGCAGATTCGCCGTCGCTGCGTCAGGTGTTGGCGCGGCGCTGTGCCGTGCTCGCGACCGAGCTCGGCACCCTCAACGCCGCGCTGGGGCTGGTGGACGAGGCGAGCTACCGATTGGCGGAGCCGCGGGCGCTCGGGAGCGTGCGATGGTTCCGTTACGATCCGCAGCGGGCGGATTTTCGGGCGGGCCGGAGGGAAGCGTCCGACGACCGGGATCCGCGGAAGGAAGGGTTCGGGGACGATCCCCTGCCCGCTCCGGCGGAGGGAGGCTGGTTCGCACGCGAGGTCGCGCTCCGGCTGGGGGCGTTTCTCGCGCCGGGCTGGGGCCGGCTGAACGTCTGGGTCGCCGGCCGGGGCGAACTCACGTTGCGCCGGTATCAGGATATTTTGCACGTGGGCGAAGTCGTCACCGCGGTGCGCCAGACGGCGGCCGCGGCGCGTTATCCCTGGGAAATCCTGCTCGTGGTCGAGCCCCATGGCGATTTGAGCGAGGACCTCGAAGAACTCGAAGCGCGTGACGGCGGCGGGGAGACCTGCGACAGCGAACCCGGGCGCGAGGAAGGGGACGCGATGCAGCAACGGCGGCGGGAGCACCGGGAGTTTTTGGAACGCGAACACCGGTGGCGCCTCCAGCAGCAGGACGGCCGGCCGATCGACCCGGCGGCGTTTTTCCCGCCCGCACCGGCGCCGGCGGGGGCGAGCCCCGGCGACGCCGAGGCGGACGACGATGACGCCGACGCGGAGGAAGGGGCCGGAGACGATCGTTTCGGCGCCGACGCTGGCTTCACGGCCGTGGTCGCCGAAACCACGGTCTGGGTGCACGAGAGCGGAGCGCAGAATGCTGCGGAGTTTTTCGGCGTGGTGCTCGAGGACTGGCACGCGCTGGCCGAGCCGCCGGAGCAGCGGCCACGGCCCGCGTGAAGGGGCGTGGAGCGAAAGTGGGGCCGGCGGCGGGCGGGGAGGGGAAGATTCCGGGTTGGCACCGGCACCTTGGGTGGTCGAGAGTGTCGCATCGCACGCATGAAATCCATTTTCCTCTCTCTGGCGGTCGCCCTCGTGGCCTTGAATCCGTTGTGCGCGGCCGAGAATGAGACGATGGCGGAGCGGACGCTGAAAAATATCGCGGAGAAGCAGCGGGAGCTTTTTGCGGAGGCGGAGAAGCAGGGCGACAAGCTCGATCCGGAGGCGTTTCGCACGCAGGTGCAGTCGCTGACGCACGAGTACGAGCGGCTGTTGCGGGACAACCCGAAGTTCGCGCTCGCGGCGGCGGCCTATGGCGGGCTGCTGGGGAAAGTGGGGATGCGCAAGGAGGCGGCGGCGATGTTGCTCAAGGCCAACCAGCTCGACAGCGACATCCCCTTTGTGAAAAACCAGCTCGGCGGCTATCTGGCCGAGGAGGGCAAGCCGCTCGACGCGGCGCCGTATTTTCTGGCGGCGATCAAACTCGCGCCGAACGAGCCAATCTACCACTACCAGTTGGCGACCCTGCTGGTGGAGGCGCGCGACGATTTTCTGCGCAGCGGCGAGTGGACGCGGGCGGCGCTGGACGAGGCGATGGCCAACGGATTCAAGCGGGCGGCCGAGCTGGCGCCGGAGCGCTTTGAGTTGGCCTACCGCTACGCGGAGTCGTTTTACGATTTGGCCAAGCCCGACTGGAACGCGGCGCTGAAGGTCTGGGCGGCGCTGGAGGACAAGGCGCAGACGCCGGTGGAGCGGCAGACGATGCGGTTGCACGCGGCGAATGTGCTGATCAAGCAGGGCAAGCCGGACCACGCGCGGACGCTGATCGTGACCGTGGACGAGCCGGCGTTGCAGGGGCAGAAGCAAAAGCTCGTTGCCCAGCTCGCGGAAACCGCGAAGAAGTGAGCGCTATGGATCTTGGTATTACTCCCGCAGACCTGCGGGCCGGGCTGATTTTTTACCTGCTGCTCATCGCGTGCCTGGTGTTGCGCGCGTTTTCGCAGGCGTGGCTGGCTGACCGGCTGGGCGACCACACGCCGCGCGACGAGGGGCGCGTGACGCTTTATCCGGTGCCGCACCTCGACCTGCTGGGCTCGGTGATTCTGCCGCTGATCTGTATTTTTTTCCTCCAGCCGCGGCTGGGGCAGATCAACTTCTTCCTGGCTTGGACCAATCCGGTGCCGATCAATTCAGCGAACTTCCGGAGTCCGGAGCGGCACTATCTCTTCACGCAGCTGGCGGGGTGCGGGACGAGCGTTTTGTTGGCGCTGGGCTCGGCGATTGCGGGTGGGATGCTCTATGCGGCGAGCCAACAGTCGGCGGAGATTTTCGTCACGCTGATCGGGATCAATGCGATGCTGATCGTGCTCGATCTGCTGCCGGTCCCGCCGTTGCCCGGCGCGATGCTGTTGCGGCACTGGGGCTTTATTTCGGAAGAGCGGTTTGGGCAGGTGGCGCGGTGGAGCGGCCTGGTGTTCATGATCGCGATCAACATCCCGCCGGTGCGAACCGCGCTCGGTTTCCTGATCGCGCTGGTGGCGCTGCCGTTCGCGAAGATTTACGAAGTCATCATCCTGGCGATGCGATGAGTGCGACGCGAACGCCGGGGGCGGAGGGCGGTTGGGTGCGGCGCGGGGCGCGGCCGGTGACGCTGGGCGACTGGTTGAAATTTGCGGAGAAGCTCTATGCGCGGGAGAAGCTCGCGCTGGGGCAGGTCGCGACGAACGCGCACGATGAGGCGCTGTATTTGTTGCTGACGGCGCTGCAGCTGCCGCTCGACAGCGAGGCGCGGGTGCTGAAGAAAAAACTGACGGTGGCGCAGGGCGCGGCGGTCGAGGAGATTTTGCGGCGGCGGGCGATGGACCGGGTGCCGGCGGCGTATCTCACGCGCGAGGCGTGGCTGGACGGGCAGCGGTTTTACGTCGACGAACGCGTGATCATTCCGCGGAGCTATTTTGGGGAGATCATCGCGCAGCAGCTCGATGCGTGGCTGCGGGCGCCGGAGAAAGTGCGGCGGGTGGCGGATGTCTGCACGGGGTCGGGGTGTCTCGCGATTTTGTTGGCGCAGCATTTTCCGCGGGCGAAGGTGGATGCGTTGGATTTGTCGGCGGATGCGCTGGACGTGGCGAAGATCAACGTGGCCGCACACGGCCTGACGAAGCGGGTGAAGCTGTGGGCGAGCGACGTGTTCGACGCGGTGCCGGAGGTCCGCTACGATGTGATTGTGAGCAATCCGCCCTACGAGCCGAGCGCGCACGTCGACGCGCAGGCGCCGGAGTTTGCGGCGGAGCCGCGGATGGCGCACGACGGCGGCGGCGATGGGTTGGCGATTATCCGGAAGCTGCTGCGGCAGGCGCGGACGCGGCTGACGGACGAGGGGCTCGTGTTGATCGAAGTCGGCGGGTTGGTTGCGGCGATGGACAAAGAATTTGCCGCGTTGGAGCCGCACTGGCTGCACACGGACGACGGTTCGAACTGCGTGGGCGTGATCCACGCGGCGCGGTTGGCGCGGTGGCGGGGATAGGGTCGTGGGCCGCGCGCTGGCGCGTGCGGAGGGAGCGCCGGCAAGCCGGCGGCCTACTTGCTGCGGAGGGTGTTGGCCAGAAGTTGGACGGCGATGAAGCCGATGGCGAAGGCGCTGCTGAGGTCGCCGGCGGCGGGGTGTTCGCGGAGGAGCGCGACCACGAGGGTGACGGCGAGGAGCGTGAGCGCGGTGGTGGCGGCGGCGAGAATCAGGCGGTGGCGCGCGGTGTGGGCGAACGTCGCGGCGAGGCAGATCGAGAGCACGGCGAAGATGATCAGCGCGAGGAACCCGAGATCGTCGCGGCGCGTGAGCCACCAGCCGGCGCTCGCGAGGGCGGCGAGGAGGGCGCCGCCGAACCAGTTGCTCGCGGTGCGTTGGTCGCGGGAGAGGACGTGACGGCCGAAGCGGTTGAAGCGGAGCACGAGGTTGAACATCGGCCCGGCGGTCCACGAAAGATAGATGAAGACGTAGAAGAGGCCGAGGAGCGGCCAGAGCACCCAGCCGAGAGCGGGTTGGGCGGCGGCGGCGGCGCGCACGAGGCGGCCGCCGAAAAAGACGCCGATGATAAACGCCCACTGGAGTTTCGGGCTGAGACGGCCCATCCAGAGGAAGTAGGCGAGCATGCCGCGGTAGACCGGGTTGCGGGCCTTGAGGGCTTCGAGCATGCCCTGGCGGGCGTATTCAAGATCTGGTTCGAGGCGGAGGGCTTCGCGGAAGTGTTCCTGGGCTTTTTTCGGGTCGTTACGATGGAGGCAATTCCAGCCCTGGTTCGCGTGGGAGAAGGCGTTGTCGGGGGCGCGGTGGAGCGCGAAATCGATCGTGGCGGTGGCTTCTTCTTTGCGGCCGAGCCGCACGAGGGCCATGGCGCGGAGGTTGGCGGCGTTGACGTGCTCGGGGTTGAGCGCGAGGGCCTGTTCGGCGGCGGTGAGAGCGGCGGGCCAGTGGCGCAAGGCGAGCTCAATGGAGGCGAGGAGCGTGAAGTGGTCCGCGACGGCGGGATCGAGGCGGAGGGCTTCGTTGATGGCGGTGCGCGCGTCGTCGTCGCGGTCGGCGCGGTGGAGCGTGAGGGCGTGGACGTAGTGGAGGTAGGCGCTGTCGGGGGCGAGGCCGAGGGCGGTTTGCGCGGCGGCGAGAGCTGCGGGGGCTTTGCGTTGTTCGCTGCGGCTGAGGGCGAGGACAGCGAGGGCGGACGGATCGTCGGGCTGCTCGGCGAGCGACAGCATGACCTCGCGCTCGGCCTCGGCGGGACGGGACTGCGCGAGGAGGAGTTGGGCGCGGGCGAGGTGGGCGCTCATTGCTTGATGTTCAGATAGGCGAGGATGTCGTCGTAGAGGCCGCTTTGATTGGCGTAGAGGGCGTGGTTGCGGGCGGTTTCGAACCAGTCGCGCACGGTGGGTTTCTGACGCTTGATGGCTTCGAGGAGATCCCGGCCGGTGACAGGCTGAATTTTTCCGGTGCGCATGGCGTCGCGGAGTTTCTCCTCGACGGCGACGTCGACGACGGCCTGGAGGTCGGCGCCGGAGTAGCCGTCGGTTTTTTTCGCGAGGGCGTCGAAGTCGAGTTCGGCGACGGGTTTGCCCTTGAGCTGGAGGCGGAGAATCGCGGCGCGCGCGGGGGCGTCGGGCGGAGGGACAAAGAGGATACGGTCAAAGCGGCCGGGGCGGCGGAAGGCGGGGTCGAGGTGCCAGGGGGCGTTGGTGGCGGCGAGGATGAGGACGCCCTCGTTGGAGGTGGCGACGCCGTCGAGTTCGGAGAGAAACTGGTTGATGATCTGGCGGCCGCCGGACTTGAGCATGTCGGTGCGGTTGGCGCCGAGGGCGTCGACCTCGTCGAAGAAGAGGACGCAGGGGCGGTGGGCGCGGGCCTGGGCGAAGAGGGCGTGGAGGTTTTTTTCGCTCTGGCCGATCCACAGGTCGAGGACGTCGCTGATGCCGACGCTGAGGAAGCCGGCTTTGACTTCGCCGGCGGTGGCGCGGGCGAGGAAGGTTTTCCCGCAGCCGGGCGGGCCATACATGAGGATGCCGCCGCCGATTTTTTTGCCATAGGCTTTGAACAGCTCGGGCTGGCGCAGCGGAAGGATGATTTTCATCCGCACTTCTTCTTTCACGCGTTCCATGCCGCCGACGTCGGCGAAGGTGAGGGCGGGGCGCTCGGGTTCGAGGCCGGAGTCGGCGGACGGCGGGAGCTCGCCGGCGGGGAGCGGTTCGCGGGCGGGCTCGGACGAAAACGGGTTCGAGGCGGACGCGTCGGGGTCGGCGGCGGAAAACGGGTGGGGCCCGTCGGCGCCGGGCGGACGTGGCGGCGCCGGCGCGGGCGGGCGCGGGACGGGGCGCGCGGGGAGATGGGGGGCGAGTTCCTGCTCGAGGGTGGGGTCGGTGAGGAGCGGGTCGGTCTCGCGGGCTTTGAGGTAGTGGCGGGCGGCGAGGCGTGGCTCGCCGGCGTGGAGGGAGAGCCGGGCGTGGAGGAGCCAGGCGCGGGCGGGAGCGTCGGGTTGTTTCACCATGTCCTCGACGATGACGAGGGCGGCGCCGGGTTTGCCCTGCTGGAAGAAGGCGGCGGCGAGGCCGAGGCGCGCGGTGGTGTTGGCGGGGGCGAGGGCGAGGGCGCGTTTGAAGAGGGCGGCGGCTTCGGCGTAGGCGCCGGTTTTCAGAATCGTGTCGGCGACGTGGACGAGCAGCGGGGCGTTATCGGGCGAGTGGCGGAGCGCGGCGCGGAGCTCGGGCGGGATGGCGGAGGAGTCGAGAGGGTCGGACACGGGGGCAGCAAAGCGCGGCGGGCGCGCGCGGGCTAGGCAAATTGGGCGCCCTGGGTCGGTGGGAGGAAAACCGCGGACCGATGCGAGTGCGGGATCAAGGGCGAAGCGAGCCGGGGCGTGATTCGCCGGTTCGGCGAACCGCGGGGGCGTCATGTGACGGCGGTGGGGAAACCGCCGCTCCGGTCGGAGGAGTCACTTCGGAGCGTCGACCTTGCGCGTGGGCAGGCCGGCTTTGGTCCAGTCGCGGATGCCGCCGATGTTGGCGGACTTGACGCCTTTTTCCGCGAGGGCGGCGGCGACTTCGGCGGAGCGTCCGCCGCTGCGGCAGTAGAGAATGATTTCCTTGCCGGCATTTTTCGCGAGGAAGGGCTTCCAGTCCTTTTGGGCGCCGTCGAAATCGCTCTTGGCGAGCAGGACGGCGGGGGCGGCGACGCCGGTGTCGGCCCATTCGGAAGGTTCGCGACAATCGACGAGGACGGCGGTGCCGGCGGCGACGCGCTGGGCGGCTTGGGCGGGGGTGAGTTTCGTCGCGTCGGCGGCGAAGAGCAGGCTGGCGGTGGCGAGGAGGGTGGAGACGAGGCGGAGGAGTTTCATGGAATTAGCGGGCGAGGTCGTAGAGGGCGTAGCCGGCGAAGAGGTTGGGGAGGGCGCGGCAGGGGGAGTGCCAGTTGCCGGCGAGGTGGGCGCGGCGGGCGATGCGGATGCCCTTCGCGGCGCAGAAGTGCTCGAAGTCGGCGATCGTCACCGGATTGGCAGGACGGCTCTCGAACCACTCGGTCGTGTAAACGGGGTTCCGCAATTTCCGTCCGCGGATCAGCATGTCGACGCGGTTTTTCCAGTAGCCGTGGTTGACGAAACCGACGGTGAGGGCGCGGCCGACGCGGAGGGCTTCGCCGATCACGGCGGTGGGGTCGCCGAGCTCGTGGAGGGTACGCGAGCAGATGACGCGGTCGAAATGTTTGTCGGGAAACGCGCGCATGAACGACGTCATGTCTCCCTGATACGCGGCGAGGCCGCGGCGCACGCAGGCGGTGATGCGGGCGAGATCGAGGTCCACGCCGATGGCGGAGACTTTTTTCGTCTGGACAAGGTAGTCGAGGAGCACGCCGGGGCCGCAGCCGAGGTCGAGGACGCGGGTGTCGGGTTCGACCCAATCGCCGATGATCTCCATATCCACGGTGCGTTTTTCGACGAGCTTGGTCATGGCGCGGGGACTGGGACGGAGGCGTGGTCTAAGGAACACGCGGAAGACACGGGAAAAAATGCTGCGGGGACCGAGTGGGCGCCGACGAGCGACGCTCCTACGAAAGCGCGGAGGAGGGGAAAGCGCGTTGGGGTCAACGCGCTCCACCTCGGGGAGGCGACGTGCGACTGGGGGTCAGATCGCATAGTCGAAGACGTAGGGCTGGTCGCGTTCGAGGAAGCCGCGGACGAGGCCGTAGAGTTCCTCGGATTCGAGCAGGAAGGAGTCGTGGCCGAGGTCGGTGGAGAGTTCGGCGTAGCTGGCGCGTTTACCGGCGCGGAGGAGGGCGAGGGCGAGCTGGCGGTTTTGCTCGGGCGGGAAGAGCCAGTCGCTGGTGAAGCCGACGATGAGCGCATCGGCCTCGACGGGGGCGAACGCTTTTTCGAGTGAGCCGTGCGATTGCGCGAGGTCGAACTGGTCGAGGGCCCGCGTGATGTAGAGATACGAGTTGGCGTCGAAGCGGTTGATGAAGCTCTGGCCCTGATGGCGCAGGTAGCCCTCGACCTCGAACTGGACGTCGAACGTGTAGGCGTCGCCGTTGGCGGTGTCTTTTTTGCGGCGGCCGAATTTGCGGTCCATCGACGCGTCGGACACGTAGGTGATGTGGGCCATCATGCGGGCGATGGCGAGGCCGACGCGCGGGCCGGCGTCCTTGGCATAGTCGCCGCGGTTCCACGCGGGGTCCTGCATAATGGCCTGGCGGCCGACCTCGTTGAAGGCGATGGCCTGCGCGCTTTCGCGGCCGGTGGTGGCCATGGCGAGGACGCGGCGGGTGAAGTGGGGGAAGTCGGTGGCGAAGCGCAACGCGAGCATGCCGCCCATCGAACCGCCGATGGCGGTGTGGAGCTCGGCGACGCCGAGGTGGTCGAGGAGGAGTTTTTGCGCGCGCACCATGTCGCCGATGGTGACGAACGGAAACTGGATGCCGTAGGCGCGGCCGGTCTCGGGGTTGAGGGAGGACGGGCCGGTGGAGCCCTGGCAGCCGCCGAGGACGTTGGCGCAGACGACGAAGAAGCGGCGGGTGTCGACGGCCTTGCCGGGGCCGATGAGGTTGTTCCACCAGCCGGGTTTTTTGTCGGCCGGCGAGTGCCAGCCGGCGGCGTGATGGTCGCCGCTGAGGGCGTGGCAGATGAGGACGGCGTTGTCGCGCGTGGCGTTGAGGGTGCCGTAGGTTTCGTAGCGGAGGGTGAAGGCGGGGAGGGTCTGACCGCTGCGGAAAGAAAAGGGTTTGGGATGGACGAAATCACGCGGCGCCACGAGGCCGACCTCGCCGGGCGCAAGGTGGCGCGGCGTTGCGTCCGCGGGGGGGGCGGCGGGCAGGGGGTCGATCTCGTCAATCATCGGGCGGCCGAATGAACCACCGGGGACGGCGGGAGGCAAGGGAGCGGCGGGGGTTATGACGCGAGGGCCAACGGGCCATCCCAACGTCCGCACCCCAGCAGACTCGAACCCACGTTGGTTGTGTTCTGGACTTTGTCGGGCGGGCGCTCGTCGGGCAGGGCGCGGCCCGGCGACGAGCGCCAGACCTGCCGGCCAAAGATCCCGAGACAACGTGATCAAACCCACGGGCGGGGACGCCCGTGCCACGCCGATCCGGAAGCCCAGTAATCAATGGCTGGGGGTATCAATCCGGTGGTGACCCGCGGGGCGCGGGCCGGGTGGCGGCGGAGGAGCGGCGGCCGGGGGGCGACCACCGATCAGGCTTGGGCGGCGGCGCTGAGGGCGTCGTCCATCTCTTCGTTGGAGAAGACGTGCTGGACGTCGTCCAGGTCGTCGAGGGTTTCGTGGAGTTTCGCGAGGGACTTCGCGAGGGCGAGATCAGTCACCGGGACGGTGGTGACGGGGATGTAGGCAATTTCGGAGCTGTCGGGCTTGAGGCCTTTGAGCTCGAGGGCGTGGGCGACCTTGTCGAAGGCGTGGACGCCGCAGCGGATTTCGTAGCCCTGGTCGCTGGTGAGGATGTCGTCGGCGCCGGCTTCGAGGGCGATTTCCATGAGGGCGTCCTCGGCGATTTGGTCGCGGGCGACGAGGAACTGGCCGGCGTGGAGGAACTGGAAGGACACGGCGCCGGTGCTGGCGAGGTTACCGTCGTGGCGGGCGAAGGCGGCGCGGATGTCTTTCGCGGCGCGGGTTTTGTTGTCGGTGGTGGCCTGGACGATGAAGGCGACGCCGCCGGGGCCGTAGCCCTCGTAGGTGATTTCCTCGTAGACGATGCCGGGGAGTTCGCCGGTGCCCTTCTGGATGGCGCGGTCGACGTTGTCGGCGGGCATATTGGCCTCGCGGGCCTTGAGGATGAGGGTGCGGAGGCGGGCGTTGCCGTCGGGATCGCCGCCGCCAGCCTTCGCGGCGAGGGTGAGGTCGCGCGACAGGCTGGAGAAGACCTTGCTGCGGCGGCCATCGGTGATGGCTTTGCCGCGTTTGACTTTGGACCACTTGTTATGGCCGGCCATCGGAGGAAAGGGGGAGAGCGGAGCGTTGAGAGCGGAGAGACCGGACCGGCGGCGGGCGCAGAGGGCGGGGCGGGGGCCCGGGCCCTACTTTTTCTTCGGGGTGACGTTCTTTACCGGCTTGCCCGCGGGGCTGAGGGCGGCGGCGGGGGCGAGCTCGGGCTCCTTCATGCGGTTGATCACGAGCTGCTGGACGATCGTGAAGAGGCCGTTGACGGTCGAGTAGAGGGAGAGGGCGCAGGAGAAGGTGTAGCAAAACAGGGTGAAGATGATCGGCATGAACTGCATCATCTTGGCCTGCGTCGGATCCATCGACGGCGTTGGGGTGAGGCGCATCTGGATGACCATGGTGGCGCCCATGAGGATCGGCAGGATGTTGATGGGGAGACCGAGGACGTGGCCGATGGTGTCGGCGGACGCGAGGTCGGGCGCCCAGAGGAACGGGGAGAAGCGGAGTTCGGCCGTGCTCTGGAGCATGGTGAAGAAGCCCATGAAGAACGGGATCGTAATGAGAATGGGGAGACAGCCGCCGACCGGGTTGACCTTGTTGGTCTTGAACAGCGCCATGGTGGCTTCCTGCTGTTTGCGGGGGTTGTCCTTGAATTTCTCGCGGAGCGCCTGGAGTTCGGGCTGGAGTTTCGCCATGCGCTTGGCGGATTTCGACGCGGCGAGGGTGAAGGGGATGAAGATCGTTTTCAGCGTGAGCGTGGTGAGGATGATGGCGACGCCCCAGTTGCCGACGAACCCGTGGATCCACGTCATCAGGGTGAGGAGGATCTGGCTGAAATATTTGAAGAAGCCGAACTCCATGACCTTGTCCTGGTCGAGTTTGAAGACGGAGGCCTTGGCGAGGCGGGCGTATTCCTTCGGGCCGACGTAGAAGTTGGAGGCGAGCTTGACCTCGGCGTTGGGCGCGAGGGCCTTGAGGTCGAATTGCGCGGCGCCGGCGATGCCGTAGGCGGTGACGCTGTCATCGGGGAGGTCGGCGAGGAGTTTGACGCGGCGGGTGACGAGGCCGGCGCCCGGTTCGTCGGGCGTGAGGATGGCGGTGAAGAATTGATTTTTGACCGCGGCCCACGCGACCGGGCCCGGGCTGACGACGGAGGGTTTGGATTCGTGGGCGCCGAGGCCGAAGAAGCCGCTGCTGGACTCGAGATCGGCGCGTTTCGCGAAGTGTTGGTCGGTCCCCGTCGAGTATCCCGTAGTCAGTTGAAGGCCGTCGTCGTCTTTTTTGGTCGGGGCGGCGGTGCCGAGTGCGAGCGCGACCTTCATGGGGGCGGCGGTCTTGTCGGAGAGGTTGCGAATCGTGGTCTCGTGGCGGAGTTGGTAGGGGTCGGTTTTGTCGCTCTCGTCGGGGGCGAGGGTGTAGCGGCGGGTGACTTCGAGGCGGCCGTCGAGGACGGCGCGGTAAACGACCTCGGTGGAGGAGGACGAGACGCGTTGGAAGCGGGTACCGCGGTCGAGGCCGGGGAAGTCGACGAAGGCGAGCATCGGGTCGGCGTGGAGGGCGTTGAAGACGAAGGGGGCGGTGCCGTTGAGTTCGGCGGGGTAGATGAGGCGGTCCTTCGCATCGTGTTTCTTGAAGGCGACATCGCGGATGGCGCCGCCGGAATCGGTGAAGCGAACTTCGACGAAGCTGTTGCCGAGGGTGGTGACGGTGGAGCCGGCGGAGTCAGGGCGGGCCGAAGCGAAGGCGGTATTGGCGGCGGGGGCGGCGACGGCGGCGGGAGCGGCGGAGGCCGAAGCGGACGCGGCCGCCGGAGTGGCGGAGGCGGCCTGGGCGGCGGGCGCCGCGGACGGCAGCGGGGCGGGCGGGGCCGACTGTTGCATCCAAAACATGTAGGCGATGGCGGCAGCGATGAGGGCCACGCCGATGACGGTATTCTTTTTGTCCATTACGGGAAAGGGAGTGTGGGAGAAGGCCGCGTGGGACGCGGGGAAAAGGAGGAGCGGAGCCGGGGGCGGGTCAGGCGGCGACGCGGTGGCAGCGGGGTGTGCGGCGCGGGGGGACGGGATCGAGGCCGCCGGGGTGCAATGGCGTGCACTTCAGGAGACGCACGACGGCGAGCGCGGAGCCGACGAGGGCGCCGCGGGCGCGGACAGCATCGGCGGCGTAGTGCGAACACGTGGGGGCGAACCGACAGCCGAAGGACGGTCCGAACAGCACGGGCAGCGCGGGCGAGAGGGTGCGTTGGTAAACAGCGATGAGCGCCAGCAACGCGAGCGCGGGCAGGCGGGCGAGCAGACCGAGAGCGGTAAGCAGGCGCGCGGTCATGGCGTGGGCGACGGGGGGGGCGGCGGGATTTGCGCGCAGGCTTCGGTGAATTTTTTTCCCAGCTCGACGATCGGCACGTGTTGGGCGGCGGCGCGGGCGATGAGCATCAGGTCGCAACCGGCCGGCACGAGGTGCTGGTGCTGGCGAAAGGTTTCGCGGAGGCGGCGCTTGGCGCGGTTGCGGCGCACGGCGTTGCCGACGGCGGCGGTGGACGCGACGACGCAAACGCGAGGCGAGCCGGGTGGGACGGCGAGATCGGCGGCGGGGTCGCGGCGTTTCCACCAGACGGTGAAGGCGCGGCAATCCAAGCGGCGGCCGTGTTCGCGGACGACGCGGATGTCGCTCTGGCGGCGCAGGTGCTGCTCAGGGCGGAAACGCATGGGGGCGTGGCTCGGCGAGCGCTCGTCGGCGGACGCCACGCGCGGACGCGCGTGGCGACAAACGAAGGCGAGCGCGGCTCAGACGACCGTCAGGCGCTTGCGGCCTTTGAGGCGACGGGCGCGGATGACTTTGCGTCCGCCGGGAGTGGCCATACGGGCGCGATAACCAATCTTGCGGGCGCGTTTCTTACGGTGCGGACGGAATGTAGGTTGCATGACTTTTGTAGAAAAAGAGGGTCAGAAGTGTCGGAGGGGTCGGGGACTGTCAAGGGTGGGGTTTGGCCGAAGATTGGGCGCGTCAATAGCCGATGGCGCAGCCGTCTTTGCGGCTTTCGCTGGCGCCCCGGTAGACTTTGTTCACCGGGGCCCAGCGGATCGCCTGGTAACGGCCGAAGCCACCGTCGCCGGCGCGGACATCGTGACCGCGCTGGACGAGGGCGCGCTGCGCTTCGTCGGGCACGCCGTTTTCCACCTGCGCATAGCCGCCGTCGCACATTTTTTCGGCGGTGGGTTCGGCGGAGTCCTCGTGCTGCCAGCGCGCGGCGTCGCCGGCTTCCTGGAGGTTCATGCCGAAGTCGATTTGGTTGACGAGGACTTGGACATGGCCCTGCGGCTGCAGGCCGCCGCCCCTGACGCCGGAGGCCTGCCGGGGCTGGCCGGCCCTCAGGACGAAACCGGGGCTGTGGTTTGAAACGGGCGTTTGCCGGGGGCGTAGAGGTTGGCGTGGCCGGTCGCGAGGGTGAACCTCTCGCCGCGGTCTTGAAAAGCGAAGGCGAAGCCGAGAACGACGATCCCGCTGCCCGTGCCGCGGTCGTTGGACTGGATGAGGGAGACCCTATGGTCCTCGGAGTCGGCGGTGCAGAGGTAGAGGGAGTCGCCGTCGCGGAGGGCGGGATGGCCGGAGTCGTCGGTCTTCGCGGCGCGAGCCCCGATGAGTTTGCGGCGCTCGGCAGCGTAGGTTTTCGAGCGAAGGCCCGGGAGGGAGATTTTTGTCGAACGCAGGATCGGCGTAGAATTTCGCGCGGTCTTCGAAGGCGAGGGTCTTGGCTTCGATGAGCGTGTGCAGGGCGTCGGGGGAATGGTTGCTCCGCGTGGCGAGAGCGAAGCCCTCGAGGATCGTGAGCATCTGGCGGGCGGCGATGCCGTGGCTGTTGGGCGGAAGCTCGTAGACGTCGGAGCCGCGGTCGTTCGCGGAAACGGGATCGACCCAGCTGGCGGTGTGCTTTTCGAGATCCGCTCGGCGGAGGAAGCCGCCGTTGGCGCGCATGAAGGCGGCGATGTTTTCCGCGATTTCGCCGCGGTCGTCGGCGGCGCGGCCGTGTTCGCCGATCACGGTGAGCCTGCGGGCGAGCGCGAGGTTCTTGAAAATTTGGCCCTCCGCGGGTGGGTGGCCGCCGGGGGCAAACGTGTCGAGGAAGGCGCCGGGAAATTGGTCGAGCTTGGCGTGGCGGATGCCGATGGCCCAGCGGGAGGCGATGTAGTGGGTGACGGGAAAATCCGGCTCGGCGCGGCGTAGGGCCGGATCTAGGACAGGGCGAAGCGGGCGTTTGCCAAATTTTTTGTGGGGTTAGGCTTTCAGTTGGTCGAGGGAAAGGCCGAGGGGCGAACGGCTGGAGGTGTTGAAGCCGTGAAGTTTTTTGGTCTTCGCGTTTCAGACGATGGGGAAGAGGTCGCCGCCGCGGCCGTTGCCGGTGGGCTCCATGAAGCCGCCGGCGGTGAGGCGATCGATGCCGATCTGCGAGGCGAGGGGCTGGCGGGTGCAGACCATGCCGTGTTGACCGAGGACCGGGGAGCGCGTGGCGAAGGCGCGGCCGTTGACGCGGTCGGGCTGGGCGAAGGCGAGCGGGGCGCAGAGGAATAATCCGACGGCGGGGAGGGAACGGATTTTCATGGAATGGGGGTGGCGAAGGTGCCGCGCGGCCGGGTCAGATCGAGGGGGAATCGTCGGGCGGCGGAGGCGGGGGCGGGACGGGTCTGAGGCGGCGTTGGAGGGAGCGGTCGATGTCTTCGAGTTCGGGATCGGGAATGCGGGTGAAGGCGATGCGCATCGGGGCGTAGTCGGTGGCGCCGTGGGCGCCGCCGAAATAGACGGAGTTTTTGCCGAAGGTTTTGTTCAGCGTGTCGACGGCGGAGTGGAGGCGCGTGCGGGTGTTTTCGGTTTCGGCGCCGAAGAGGTCGCCGGTGTGGGCGGTGCTTTCGAGGAGATCGCCGAGCACGATGCCGACCTGGAGCGGCGCGAGCCGCAGATGGGCGCGGGGGCGGGCGGCCCAGAGGGAGTTGAGCACGTGCGTGAAATGGAGCGTGTCCTGCGTCTCGTTGAAGTGGCGGTCGTCGTGCCAGCGGGTGTCGTCGCGGTAGCGCACGGATACGCCCAGGCTGCCGGCGTAGTGGCCGGTGTGGCGGAGGCGCATGGCGGCTTTTTGGAGGAGGCGGTGGAGGACGGCGAGGGCGGTCTCGCTGGTGCGGCCGGCGGGAGGGAGGACATGGGCGTGGCCGATGGTGTTGTGCTCGGCCAACGCGCGCTCCTGCAGGCCGCCGTTCATCCACGCGTGAAAACGCGCTCCCTCGACGCTGCCCCAGACGGCGCGGAGCTGCGCGGCGTCGGTGGCGTAGAGCTGCGCGACAGTGGTGATGCCGGCGGCGCGGAGGCGGGTCTCCATGGCTTCGCCGATGCCGCAGAAATCCGTGAGTTTAAGGTGGAGGAGTTTTCCCGGGATGTCGGCGTCGTTGATGACGACGAGGCCGTTAGGTTTTTCCATGTCGGAGGCGACTTTGGCGAGAAACCAGTTCGGGCCGATGCCGATGGAGCAGCGCAGGTGGTCGCCGGCTTCGCGGGCGATTTTGGCCTTGATGGCGAGCGCGAGCTGGCGGGCGCGTGCCGGGTCGGCGGTGAAATCGGCGGTGAGTTCGCATTCGAGTTCGTCGATGGACTGCACTTTTTTCACGGGCACGCAGGACTCGATGATGGCTTTGAGGCGGCGGTGGTAGTCGATGTAGACCTCGGGGCGCGATTCGACGACGACGAGGCCGGGGCAGAGGCGGCGGGCCTCGGCGACGCGGGTGTTGCGCTTGAGGCCGAGTTTTTTGGCTTCGCCGCTGACGGCGATGAGGCCGGTGGACTCGGCGAGGACGGGGGCGACGGCGACGGGTCGGCCGCGGAGTTCGGGGCGGTCCTGCTGTTCGACGGAGGCGAAGAACGAGTCGAAGTCGAGGGCGAGGTTGCGGAGCGGCACGGCGCGGCAAGCCTCGACGAAGAAAAACCGCTGTCAAATGGCGCGCGGCGGCTTCAGCGTGGGGTTTTCTCCATGCGCATTGCCGTTTTTTCCGACACGCACGACAAGTATCCGCCGACGTTGCCGGCGCGGCTCGCGGGGGCGGACGAGATCTGGCACCTGGGCGATGTGTGCGATCCGGCGGTGTTGGCGGAGTTTGAACTCCTCGGTCCGCCGCTGCACGTGGTGTTGGGCAATTGTGACGAGCACGTCGCGTGGCCGTTGGAGCTCGGGTTGGAGCGCGAGGGGGTGAAGTTTTTTCTGACGCACATTCCGCCGAGCGATGCGCCGCCGGGGGCGAAGGCGGTGTTGCACGGGCACACGCACGTGCCGCGCGACGAAGTGCTGGGCGGAGTGCGTTGGCTCAATCCGGGGTGCATCTCGCGGCCGCGCGGCGTGGCGCCGACCTTTGCGTGGCTGACGGTGGAGAAAGGGAAATTGGTGAGTTGGGAACTTGTGCGGGTGTGAGACGGCGGGCAGGCTTGGGCCGTGATCCGTTCCCAGGTGCCCAATCTGCTGAGTGCGCTGCGCATCGCGCTGATGCCGGCGGTGCTGCTGACCGCGGTGGGCGGATCGAAGCCGTGGTTTGTCGGACTGCTGGTCGCGGCGCTGCTCACGGACGCGTTCGACGGTTTTTTGGCGCGGCGGCTGCACGCGGAATCGGAACTGGGGCGGAAGCTCGACAGTTTCGCCGACTATCTGGTGATGATCACGGGGATTGCCGGAATCGCGTTGTTGTGGCCCGACATTATGCGGCGTGAGCTGCCGTGGGTGGCGACGGGGCTCGTGGCGTTTTTCGCCGTGGTGATCTACGGATTTGTGCGGTTGGGGCGGGCGCCGTGCTACCACACGTGGGCGTCGAAGATTTTGGCGGTGGCGTGCGGTCCGACGCTGATTCCGCTGCTGGCGGAGTGGTCGGCCGTGCCGTTTCACGTCGTGATGACCCTCCTGGTGCTCTGCGGCGCGGAGGAAATTCTGATCGCGGCCCTCGTGCCGTGGCATGTCGGCGAGATGCCGACGGTGTGGCACGCGTGGCGGTTGCGGCGGACGACGCGGCGTTGACGGGGCGCGGACCGGTGGCGCCGGAAAAACTCGGGGCGGAACGGCGGAGCGATGCCAGACGATGTCGTTGGAGCGAAGATGGTCGTGATCGACGATTTCGACGAGGCCGCCGGTGGGGATGAGGCCGGGTTGGCCGATGCGGCGACCCGCGCGGGGCTGCTCTTCGCGAGGTGGTCGGGAGCGGGCGGCGGTCGGGTCCGACGGTGGCGAACGCGAAATGGCCGGTGGTGGTGAGGGTGAGGACGCCGTTGCCGGGGGAAACGGGTGTGGGGTATGGGCCGGCGGTGGCGGTGAAGACGGTGTTGATTTCGGCGGGTGCGGTGACCCGCCGGCCGCGACCGCGGTGGCGGAGGACGAACGCGGGATTCGCGCGGGGAGGTTGGCGGTATCGAGCCGGACGAAATTTTCAAGCAGCTGGCGGAGGGCCGTGGGCGACAACTCGGGGAGTTCGCGGGGGGTGTGATCGGGCGGCTCAAGCGCGGTGGCGTCGGCGGTGAGTTGAACGAGCGTGACGCGAAAGGTGACGTGCATCGCCCGATGATGGAGACGAGGGCGTGGGTCGAACCGCGGCGGACGCTGCCGGTGTTGAGGTTGCCGTCGTCGCGGGCTTGGTCGAGGGCGGTCAGGAGGGCGGTGTCGCCGCTGAGCTTGTTCGCGCCCCGGGGTGATGAAGGTGAGGGCGGCTGTGGTGAGAAGGCCGTTGGGGGCGACTTTTGGTCCCAGCCGTAGTTGTCGCCGATCGGGGTTTTGCGAATGAACGCGGCGGGCAGGGCGCCGACCATTGCCTTGGGCAGGAGGCCCGGAGTGACGTCGGCGGGCCATTTGCCGTTCTGCAGATTGCAGGTCTGGCGGGCGGGGGTGAAAGTGCGGAGGTCGGTGGCGACGACGGTGACGCGGGCTTTTTGGGCCAGGCGTTTCAGGGTGGGGGAGCGCGAGGGCGGCGAGCAGGCTGAGGATGAACACCCCGACGCTGAGTTCGATGAGGGTGACGCCGCGTTGGGCGATGGCGTGCGCGGTCCGAGGACGCAGGGCAGCGGTCGGGTCGGGCGCGAAAGCCGCGCAATGCGCTGGCGCTGGTCGGACGAATCGTTTCACTGCGCGGCCAAGTGAGCGAGGAGCGACAACAGGACCTGTTTGGGTTTTTCACCCCCGCGGCGGGCGTGCACCGGATGCCGCCGGCCACCGCGCGGCCGGTGTCCGTGGCCAAGGCGGTGGCGGTGGTCGCGACGCCGGGCGACATCGTGTTTGAGCGCAGCCTGCGGGCGAACAACTACCGGCTGACCTTGCGGCGCGACGGGACGGCGGTGGCGACGATTCCGGCGCGGGGATCGGAGCGCGAGGCGCTGCGGTTTGTCGAGCAGCACCGCGACTGGCTGGAGCGGGCGCGCGAGCGGCAGCGGCAACGGCCGCGGGCGGCGGAGGTGTGGACGCCGGGCACGCGGGTGCTGTGGCGGGGCGAACTGACGGAGATCCGCGTGGCCGCGGAGGGCGAGCGGCCGCAAGTGTGTCTGGCGGCGGACGTGTTTCGCGTGGCGCGGTTTGACGGGGATTTGCGGCCGACGCTGGAAGCGCATTTTGCGCGGCGGGCCAAGATCGAGCTGCCGGGGCGCACGTGGGAACTCGCCGCGGTGACGGGCATGGACGTGAAGCACGTGACGGTGCGCAACCAGCGTTCGCGCTGGGGCTCGTGCTCGGCGAACGGGACCATATCGCTCAACTGGCGGCTGGTGCAGACGCCGGATTTTGTGCGCGACTATATCATTTACCACGAGCTGATGCACCTAAGGGAGATGAACCACTCGGACCGTTTTTGGGCGCGCGTCGCGGAAGTGTGTCCGGGTTGGCAGGACGCGGAGCGGTGGATCAAACGCAACGGGAGTTTGATCGGATTGTGAGACACGGGAGGGCGTTTTTTCCGGCAGAAAATAGCCGAAGATTGTTTGGAGCCGGAGACCCGATGGTGGGTCTGGGACTGCAGCCATGCCAGTCCGCCCTTCCCCGGCCGTGCCGGCGGTGCCCGTTTCGCCGCCGCTTGGCGTGGGCGGGGGAAAACCGACGCGCGGCCCGGTGCGTCAGGCGGCGAAGAGCGCGCTGCTCGCGGCGGGTTTGGGGATGGTACAGAGCGACGATGAGACTCCGCCGGCGTGGCGGTTGTTTGACCCGGGACGATTGGACCGACTGGCCGCGCCGCTGACGCGGTTCCGAGATTAGTCCAGCGGACCGAGGCGGCGGCCGGCGGCGGTGCGCCCGGGGCGGTGCGCGGGTGGGCTCAGCGCCAGTCGATCAGTTCGACTTCGAAGATGAGGGTGGCTTTGCCGGGAATTTTGGGCGGGGAGCCTTTGTCGCCGTAGCCGAGCCAATGGGGAATGATCAGGGTGCGTTTCTCGCCTTTTTTCATGGTGAGAAAGCCCTCGTCCCAGCCTTTGATGACGGCGCCGGTGCCGAGGCGGAAGGTGAAGGGGGCGCCGCGTTGGTAGGAGCTGTCGAAGGCGGTTCCGTCGAGCAGGCGGCCGGCGTAGTGGGCGATGACCTCGTCGCCGATTTTCGGGGTGGTCCCGCCGGAGCCGGGGGCGCGCACGACGAAGCGGAGGCCGGAGGGGGTTTTGCGGGCGTTGCCGTAAGTTTGGTCGACGAGGTTGGCGTCTTCGCTGCTGAGCTGGGGCTGGTTGGCGTTCATCGCTTCGCGCATGGCGGCGTTGATGGGGCGGCCGGGGTTGCTGCGGGCGAAGATGCCGGAGCGGACGACGAGCGCGATCGTGCCGAGGAAGACGCCGAGGAGGAGCAGGTAGAAAAAACTTCGCATGGGTCGGAGTGAAGCGAGGAACGGGCGCGGGACAATGCCGGAAAGCGCGCGGATGGAAATGGGCCGGTTGCGAGCGGTGAAGGGAGCGAGATTACGCGGGCCCGCGGATCAGGGACTGTAGGTGATCGTGCGCGTGCCGGCGACGCCGCCGATCGTGATCGGGGTCGCCGCATAGAGGGTCGTCGGGTAGGTCTCGTTGGCGACGGGGTTGAGGGCCTTCACATAGTTGGTCGCGCCGACGAGGTCGACGACATCGACGTAGTCGACGCCGCTTTCATGATAATATTGTTCCGCGGCCGAGGCGAGTTGGCGGGCGTTGTTGAGCACCGCTTTGTCCTGCGAAGCGACGCGCATTTTCTGAAAACCGGGGATCGCGAGAGCGGCGAGGATACCGATAATCACGACGACAATCATGATTTCGACGAGGGTGAACCCGGGTTGGCGACGTTGGGACATGGGTAAAACGGGTCTGCGACGAGGGAAATTAATCACAGTCGCCAGCACTTTGCGCGTTTATTCAGCGGGCAGAATTACGCAGGCCCGTGCGGGCGGCGCAGGAACGGGCGGGGGTGTCCCCGGTTGGCGGCACGGGAGGCGGGCTATTTTTTCGCGAGCAGGTCGAGGGCGGCGGCGCTGAGCGAGGTGATGGCGCCCTTCAGCGTGGGTTCGGGGACCGGGGCGAAGAGCGGCGAGTGGTTGGAGGCGAGGACGGCGCCCGTGCGGTGGGCGGTGGCGATCTCGGCGGGTGCGGTGGCGCCGACGAGCCAGAGGCAGATCGGAACGCGGTGGGTGGTCCGGCCATAACGGGCGAAATCTTCGCCGACGGTGAGGGGTTTGCCGAGCGTGACGTTGGCTTCGCCGAGCCAGTCGTTCCAGACGCCGACGAGACGCTGCGTGAGGGCGGGGTTGTTGGAGCAAACGGGGGTGTTGTTTTCGGCGGCGGTGACGACCGGCAGGCGGTCGGAGGGGACGCCGGCGGCGCGGGCGAGGTTTTCGGCGATGCGTTTGATCGAGGCGATGAGGTGGGCGGCGACGGCGTCGTCGTAGGAGCGCAGGGTGAGTTCGAGTTTCACCTCGTCGGAGATGATGTTGCGTTTGGTGCCGCCGTGGAAGGTGCCGACGGTGACGACGGCGGGCGTGCCGGGTTCGAGTTCGCGGCTGACGATGGTTTGGAGGGCGAGGACGATCTCACTCGCGAGGACGACGGGGTCTTTGGTGGTGTGCGGGCGCGAGCCGTGGCCGCCGACGCCGCGGACGAGGATGTCGATGGAGTCGACGTTGGCGGTGACCGGGCCGGGGACGTAGGCCACGGTGCCGGCGGGGAGGCCGGCCCAGACGTGCATGCCGATGACGTAGTCGGGCACAGGGAAACGCGTGAAGAGGCCGTCGGTGAGCATCGCGAGGGCGCCGGCGCCGATCTCTTCGGCGGGTTGGGCGATGAGGATGAGCGTGCCGGACCAACGGTCGCGGAAGGCGGTGAGCACGCGGGCGGTGCCGAGGAGGGAGGTGACGTGGCTGTCGTGCGCGCAGGCGTGCATCGCGGGCGAATCTTTGCCGGCGAGGTCTTTCACGATGGCTTTGCTCGCGTAGGGGACGCCGGTTTTTTCGAGGAGCGGGAGGGCATCCATGTCCTCGCGGATGAGGACCGTTTTACCCGGGCCGTTTTTGAGGACGGCGACGACGCCGGTGTTGCCGACTTTCTCGGTGACCTCGAAACCGAGCGAGCGGAGCTCTTTGGCGACGAGGGCGGCGGTGCGCGTCTCCATGAAAGAAAGCTCGGGGTGGGCGTGCAGGTCTTTGTAGATGGCCTCAAGCGAAGGATACTCGGCGGCGATTTTTTTGGCGACGGCGGCGCGGAGGGCGGGGTCGGCGGCGGAAGCGACGACGGGTGCGAGGGTGAGGGCGGCTAAGAAAAGGGCGGCGGTCAGATGGCGGCGGGTGCGAGAGCGAGTGGTCATGGGGAGAGGTGGAGTTCGGACAGGTCGCGTGAGTGATGACTGATGCGGTCGATCTTCACGAG
>JBIKOK010000118.1:0-19020 GCA_044358025.1 Opitutaceae bacterium
CTGTGGGCTCTGTGGGCCTGGCTCCGTGCCCTCTGGGCTAAACACTTAATCAATTTGAGTGTGAAAAATCCGGGCGAGGGTGGTCCGCCGGCGCCCCGCCCCGGCCCCGTTGGACGGGCGTCGACCGCGCGTTCGCCCACCGGTGGATCGACCCATGAAACACGCCTTGCCCTCTTACCGCCGCGAATTTTCGCACCAAACTGACCGATCTTCCACCGAGGGGCGCAGGAGGGGGCCGCCGGACAGGCCACCGACCACGGCGGCTCCATCAAGCGCACTCCCATCCCGGCCGGCGGCGACGTTGCCGCGAGTCGCCGCCCCCTGACGTTGTCGATGGGGCGCCGGACCACTCGGACTTCAACCGCACGCCCATCGCTCTGGAATTCGCCCGGTGTCGGCCGGTTTGCGGTTCCGGCGCGGAGTTTCTTGGCATGAATCCAGACGGAAAACCGGGCTGAAAAATTGCGATGAACCTATTCTTGGATACAGCAGAGAATCCGTTTCAGCCCGCGTAGACTCGATCAGATGCGGGCTTGATTGGCCGGAGAAAGCCATCCCGGCCTCCGACGAAGGCGGCCCGATTTCACGGGCCCGCAAAAAACGTCTGCGGGTAGGTCAGTGCCCCATATCTGTCCGCCGGCACACCGTGTAGATTTCTCCTCTCAATCTATGAAACTAAAAAATATCACTGCACTGCTTGTTCTCACGGCCAGCCCAATCGCGCTTTTCGCCTCGCACGAAACGGACCGCAAAATCGAGTCCGCCGCCAAGGCCTCTTACAACTACCGCATGGTTCTCGAGGATCACGTGAAAGTTAAAGCTAAGGACGGCGTGGTCACCCTGACTGGCACCGTGGAAGATAAAGACGACAAGGCGCTCGCGGCCGACACGGTGGAAAACCTGCCCGGCGTCACGAGCGTGAAGAACGAAATCAAGATTAAGCCCAACTATCCCGAGCATTCGGATGCGTGGATCGCCCTGAAGATTCGCAGCCGCCTGCTCGTCAAGGGCAATGTCAGCGCCGCCAACACCACAGTTACCGTGAAGGACGGTGTGGTCACTCTGGCCGGTACCGCCCACAACATGGCGCAGAAGGAACTCACCGAAGTCTACGCCAAGGAGATCGACTGGGTGAAGTCGGTGAGGAATGACATCGTCGTTAAGGCGAATCCCGCCGGGACCGAAACGTTGGGCGAGAAGATCGACGACGCGTCCATCACCACGCAGGTGAAATACGCGCTCCTTAGCCACAAATCGACCAGCGCACTCAAGACCAAGGCCACGACCAGCGACGGTGTCATTGTGATCACCGGTGTCGCCGGATCCGATGCCGAGAAATCCTTGGTCACCAAACTCGCCCAAGATGTCCGGGGCGTAAAATCGGTCAGCAACAACATGACGGTTGGAAACTGATCCCGGGCGACCGCCCGCCCGGCGGTCGCACCTCCCTCGTCCGCGGAGTCTCCGCGATTCACTGCTACAACCCTCTCTTTTTTAAAAAAATGCATCCGAAAATCAAGAACCGCCCGGCCGGTGCCACTGCGTCACCGAGCCCGGTCAAACCGCAGTTGTTGCACGACGTCACCAATCCGTCCGCCTCGGCCAACGCCGCTTCCCGCCGGCGCATGCACACGGCTCAACCCGCCCCCGGCACCGCCAACCAAGCGCGCCCTCACGTGTCCCCGCAGCCGCAGTCGTAACCCAACCTTCCTATGAAAACCAATATCGGACTCAACGACGAAGCCCGGCTCGAAGTGGGCCAGATGCTGAATCTGCTCCTCGCCGACGAATACGTCCTCTATGCCACAACGCGCGACTACCACTGGAACGTGACGGGGCCCGAATTCCGCAGCCTCCATCTCCAGTTTGAGGAGCAGTATGGCCAGATTGCGCAGTGGATCGATGACGTCGCCGAACGTGCCCGGGCCATCGGCGTCGGCGCCCGCGGCAACTGGACCGATCTGACCAAGGCGGCCCGTTGCTCGGCCGATCCCGGGATGGGCCTGGGCGCGGAGCACATGTTGTCCGAACTGCTGGCGCTCCATGAAGAGATGATCGTCCAGCTCCGGTCCGACAGCGAGGCCTGCACCGACCGCTTCAAGGACGCCGGCACCGCCGACTTTCTGACGGGCCTGATGGAGCAGCACGAAAAAGCCGCCTGGATGCTCCGTTCGCAGCTTGAAACGGAGGAAGAAGAAACCTCCTGAACCCGCACCTCCAGCCCAACCAAATTCAGCCCATGAACAAACCTATCTCACTCGCCCTCGTGGTCGGCGGAATCATTTTAATCGTCTACGGCGTCGCCGCCTCGGACTCAATCGGCTCCGGATTCTCCCGGTTTTTCACCGGTTCACCCACCGACAAGACCCTGTGGCTCCTGATCGGCGGCGCGATCGCCACCGTCGTCGGCGGCACCGGCCTGCTCCGCGGATCACGCGAGCCTTAACCATCGGAGCTTCCTCCCATGCTCAACTACGCTGTCACCTTTCTGGTCATTGCCCTCGTCGCCGCGGCTTTGGGTTTTGGAGGTCTCGCCGGCACGGCGGCCTCCATCGCCAAGGTCCTGTTCATCCTCTTCCTCGTGCTTTTCGTGGCCTCGCTCTTCCGCGGGTCGAAAAGCCGGTGAACCATCTTTGCCCTGTTCTCCGTTCCTGTCCCTTTTCCCTATGAAAAACCAAACTGCATCCACCGCCCAGACACCTCAAGATTTGCTCGAAGAGCTTCGTACGCTCGTCGTCGAAGCCGAAAAAATGATGGGTGACTCGCTCACCGAACATTCCGAAGACGCCATGAGTGCGTTGCGTTTGCGTTTTGACGCGGCGCAGGAGCGTGCCGGTGAACTCTGTGGCGTGGCCCGCAAGAAAGTGGTTGCCGGGGCCCGCTACACCGACGAAACGATCCGGGCGAATCCCTATCAATCCCTCGCGATTGCGGCCGGCGTCGGTCTGCTTGTGGGCGTGCTCGTGGGCCGGACCAGCAAATAAGCCCTCGCCATGGAAACCGCCGCACCCGGCACACCGGGCATTCTCCACTCGTTCCGGGTGCTCGGTGACGGCCTTCTCGCCACGGTGCAGGACCGGCTGGAACTTTTTTCGGTCGAACTGCAGGAGGAGAAGATGCGCCTGATTCAGATTTTTTTCTGGATCAGTGCGGCTGTCTTCACGGGCATGATGGCGCTGATGTTCGCCAGCCTGTCGGTGGTTTACCTTTTTTGGGAGAGCGCCCGTCTGGCGGTCCTGGTCGGGCTGACCATTTTTTATACCGCGGCGGTGGGGGCGATCGTGTTCGCCTTCCGCCGTTTCATCGCGCGCCAACCGAGCCCGTTTGCCGCCAGCCGCCAGGAAATCGGTGACGATCGCGTATGTATCCGCAACGCGAACTGATCCGCCTCGCGGCCTACAAGGCCGCCCTGCGCCGCGATATCGGTTTGCGCCGCTCCTATTGTGCGACGGCGGCATCGCGCCTAGTCCAGCCGGTCGCCTGGCTGGATCGGATGGTGGCGGTCGTGCGCCAGCTCTCGCCGGTGGCGTGGTTTGCTGCCGTGCCCTTGGGTATTTTCGTTCAACGCACCGTCTCCCCGCGCATGAAGATCTTGGGCTCGCTGTTGCGGTGGGGGCCCTTGGTGGTCAACGCAGCGCGCGGCTTTGGCTCGATCTTGCGCCGCTCCGGTGAGTCTTCGAACGGGTCGCAACGCAAAGTCTGAGCCGCGCAGCGTTTGTTGGACACACCGAGACGGCGGTCTGCGGTGAGGGGGCGCAAATGCCGAACCTAAGTCGGTATTACGTAGCGCCGGATGCCCTATCCGCGAGATCGGTTGAATTCCCTACCGACCGGGCCATCATGCTCGCAGAATATGGGACCGCAAAAAGCCCCGGCCGTTGAGGCCGGGGCTTTGTACTAAAGAGTAGGGTTGGAGTCGGACTACTTCGCCACCGGCGGCAGGGGAGGGGGGGGCGGCATGCGGGTCAGGGAGCTGTTGGCGGCTCGGGAGGAGATCATCTCGGTCATGCGCTGAATCTCGAACTCCGCGTTGCGCTTGGCGACCTTCGCGAGTTCCACCTGCTTCGCGAGGTCGAACGCTTCGCGGTTGGCCTTGTCTTTGGCTTGGCGCGTTGCAGCGAGCGACGCGTCGAGTTTGGCGGCCTCTTTGGCGGCGCGATCGCCTTCGGCGAGCGCCTTATCGGTCGCGTCCTTCACCTCTTTGTCGGCGGCCGCCAACTTGGCGACCTTGGCTGCTTCTTTGTCCGCGTCCTCTTTCTCGCGAGCCACTTGACGCTCCCGGGCGTCGATCCGGGCCTTGTCCTCGGCGGCGGCTTTGAGTTTGGCTTTCTCGGTTTCCTGCTTGAGCACGAGTTCGGCCCGGGCCTTTTCACGAAGATCGGCCTCCTTTTGATAGCTGAGGAAAAATACAAGAAACGCTCCCAGCATGGCGCCAGGAAAAATGAGATACATCCACTTTTTCATCGGTACGGTAATTAAGGATTATTTTTTGGCGGCGGCTTTGGCAGCGGCCTCGGCGGCTTTGGCGGCGGCCTCGGCTGCGGCGTCGGCGGCGGCAATGCGGTCCAGCACAGTCGCTAGGCTGCGCACGTTGTCTTCGGCCTTTTTGACGTAGGAGCGTTGGAAGGCGATCTCGTCGCTCGCGCGCTTCTTCTCGCCGTCGATCTTCTCAACCTCCTTCTTCTCTTCCTCGATTTCCTTTTTCAGGCGCTTGACCTGCTGCTCGGTTTTGTCGGCTTCCCGCTGGGCGCGGAACTTAGCCTGCATGGCCTTTTCGCGCATTTCCTTGTCGGCCGTGTCCTTGACCTCCTTGGCGGCCTTCTCGATTTTCCGTTTTTCCTGGGAGGCCAAGGCGTCCTTCACCGCCTTCTCGCGGGAGCGGGCATCGGCATCCAGCTTCGCTTGGATTTCGGCCCGGGCCTTGGCTTCGGAGGCAGCGAGGCGAGCCTCGTGTCCGGAACTATATTGCCAGTAGATCGCGCCGAAAATGATGACTCCGATTAGTGGCGGGAAAAAATAGACGTATTTCTTCTTCATTGATAAATTTGTTAAGCGGTAAAAAAAGGGGGTGGATCAGATTTTTTTGGTCTGCTTGGCCGCTTCACGTTCGTTGATGGCGGACTGGACGGCCTCCTTAAGGCGGGCCAAATAAGCATCTTTCTCTTTCTTCGGGTCGCTGAGGGCTTCGGCTTGGGCGATTGATTTCATGGCCTCATCGAAATCCTCCAGTTCGTAGGAAACGTTGGCGAGGAGGGTGTGAACGGAGTAGGGGCGTTCAAGTCCACCGCGGCGCAGCGCTTCGCGATAATGGATCCGTGCCTCCTTCATTTTCTCTTCCTGACGGTAAATTTCGCCGATTTGGAGATCGAACTGACCGTTGTTCGGGAAGAGCTTGGTCGCTTCCTGGAGTACCTTCAGGGCGTCCTGATTCCGGTTGATCTGGAGATAGTAGTAGCCGAGGTAAACCCAGTTCTTGGCGTCGTTCTCGATCGCGCCGCTCTTGAGGCCCGCGTAGAGGAGATCGGTGGCCTTACCGAATTGATTCACTTGGATGTAAAGGCTGACCAAGTTGAAGTTGTCCTTGGACGTATTCATGAAGCCCTGGGCTTGGGCGCGCTCCACGGTGTTGATGGCCCGCACGAAATTCTCGCGGGCCTTGGTCTCGTCTTTGTCGCTGGCGAGATTGAGATAAGTCGCCCAAAGTTGCGGCCAATAGTCTTTCTTGGTCGGGAACTGTTTGACGATCAGCTCGAGCACCTCGGCGGCACGGGCAGTGTCGTTTTCCTGCTGAAGGATGGCGAGGAGCAGAAAATAGAGCTGTTCCTTGGGACGGATCGAGGTACGGAAGAGCTTGTCGACTTCGGTCCGGGCCTGCTTGAGCAGGTCGCGATTGACGTTCTTTGGATCGGAGACGGCCTGTTGAAGGAGAATCGTGGCGTAGAAGGCGCTGATCTCGGGGGTGGCCTTGGGCGTGTCTTTCAGCCAGCGCTTGAAGAAATCGGACGCCTTGGTCAGGTATTGCTGTTGTAGCGCCGGGACCTTGATCGTCGTGGCTTCCTGATAGCTCACCTGAGCCAGGAACAACAGCATCTCTAGCGTCTTGTTCTTGTCGAAGTAGCGGTTGGCGTCGGAGAGTTTCAGCGAGGCCTCCATGCTCTCAACGGCTTTGGCCCATTGGTCTTTACCGGCGAGCAGCCGGGCACGCATGTCTTGGATGTAGGCCAAGTCGTAACTGTTCGCCCCAACTGTCGGGACGAGGCCTTCCAGGAGGGCAATCATGCCGTCCCAGTTTTTGGTGTCCTGCAGGGGCTTCAGCTTTTGAAACTCGGTGCTGACCTTTTCGCTCAAGCTGGGGGGCTGTTGGGCCGGAGCTTGCGCAGAGGCGACAGTGAGACCCGCCGGCACAGCGAGAGCGAGCGCGAGGGCGACGTGCGCCGAGCGGGCGCGGTGGGACAGGGAAGGAAAGAGGGAGGCGGTCACGGGAGGGATTAATCCTCGTTAAGGGTGAAGACGATGGGCACCTGCATGTGCGTGTTGACGGAGCGGCCGCCCTTGCGTCCAGGCTTGAATTTCCACTTCGAAACGGCCTGCACGGCGGCGGACTCGAACTCGCGTTGCGACATTTTCACGGCGAACGCGTTCTGGACGTCGCCGTTGGCGTCGACGATGAAGTCAACGACCACTTCGCCGGCAATGCCAGCGCGGCGCATTTCAAAAGGATAGGTCGGGCGGCCCTGCAGGCGCGGGACGGGCTGGTTGTCGAGCATCGAAGGATCGAACACCGCCTGCCCCCTGAATTGGGAGGTATCGCGATCACCGGGGATCGTAAGGACACCCACCGCCGGACGCATGCCTTCAGGCGGTGGCGGCTGCACTTTTTGCACGAAGGACGTGTCGGTTACGATCTGGGGAACGTCGGTGAGCATCGGTGGCGCCAAATCCATCGGCTTGATGGGCTCGTCGGTCGCCTCGACCTTTTCTGGCTCATCGGGCTCGAGTTTGGGCATCTCCATCAGCTGAACCTTCGGGGGTTCGACCGCGACGGGTTTGGGCTTCGGCGTGATCTTGATCAGTTTTTCACCAAAAAAGACACCACCGTGGATCAGGGCGGACAAAAGAATGCCGAGGATGATATCGCGACGCATGGGAAAAGAGCCCGGGTTACCGGCCGGTGGGCTGCACGGTGGTTTGAACGGAGACTTGGGCGATGCCGGCCTTGCGGACCTCGTCCAAGGCCAGAACGGCAGCCCCGAAACGGGCTTTGCTGTCACCTTGAATCAGCACGCGGGGATTCGACTCGCGGTTCTTGTAGTCGGCCAAGCGGGGGGCAATTTCGCCGACGGTGATCAGCTCGGGCTGGCTACCGACTCCCTGCTTCCAATAGCAATTGCCCTGATCGGAAACCTGCAGGTAGACGGTGGGGTCATTGGGATTGGGCTGGCTGTTGGGATTGGCCACCGGCAAATCGACCGGAAGCGAAGAGATCTTGTTCAACGAAAGAGTAAACAAGACGAACGTCGCGAGGAGGAAAAAGATGACGTCAATGAGAGGAATGATCTCAATACGCGCCTTCTTCTTGCCATCTTCTGCATTGGAACTGGGTCCGGACATGGGAGTGAAGTTTGGTAATTCGCGGCCGCCGGCGTTCAGCGCGGGGTGGAGCGAACCTGGGTCTCGATGAAGATTTTCTTGAAACCCGCTTTGCGGGCCTCGTCGAAAACATAGATCGCTTGGTTAAACGGCGCATTTTCGTCGCCGTTGATGAGAATACGACCCTCAGGGTTCGTCGTGTAGAAAGCTTTCAGCCGGTTAAGGAAATCGCTGAGGTCAACGAATTCCTTGTCCCAGGCCAAGCTGCCCTGCTCCGTGACGGAGACTGTCGCCGTTCCGGCCGTATCACGCTCGACGCCGCTGTCCGACTGAGGCAGGAGGACAGGCACGCCTTGCGGGGTGTTCAGCGAGAGCGTGAACAAGACGAAGGTCGCGAGCAGAAAGAAAATGACGTCGATGAGAGGGATGATCTCAATGCGCGCCTTTTTCTTGCCGCCGGTATTACCGCCTGATGATCCGGCCATGGTGTGGTGTGGCTGAGGTGATTACGGTGACGAAACGCGGGAAACGGACACTTAGCGGGCGAACGGGGCGTTGGTCTCGGACTTCTTGAGGAGAATCTCGAGAGCGTGCGAGGCGTCGGCGACGTCCTGCTTGGCTTGGTCGGTGCGGGCGTTAAGGTAGTTGAACGGGAAGAGGGCCATGATCGCGATGAGCAGACCGCACGCCGTGGCGATAAGCGCCTCGGCGACGCCGCCCGTGATCGCGCCGGACGCCGCCGCGAGATTGCCGCCGCCGAGGGCGCCGAAGGTCTTCATCATTCCCGTCACCGTGCCGAGCAGTCCAAGCATGGGGGCCGCCGTGATGACGGTGTCGAGCGTCGCCATACCCTGCGTGAAGCGGCCGAGCTCCTGGCTCGAGGCGCGAACGAAGGCGTTGGACATCGAGAATTCTTTATTCGTGAGGCTGTACACGAGAATGCGGGCGATGAAGTCCTTGCTCTTCTTGCCGATCGCGAGCGCGCCTTCGATGTCACGCTTCTCGACGCTCTCGAGCATCTTCTCCACGACTTCTGCCTCGCGGGTGCCGTTTTCACGAATGATGAAGAGAATGCGCTCGGCCACGACCGTGATGCCGACGAACGACAACAGGAGGATCGGCCACATGATTTCTTTGCCCGCGTGGAATAGATCCATCATGGACATTTCGCTGCCGTCTTCATTCTTCAGCAGGATCGCTAGGGGGAGTTCAACTAGGTTGATAATCATAGGAGGAGGGAAGTTAGTGGATGGATTGCGGTGTTAAGGACGAAGGGGAAGGAGGGTGGCGGTGCCGGAGAAGGGTGGACGCGCTCGAGGGTTTTCCGCTCAAAAGTTTTTCGTTTTCGAAGAAAACTTAACGCTCACGACGGCCGGGGCGCTCGGACAATTGCAAGATGCATGCCCGCGGCAGGCAGTAAAATCGGGGGAAAAAACGGGGGAGATTCAGCATGTCGCTGAGGTAATTTCGTGAGGGAAAAACTAGAGAGAGCGCGAACTAGGCGTGAACCAAACTTGGCTGTCAACCCACTTTGTCAAACGTACGGGGAAAAAGTTTTTGGCTGTTTCGGCGGGCGGAATTTGAGACGGAAGACGCGCCACGGAGGCGTCTTTGAGGGAATAAAAATGGCTGCCCGACTAGGAGTCGAACCTAGACAAAACGAGTCAGAGTCGTTTGTGCTACCATTACACCATCGGGCAGGAAAATTGATTGGGTCGTGAGTCTCGGTCGACTCGGCGTGGCCGCGCGGGCGGAAGTGGAGCCGGCGATGGGATTCGAACCCGCAACCGCCTGTTTACAAAACAGGTGCTCTACCATTGAGCTACGCCGGCGGAAAGCGCTGCGCTTGAGCCAAGGTTTGACTGGGAAAAAACGAAATCTGGTGGCTCCCCCGGGACTTGAACCCGGAACCAATTGATTAAGAGTCAACTGCTCTACCATTGAGCTAGGAAGCCATGCAGATAAGGGGGAAAAAGCTCACGAACGCGTCAGGGATGTCAACTGTGATTTCCTTCCCCGGACTTTTTGCGCGTGCTTTGACCTGCGTGCCGCACTGCTCGCTGCGTGGCGGATGTGGGCCGCAGCGGGGCGGCGGCCTCAGCCGCGCGGGTTGCGCCACGAGGGCACGGCGAGTTCGGTCATGAGCCGGACGCCGGGCGCGCCGGTCAAGAGGCGAGGGATGATGTTGATCAACGACGCGACGGTGGCGTCGTCTCCGGCGACGCCACCGTTCAGCACGAGATTCAGATCGGGCCGGCCGCGGACGACGATCGCGTCGTGCGGCAGAGAGGCATCGAGATACATCTGAAGATCGAGTTTGATCTTTGTTTCGCCCGCCACGAGGCCGATGCATTTTTGGTGGATGCCTAGGCTCTGCCCGGCGGCGACATCGAAGAATTTTGTGACGACCCGGCTCGTGGCGACGACTGGTTCGCAGGTCTCGCGGATCTCGTCGAGCGTCCAGCCCATCGCGTGAGCAAGGAGCGCCACTGACTGCTGGAAGCCCGCGTGCCCCGCTTTGCCGGCGACAAACTTCGCGCGGAAATCGTCGGGGTTTTGGCCGCTGCCGATTTTTGCCTGCAAGGGCTGCCGGCGCGTGGAGGCGTTGACGACACGCTCGACGTAAAGGGACGTCACCTCGCGGCTCACGCCAGTGAGGCAGATGGGCAGAATATCCATTACGAAGCCGGGGTTCACCCCGGTGCCGGCGATGCGCGCGCCGGTCCGGCGGCATAGGTCGTCGTAGTCGCGGGCGAGATCCGGCGTTTTGAGTGCCGGGAAAATCAGCTCCTCGCACGTTGACGCGACGCTGATGCCGCGTTCCAGGGCCGGCTTCATCTGGGCGAACGAAGCGGCCGCACTTGAGCCGGCCGTGTGTAGGACCACGTCGGGTGTGCCGACCGCGGCGAACAGCGTAGCGAGCGAGGGGAACACGTTGGCTCCGCCGAGCGCCGCGCAACCGGTGAGTTCAGCCAGCGTTTTGCCGGCTTTGGTGGGATCGATGTCGACGCCGCCGAGGATTTCGAGCCACGACTGCTCCGCCGCGAGCTTCAGCGATTCGAGACCGATCGGGCCGAGTCCAAACTGGATGACTTTGATTTTTTTCATATGGAAGAGGTGCCTCGGTTCGTCTGCATGTGTAATGCCAATTGTTTCCGCCCGGGCCCGTCGTGAAGAGGGGCGGGTGTCGCGGACAAATCGTCAACCCCCCTGCGGCCCCGGCGACGCATACTGCTTCGGTTCGATCCCGTGTCGGCGCACCAGTCGGAAGTAATGCGATCGGTCGAGCCCCGCCTGGCGCGCCGCGGCGGCCATGTTGCCGCGCGCCTGTTGCAAGGTTGCGATGACGTAGCCCCGTTCAAAGGCGGTGCGCGCCTCCGCCAGCGTGCCGCGCAGCATCGTCTCGGGCGCGGCGATCACCGACGACGCGGCCCCGCCGGTTTCGCGCAGAATCTTCTCGGGCAGGTCCGCCGCGGCGATGTCCGGCCGGTCGTGCAGAACGGCGAAGCGTTCGACGAGGTGTTCGAGCTCCCGCACATTGCCCGGCCAGCCGTAGCGCTGGAGGCGTTGCAGCGCGTCGGATGTGAAACCGTGCGGCGTCATGCGCGGGCCGCGGAATTTTTTCAGGAAATGCTCCGCCAGGAGCGGCACGTCGCCGGCCCGGCGGCGCAGCGGCGGGGGCGTCAGCGTGATGACATGGAGGCGGTAAAACAGGTCCGCCCGAAAGCGGCCCGCCTCGGCCTCCTGCTGCAAATCGCGGTTCGTCGCCGCGATCACGCGGGCGTGGGACTGCAGGGTGGCGCTGCCGCCGACGCGGCTGAATTTCCCGCCCTGCAGCACGCGCAGCAGCTTCGATTGCACGGTGAAACTCATCTCGCCGATTTCGTCGAGAAACAGGGTGCCCCGCCCCGCCTCCTCGAAACGTCCGGTGCGGCGGTCGGTCGCGCCCGTGAACGCCCCGCGCTCGTGCCCGAAGAGTTCGCTCTCAAGAAGATTCTCCGGGATCGCGGCGCAGTTGACCTCGACGAAGGGTTCCCGGCAGCGCGGGCTGCGCTCGTGGATGGCCTGGGCGATCAGCTGTTTGCCGGTGCCGGTCTCGCCGAGAATGAGCACGCGGCTGTCGCTGCGCGCGACCGCGCCCACCATGTCGAAGATGGCTTTCATCGCGGGGTCCTCGCTCACCATGCCACCGGCTTCGGGCGCCGCCGCCGGCTGGCGTTGCGCGGCGAAAATCTTGCCCAGCCGGGCGCGCAATTCCTCCGCGGACACGGGTTTCTCAAGATAGTCGGACACGCCGAGCCGGGTCGCCTCGATCGCGGTCTTTTCGTTGCCGCGACCGGTGATCATCACGATGGGGATCGCGCTGCCGAGTCCGCGTACGCGGCGGATCACCTCGAAGCCGCCCAGTTCCTTCATCACGAGTGTGGTGATCAACAGGTCCGGCGGGTCGCGCCGGACCCGGCGCAGTGCCCGCAGCGGGCTGGTGCAGATCGCGACTTCCCCGCAATGGCCCTTCAGGCACGAGCGCAGTTCGTGCAGGAAGGTGGGGACGTCGTCGACGATCAGGATGCGGCGGTTCGCGAGGGCGGGGTTCATGTTGTGCAGCAGGCCACCAGAGTTGCCGAATCGGCAACGCGGCGGCGAGTGCATTTTCGCGCTGTCCCTGCGCCCGGCCCGTGGCATGAGGGGTGCTGACCGCCGGTCCCCGCGCGACGCTATGCCGCTTACCCTTTCCCCCTGGTTTCTGCTTTTGTTTGCCGTGCCCGTGCTGTGGCTCGGCGAGGGTGTGGTGCGCCGCGTTCCGGTCCTGTCCCGGTTCAACCTTCCCGTACCCGTCGTCGGCGGACTGCTGTTCAGCGCGCTGCTGCTCGCGGTCAACGCCTCCGGCCTCGCCGGGTTGACCTTTGCCACGAAAGTCTCCGCAGCCTGGTGGACGTGGCTCGTCACCACCGAGGTCGAGTGGGCCGCGCGGCCGCTGAAGAACCTGAACCTGCCGTTGCTCGTCGCGTTTTTCACCTGTGTCGGACTGGGCGCCCCGGTGCAGGTCCTGCGCTCGGGCGGGCGCGCGCTCGCGGTTTTACTGCTCACCGCGACGGCGCTCGCCGTGCTCCAAAACACGGTCGGCGTGGCCTTGGCCCTGGCCCTCGGGGCGCCGCCGCTCCTCGGGGTGGTCTGCGGTGCGCTCACCCTCGTCGGCGGCCACGGCACGGCGCTGGGGTTTGCGCCGCGCTTCGAACAGGCCGGCTTGGCCTCGGCGGCCACCATCGGGGCCTCGGCGGCGACGTTTGGCCTCGTCGCGGGGGGATTGCTGGCCGGTCCGTTGGCCGAATGGTTGTTGCGGCGACGCGGAAACACCGCCCCGGGCCCCGCCTCGGTTCCGCTGGAAACACCCGCCGCTGTCGCGAGTTTTTTCGGGGATCTGCGTGCGCTCGGCGCCTTGGGTCGCGGGGCGGTGGGCCATGCGTTGCTGATCGCGGCCTGCGTGAAAGCGGGGGCGTGGGTGAGCTTCGGGCTCGACCGCGCGGGGGCGTCCTTGCCGGCCTACATGGGCGCCCTGCTCGTGGGTTTCGCGGTGCGCGCGGCGCACGATGCGGCCGGCGGCACCTGGCTGCGCGGCGAGGTCATTGCTCGCCTCGCCGCGGTGCTGTTGCCGCTCTTTCTCGCGGTGACGCTCGCGGCCTTGAACCTCGCGGAACTCGCCGCCGTCGCCGGCCCGATGCTCGTGATTCTTGTCGTGAACACGCTGGTCTCGCTCGCCTTCGCGGCCTGGGTCGTGTGGCCGCTGCTCGGCCGCGACCACGAGGCGGGCGTGATGGTGGCGGGCCTCGTGGGCTTCGGGGTGGGCTCGACGGCGACCGCCGTCGCCGCGATGGATGCGATCACCCGCCGCCGCGGTCCGGCGCCCCGCGCCGTCGCGCTCGTGCCGCCCACGGGCGGATTTCTCATCGATTTCACCAACGCGCCCGTGATCAGTGCCTTCCTCCAGCTCCTCCGATGAACCGCCTCCGCTTCGCGTTCTTCCTGTTCGCTGCGGCGTTGGGCGCCCACGCGGCGCATTACGACGTCCTCGTCCGCGGCGGGCGTGTGCTCGACGGATCGGGTACGCCGTGGTTCTACGCGGACGTCGCGCTCAACGGCGACCGCATCGCTGCCGTCGGAAAACTCCCGGCCGCCACCGCCACGCTTGTGGTCGACGCCCGCGGACTTTACGTCGCCCCGGGGTTCATCGACGGGCATACCCACGCCGGTCCGGCGCTCGCCCGCAACGCCGCGCTGGCCGCGGCCGCGCCGATTCTCACGCAGGGCATCACGACCGTGTTTGTGAACCACGACGGCGGCGGCCCGACCGACCTCGTCGCGCAACGCCGCGCCTTCGAGGCGCATCCCCTCGGCGTCAACGTCGCCCAACTCATCGGCCACAACTCCGTCCGCACCGAGGTGCTCAACCTCGCCGATCGCGCGCCCGACGAGGCCGAACTCGCGCGCATGGCGGCACTGGTGCGGCGCGGGATGGAGGCGGGGGCGTTCGGCTTGTCGGCCGGTCCGTTCTACACGCCCGGAAATTTTTCCAAGACCGAGGAACACATCGCCCTCGCCCGCGTTGCGGCGGAGTTCGACGGGTTCTATACGAGCCACGTGCGCGACGAGGGCGACTACACGATTGGCGTTGTCGCGGCGGTGGACGAAGTGATCCGCGTGGCGCGCGAGGCCCGGCTGCCGGGCATCGTCACGCACATCAAAACCCTCGGCCCGCGCGTCTGGGGGTTGTCCGGCGAGATTATCCGGCGGATCAATGCCGCCCGCGCCGACGGCGTGGAGCTGTTCGCCGACCAGTATCCCTACGAGGCCTCCGCCACCGGACTCACCGCCGCGCTGGTTCCGGCGTGGGCGCAGGAGGGTGGGGCGGGGGCGCTCAAGGGCCGTCTCGCCAATCCGGAGACGCTTGGCCGCGTCCGCCGCGAGATGATCGAGAATCTCGCCCGCCGCGCCGGCGCCGAAAATATCCAGATCCGGACCTTCACGCCCGACCCCGCGCTCGAAGGCCTGCGTCTCGACGCGGTCGCGCGGAAGAAACTGCTCGAGCCCGTCGATGCCGCCATCGAGCTGATCCGTGCCGGCGGCGCCGCCATCGTCTCCTTCAACATGGACGAGCGCGATCTCCGCGCCTTCATGACGCAACCGTGGACGATGACCTGCTCCGACGGCGACCTGGTCGCGCCCGGTGAAGGCGTGCCGCATCCACGTTCCTACGGCCCGTTTCCGCGGAAAATCCGCCGCTACGTCGTCGAAGAAAACGTGCTCACCCTCGAGCAGGCCGTGCATTCGATGACGGGCTTGCCCGCCACCGTTTTTCGCCTCCGCGACCGCGGCGCCATTCGCCCGGGAGCCGTGGCCGACCTCGTCGTTTTTGACCTGGCCGCGCTCCGCGACCGCGCGACCTACACGCAGCCCCACCAACTTTCCGAGGGCATGAAACGGGTGTTCGTCAACGGCCGCCTGGCTCTCGTCGACGGACACCTGACGACCGCGTCGGCCGGTCTCGTCCTGAACCGTCGTGCGCCGTAACCGTTCGACCGTTTTCCTGCGCCGCCAATCTCACAGACCTAACGTCCGCCGAATCGCTCTCTGCATGATGAACCCGCCCATCCGCCGCCTCCTCTTCCCGCTGCTTTTGCTGGGCACGGTCGGCTTGCTTCACGCTCAACCGGCCGCGGTCAAACCGGAGACGAAAACCCAGGCCGCGCCGTTCGTGATTCCGCCGGACGTCAATGGCCTCAAGGCGATCATCGCCCCGCCCGAAAAAACGAAGGCGCTGAAGGTCGCCATCTTCGCGGGCAAAGGGGCGCCCGACGACGGCATCGCGAACGTGACCGCCCGGATCCAATTGCTCCCGCAGGCGACCGTGACGCGCGTGCAGGCCGGGGAGTGGGCGACGCTCGATTTGCAGGCGTTCGACCTCGTCGTCTTTTCCGGCGGCTCCGGCAGTGCGCAGGCCGAGGCGATCGGGCTGGCCGGGCGCAACAACGTGCGGGAGTATGTGCGCAACGGCGGCGGTTATGTGGGCATTTGCGCCGGAGCCTACCTCGCCTGTTCCAATTTCACGTGGGGGCTCGGGATTCTGAATGCCGGCACGGTCTCCAACAAATGGCGGCGCGGCCAGGGCTTCATGGACATCGAGCTCACGGACGATGGCCGGAAGCTCCTGGGCGACGTGCGCGGCACCTTCAAAGTCCGCTACCACAATGGTCCGATCATCAGGCCCGCCGGAAGGTCCGATTTGCCCGCCTATGCGACCGTCGCGTTCTTCCGGACCGAAATTGCGCAGTTCGGTTCACCGGTCGGCGTGATGGTGGACTCACCGGCGCAGGCCCGGGGCACCTTTGGTCGCGGGAGGGTCTTCATTTCCAGTCCCCATCCGGAGAACACCCCGGGGCTCGAGCAGATTATCCCACGCGCCGTGCTTTGGGCTGGGGGACTTGACTCGCCATGACCATCCAGGCTGATCCGTGGGCCGCTCGCGTGGCTGTGTTTCCAGACTTTTGGTCCCCGTTCCGCGCATGGCTGAATGCGGCGCGTTCCTCGGCCCGCGGATCGACTGCCCGGCAGCACTCCTCGCTCGGGGGTTTGCCTTCTCGCGTCCCTGCTCTCCAGTGAGAACCTCTTTGACGACCATGACACCCCCCTACCTGTCTCGCCGCAGCCTGCGCAACATTCTCGGTGGGCTGCTGCCCGCAGTCCTTTCCGGGGCCCTCATCGGGCAGTCGGCTCCCGGGCCCGCCCTGACAAGACCGGAGACCGTCACGATGGAGGCCTTCACGGTCACCGGTTCGAATATCAAACGCATTGACCAAGAGACCACGCTCCCGGTCACGGTGATCGGCACCGACGATCTTGATTTGCGCGGCGTGTCCACGGCCGCCGAGATCTTCGACACGCTGTCCATCGGCGGTCCCATCGTGCTCGACGAGGGCAACACCCTCGGAGCCGACGCTCGCGGCGACAACAACTCCATCAATCTCCGCGGTATCGGCTCCGGCAACACCCTCGTGCTGCTCAACGGCCGGCGCATGGCCCCGCATCCGATTTCGCAGGCCGAGAGCGGCGTGCCGTCGCTCTCCGTCAACGTTAACCAGCTCCCCGCCGCCGCGATGGCCCGCGTGGAGATCCTGCGCGACGGTGCCTCTGCGATCTACGGCACCGATGCCGCCGGCGGCGTCGTAAACTCGATCACCCGGCGGAATTTCGACGGCCGCTCGATCCGCAGCCGCGGCAGCCTCACCCAGCACGGCGGGGGCAACGAGTGGAACGTCGAAATCACCGACGGCCACACCTTCAACGCCGGCCGCAGCAATCTCCTCCTCACCCTCGATTTCTTCCACCGCGATTTCCTCTGGCTGAACCAGCGCGAGTTTTCCCGCAATCAGGACATCCGCACCACCCGCAACGTCCCGGCCCCGTGGAACGGTCTGCCCGTCGCCGATTCCGCCGGCGTCGTCGTGCGCGACAACGATTTCGACAACCGCCTCAGCACCGATTCGAGCTACTTCGGCGGCTTTATCCGCGGCAGCTACGATGCCGCCGGCACCTTCCTCGGCGCCCGTCCCACCGGCAACCGCGGCATCATCACCACCTCCGGCAGCACCTCGGCCACCCTCGCCACCAACGGCACCTTCTATCTCATTCCGTTGGCCGACGGAAACACCGGGTTCCGCCAGACGCTCCCGTCGCACAACATCGACGATTTCACCGTCAATTGGTATCAGAACCCCAACGACTACAAACCCGCTCTGCCGAAGACCGACCGCCTCAATCTCATGGGCGTCTTGCGCCACAAGCTCGATGAGAACACCGAACTCTTCGGCGAGTTCATGGCTTACAACGCCCGCTCCCTCACCGGCCGCCTCCCGTCTTCCTTCGATGCGTCGACCGACCACAATATCTACGTCAGTGCCGCCAACCCGTTCAACCCCTTCGGCGCCCGTTTCTATCAGGCCGCCGGTCTCCCCAATGCCGACGGCACGCCGCGCCTCGCCGGCACCCCCGCCGATATCCAGTTTCTCGGCGGCGTCGGCGTCATCCCGCGCGACTTCAAGCCCCGCCGCATTGTCGTCGACTCGGAAGCCTATCGCGCGGTCGGCGGCTTGCGCGGGCGCCTCGCCCTCGGCTGGGAATGGGAGTCCGCGATCCTTTTCAGCCGTAACACCACGCACGACGAAGAGCACAACGCCGTTCGCGAAAGCCGCCTCCGCGCCGCCCTCACGACGTCCGATCCGGCCAAGGCCTTCAATCCCTTCAACTACACCTTCAAGCTCGTCCCGCAGGCCGGCAACACGACCAACCCCTACCTCCTCATGGTCGACCAACCCTACCGCAACCCCGCCGCCCTCACCGAGTCGCTCTACGACACGTTTGTCCGCGAGGGCCGCACCCAGCTCGCGAGCTGGGATCTGCGCGTGAACGGTTCCGTGTTCGAACGCTTCTGGGGCGGCCCCATTGGTCTGGCCGCCGGCGCCGAGATGCGCTGGGAGGACTACAAGGACTGGCGCCCGCCCTACGCCGGACTCAATCCCGCCAGCGCTCCCTTCAACGGCAACGCCAGCGATCCGACCAACCTGTTCTTCGGCCCCAACGAAAACGACTTCCTCGCCGTCAGCCCCAACGTCGATCTTTACGCTTCCCGCACAATCGCCTCGGTCTTCGGCGAAGTGCTCGTGCCCGTCGTGAGCCGCGCCAATCGCCAGCCCTTCGTGCGCGCGTTGGAGCTCAGCGTCGCGGGCCGCGCCGAGCGTTTCTCCGATTTCGGCAGCACCGCCAAACCAAAGTTTGGGTTCAACTATCGCCCCAACGATTGGATTCTTCTCCGCAGTACCCTCGCCGCGTCCTTCCGCGCGCCGAATCTCGTGCAGACCAACACCACCCCGCTCCAGCGCTCCGGCAACACCTACAACGACCCCTACCGCTCCGAGGTCACCGGCCTCAGCCGCGACTCGAACGCCACGCCCGTCGTCCTGCGCCAGGGCAGCGCCGATCTCTCCCCCGAGAGTTCCCGCTCCATCACCGTGGGCCTCGCGGTTTCCGCTCCGTTCTACCGCGATCTCACCGTCACCGTGGATTATTGGCGCATTAAGCAGAAGGATGTCATCGACGATGTCACCGGCACCACCCAACTCATCCGCGACGAGGAACTCCTCGACGGCGCCGTGCAGAAGGCCCTTGCGGCCGGCACCCCGCGGAACCAAATCAACCTCGGCAGCGGCACCGCCGCCTACGTCGGCAATCCCAAGGTCGTCCGCAACGCCGTCACCGCCGCCGACCTCGCCGACTTCGACGCCTTCAACGCCACCCGCCCCGCCGCCCAACAACGCGTGCCCGTCGGCGGCGTGAAATCCGTCGTCACCGACTACGTCAACCTCGCCGGCCGCGAAGTCC
>JBIKOK010000119.1:0-18962 GCA_044358025.1 Opitutaceae bacterium
CGGGCGTCGAAAAACTAAAATCACCTTCACCCAACGGGTGAATCACCTCCGTCGTCTTCGTCTGTGCCATAGCCTCCCAGTCGAGCACTTTCCTTCAGAATTTGAACCCTCAACTGCGGATTTTAGGATGAACGGGCTGCGCGGCGACGGCGTGTGGAACCGCGAAGCGTTTCACAACGAAGGGCAGACCTTTGACCCGGCTTTTGCCCACCAGGCCGGCAGCCTCCATCACTATCACGCGAACGCACCCGCCGTCCGCTACCAACTGGGCGACCACGTCGAGTTCAACGCGACGACCAAGCTCTACGCCGAGAGCACCGGCCCGGTCACGGCCCACTCGCCGATAGTCGCGTGGCTGCAAGACGGGCTGCCGGTGTACGGGCCCTACGGTTACGCGTCGCCGATGGATCCGCAGAGCGGTCTGCGGCGCATGACGTCCGGTTACGTGAAATGCGACGGCACGAACGGCACCACGAACCTCGCCGCCAGCGGCCGCACAACGTTGCCCGTGTGGGCCGCCCGCACGCAAAACCGCAGTGCCACGTTGCCCGCCACCTTCACCGGTCCAGCCGTGAGCCCCGCCTACGCCCTCGGCCACTTCATCGAGGACTACGACTACCTCGGCGATCTCGGCAAAACCCCCGGCACGGATTTTGATCTCAACGAACACAACGTCCGCTTCTGTGTGACGCCCGAGTTTCCCGCCGGCACCTACGCCTACTTCCTCACGATCGAAGCGGACGGCACGCCGAAATATCCCAATATGGTCGGCCGCGCGTTTTTCGGCGCGGCGACGGGTGGAATCGTGAACGCGATCAACGAGCCCGTCACCGAGTTCGTCCGCGCCAGCCAAGCGTCGCCGATCTCCGTGAGCGCCACGAATGCCGGCGGCACGATCTCCCTCACGTGGTCGTCCGTCGAGGGGGCGACCTACCGGATCGAAACCTCCCCCGATGCCACGACGTGGTCCGCGCTCGCGGCCGCTGCGGCGGTGACCAGCGCGGGCGGCGACACGACGAATTTTTCCACCGCGACGGTCGCGGCGAACTATCGGGTCACGCTCACGGCCCTGGCGACCTATGACACGCGCGGCGCCGGCGGTCTCTCCGGCGTGGGCAATGCCGCCAGCGCCGCGGTCGCCCTTGGCTCCTCGGGCACCGCGCGCCTCATCAACATCGCGACGCGCGTCGCGCTCGGGGGCGCCGCTGGCACACCGATTCCCGGCTTCGTCCTCAGCGGCACCGGGACGAAACAAATGCTGGTCCGCGCCGTCGGCCCGACGCTCACGGCCTTCGGGGTCGCCGGCGTGCTCGCCGATCCGCGCCTCAGTCTCGTCCGCGGCACGACCACCGTGGCGAGCAACGACAACTGGCTTGGTGTCGACGCCGCGGCGATGGTCGGCGCGGGCGCGTTTCCACTGACCCTCGCGAGCACAGACGCCGCCGTGGTCGCGACCCTGGCCCCGGGCGCGTACACCGCACCGGTCGCGGCGACCGACGACGGCAGCGGCGTCGCGTTGCTCGAAGTTTACGACGCGTCCACCACCTCGGCGATTAACGTCATCAATGCGTCGACGCGCGCGTTTGTCGGCACGGGTGACTCCGTCCTGTTTCCCGGGTTCGTCATCAGCGGCACGGGCGCGTTGAAGCTGCTCGTGCGTGCCGTCGGCCCGACGCTCACCGCTCTCGGGGTGAGCGGGGCACTGGCAGACCCGACGCTCACGCTTTACCGCGGCACGACCGCGCTGGCGACGAACGACAACTGGTCGGGTGCGACAAATGCGGTGGAGATTTCCGCGACCGCAGCGGCCGTCGGGGCCTTCGCGTTGCCCGCGGGCAGCCGCGACGCCGCGATCGTCGCCACGCTGCCGGCCGGATCTTACACCGCAATTGTGAGTGGCGTGGGCAATACGGCCGGCACGGCGCTCGTGGAACTTTACGTCGTGCCGTGAAGGCAGGCCCGGGCGGCGCCCGGGCCTACCGCTCCGGCGCGACCATCATATACCCGGCGGAGCGCACGGTGCGGATGAAACGCGGCGACTGGGCGTCGTCCCGGAGTTTTTTGCGGAGCGACGAAATGTGCACGTCGACGGAGCGGTCGAAGACGTCGTAGTTGCGGTCGCGCGCTTCATCGAGGAGCGCCTCGCGGGATTTGATGCGGCCTTTCGCTTTCGCGAGGCTGGCGAGCAGATCGAATTCGACGGGGGTGAGCACGAGCGGCTCGGTGCCGAGCACGGCGGAGCGGGCGTCGAGGTTGAGGCGGAGCTCGCCGACGACGATTTCCTGGGGCGGGGCTTCGGCGCCGGGGGCGACGGTGGCATTGAGCGCGCTGCGGCGGAGCACGGCGCGGAGGCGGGCGAGGAGTTCGCGGGTGGAAAACGTTTTCGGGAGATAATCATCCGCGCCGACTTCGAGGCCGACGATGCGGTCGGTCTCATCGCCGCGTGCGGTGAGCATGAGGACGGGGACGGCGGATTTTTGGCGGATGCGTTTGAGGACCTCGAAGCCGTCCAGGCCGGGGAGCATGACGTCGAGGATGAGGGCGTGGGGGGCGGCGGCGCCGGGGGCGGTGGCGCGTTCGACGCCCTCGGGACCGGTGTGCACGGCGGTCACGTCGAAACCGAGCGGCTCGAGGTAGGTGGTGACGAGCCGGCACAGTTTTTGGTCGTCGTCGATCATCAGCAGGCGCGTGCGGCCGGAGTCGGGGGCGGCGGGAGTCATGGGGCGGGAGTTCTGGGGGGCTGTCGCCGCGCGTGCAATCGCCGAGAGCTTAACTCCGGCCAGTTTGCGCGGGGAGAACGATTATGCTGAGGAGGCGAGCAGAGCCAAACCGGTGTAGATGGCGATGCCGACAACTGCGATGATGGTGGCGAATAGGCGCAGCGACTTTAGGCCGGCAGCGAGAGCGATCATTGTTCGGACGGGCGCCTGATCGCGCTGGCGGAGCAATCGGAGGGAGAAAAATGCAGTCGTTGTGGCCAGCGCCACGGCGTGCAGCCAATGGAGTGGGGTCCATTGCCCCAGGGCGAGGTAGACGAGCGAGCCGATGGCCATGGTGCAGGGCACCGTCCAGCGCGACCAACTCCAGTTGGTGAGCACTGCCGCGACCACCACCGCCAAGACGGGAATAGTGAAGGTCGCGTTGAGGCGTTTCATCAGCACGAAGAAGCCCAGATCTTGGCGCGCGATGATGGGGGTGAGCGCCACCGCGAGCGCCACCACCGCGAGGCCGAACCAAAGCCCGCCGCGGGGTAGGCCACGGCCCGCCGCCGCGGAGTTCTCCGGCGGCCGGCCCAGCACATCGACGACAAAGAGCGTGATGGCGCTGTGGATCGCCCCACTGGCGGCGGTGACCACTGCGCTGGCGATCACGGCGCCGAAGAAGCCGGCGAGTGATGCGGGCAGCAGCGCCTGCACGAGCCGCGGATAGGCGAGGTCTCCGCTCGGTAATCCCCCCGAGAAATAGACCCAGGCGATCATCCCCGGCAGCACGAGCACCAGCGGGGCGACCAGCTTCACGGCCGCAGCCAGCAACACGCCCCTTTGCGCCTCGGCGAGGCTGCTGCCGGCGAAGGCCCGCTGCGCGTGCTTTTGATTGGCGCACCAGGCGCTGAGGTTGATGACGATGATGCCGGTGAGGAGCGTGCCGGCCGGTACCGGGGATCCCGCATGGCCAAAGGGGTTGAAGGCCTCGGGCCGCGCGGCAAGCAGTCGCGCGCAGCCGGCGATCCAATCGCCGTTGCCCAACGCGAGCAGGCCCAGCACGGGAATCAGCACGGCGCCGACGGCGAACACGATGCCGTAAGCGACATCGGCGACGGCGGTGCCTCTCATGCCACCGAGGAGGGCGTAGCCGCCGCCGACGACGCCCAACGTGAGGCTGCACCCCAGCAGCGCGGCCCCGTGCGTGAGGCCAAAGCGCCCCGGCAGATCGAAGATGCCGACGAGGGCGAGCGCCCCGGAATAGAGGACAAACGGAAGGCCAATGCCCACGAGCGAGAGCAGCATGAGGACCGTCATGAGGCGGCGGGTCGGGGCACCGCAGCGTTGCTGGATGAACTCCGGAATCGTGGTCACCCCGGCCGCCCAATAGCGCGGGAGAAAAACCAGGGCGAACAGCACGAGGCCGAACGCCCCGAAAACCTCCCATGCGATGGCAACGGCACCGTGGCGGTAGCCGTCGCCGTTCAGGCCGACCAATTGCTCCGTGGACAGATTCGTCAGCAGAAGCGACATGGCGACGACCGGGGCGCCGAGGGTTCGTCGCCCGAGGAAGAAATCCCCCCCGTCGCGCCGCCGGCTGCGCCACCAGGTCAGCAGGGCGACGGCGGCGTGGATGCCGAAAAAGGAAATGAGCGCAGCCATGGGGTCTCCCGGTTTGTTGCGCCCAAACGACGGGGCAACTCCGGAAGTGGTGGTGACGGGAATATCAGGCGCCGGCGGGGGCGAGTCTATTCCGGGGATGGCCCGCGGAAGAAGGCGTGCAGGGGGAGCAACGCGGCGCCGAGGAGGCCGGCTTCGACCCCGGGCAAACCGCTGACGATGACGCGGGGTTGCGGCAGATGGGGAATGCGGGCGGTATCGGTGTGGGCGACGGAGAGGTGTTCCACCAGCCAAGCCAGCACCTCGGGGGGGAACTTGCCGCCCAAGACGATGGCGGCGGGATCGAGGAGCACCACTGCCGTGGCCAGCGGGCCGTGCAATGACTCGGCGGCGCGGGCGAGAAAATCCATGAATTTTGGTTCGCCGGCGGCGAACCAGGCGGAGATCTGTTCGCCGGTGATGCTGCCGTGCCGGCGGCCGAGGTGGCGGGCCAGGCTGGTGAGGGTCGGGCGTACGGCGGGATGCGGCGGGATGAGGCGCCCGATTTCGCAGGCGTTGCCGAACGCGCCCGTGAAGATTTCGCCGCGATGCACAAAACCGCCGCCGACTCCGTAGGCCAGATACAGATACAGAAAGGCGGAGTAGTCGCGCCCTGTGCCGTTCATGTGTTCGGCGAGGGCGGCGGCGTTGCCGTCATTTTCCACGATGACCGTACACGACAGACGCTGGGCGAGGGCGGCCTGCAGCGGGAACCGCCGCCAGGGGGCCATCTCAACCGGGGGGAAAATCTCGGTGCGGTTTTCGAGGAAGAATCCCGTGACGGCGACGCCCACGGAAAGGACGCGTTCCCGGGCGATGCGCTGGGCGCGGAGCAGCCGGGTAATGTTTTCGGCGATCTGGTCGCAGGCGGTCTCGGGGTCTTCGGGCGTCGGCGTGAGCGACGCGGTGGTGATGGGCCGGCCGTTGAGATCGGCCAGCATGAGGGCGATGCCGTCGTTTTGAATGAAGACGCCGACGGAGCAGGCGGCGCGGGCGCGGAGCTGGAGGTTAATCTTGGGCTGGCCGCGCTGGTTGCCGCCGGTGCTGTGTTCCTCGACCCAACCCTCGGCGACGAGCACGTGCACGATCTCCGTGACGGCGGGCCGGCTGATTTGGAGGATGGCGGCGATCTCGGCGCGGCTGAGGTTGCCGCGCTCGCGGATGAGGCCGAGGGTCTGGCGTTGGGAGGTGTTGAGGGCGGCAGTCACGCAGGCGGAGAGCAGTGGGGAAGAATCTCGGCGGTGCGGTGAGCGGCGCAAGCCTTGCTTGGCGAGGGAGGAGCGGAGCAGGCGCGAGCAGCCTGGCTGAAGCCGAGGAGGGGGGCGCCCGACACTACCGGGAGTAGGTGAAACCGAGGAAGTAGGCGCGGCCGAAATCGGCGGTGACCAACTGCAATTCCTGGCGGTCGCCCATGAGCTCGGCGCGGCCTTCGCCGGTGAGGTTCCAGCCGCTGGCGTTGACCGACCACGATTTGGAGAGGCGATAGGACAGGTTGGCCGTGAGGCGGGTGACGGGAGCGTCGTAGCGGTTGCGGTAGGCGTCGGTGAGGTTGACGCGCTCGGTGAGTTTCAGGCCGGTGGAGTTCCAGGCGATCTTGGCCGAGAAGCGTTTCAAGTCGTAGAGGAAGGCGAGATTCCAGGCGCGTTTGGGGGCGCTGAACGGGGCGACGGGCTGGAAGAAGGAACCGTTGCTCATCTGTACGGCGAAATCGCTGTCGAGAAACGTGACGTTGGCGTTGACCTTGAGGCCCGCGAGCGGGCCGGGCAGGAAGTCGAGGCGGCGGAGGAACGCGAACTCGAGGCCGCGCGTGCGGTAGGGGCGGGCGGCGTTGGTGGGCTGGGTGACGGTGGCGTCGCGCAGCACGCCTTCGTAGACGAGCGGGAACTGGGTGGCGGCGGTGTAGATCTCCGACTGCACCTCGGCGACGAAGGCACCGGCGCTGACGTAGCCGGCGCCGTCGTCGAAGTAGTGGTCGAGCGTGAGGTTGTAGTTCGTGCTGCGGCGGGGTTTCAGATCGGGGTTGGAGCGGGTGATCGTGAGGCTGGTGGCGAGGTCGTTGACGCGCTCGCCGACGGGGGCGAACTGGTTGAACGCAGGGCGACCGATGGTGCGGCTCACGGCGGCGACGAGGCGGTTGCGTTTGGTGAGATCGTAGTTGAACACAACGGAGGGAATCCAACTGACGTAGCCGCCGCGGGTGGTGGTGGACCGCCAGGCATTGTTGGTGAGGACGCGACCGGTGCCCTCGTAGGCGGTGTCTTCGTAGCGCACGCCGCCGATGGCGCCGAGCGGGCCGCGCCGGAAATCGAGCATCGCGTAGGCGGCGGCGACGTCTTCGACCACGGAGTAGTCGACGGCGTTGTCCTGCTGAACCATGGGATCGAAGGTCCACTGGCTAGGATTGGCGGCATAGTGGGCGGCCCAGGTTTCCTTGGAGCGGATCGGGTCGATGATGACCATCGCCTGACCGGGGGCGGCGAGAGGCGGGCTGAGTTTCAGATCGGAGCGGACGACGTTGGCGGCGGCGAGCGTGTAGGTGTTGCCGGCGGCGGGCAGGTAGCGGTCCTGGTTTTCGTCGAAGGTGCGGTCGATGCGACGGACCTTGCCGCCGGCTTTGTAGCCAAGGCCTTCGATGGCGCCGAGCGACTTGGCGGAAACGTCGAGGGCGGCTTCGTAAAGGTCTTCGCGGAGTTGGCGGCGGTCGAACTGGCGGCGGAACGGGGCGTAGGCGGCGTAGTTGAGACGGGCGGCCGGGTTGACGTCTTCGATTTGGAAATCCCGGCCGACCTGGCGGTAGTTGACGGCGAGCTGACTGCCGCTCTGGCGCCACTCGTTCCAATTTTCGGGGTTGTTGAAGAAGGAGCCTGAGTAGTTCAGTCGGGCCGAGACGGTGTGGTCGCCGAAATGGGCGTCGGCGCCGGTTTGCACGCCGCCGATGGTGCGCTCGAAATCGAATTTTCCGATGAACTGCTGTTGGAGCATGGCGGCCTGTGAGAGCAGGCCGGAAGTCGCGGTCTGGTTGGTGACGCGGGTCGAGGTGTTCCAGGCAAGGAGATCGGTCTGGCGGACCTCGTCGTCGGTGGCGGTGTTGTAGAAACCGAGGGCCCAGAGGTGGAGCGCGGAGGAGGGATTGAATTCCCATTTGACGGAGCCGCCCTTGCGCTCGCGTTTGTTGTGATACCAATACCACCGGCGTTCGACCGGGACGGCGTAGCCGTTGCCGCCGTAGGGCGCGGCGACGCGGACGCCGGCGTTGTCGAACCAGTAACGCGAGCTGCCGCTCTCCTGTTGCGGCGTGTAGGAGTCGCGGAGGTAGTAGTTGCCGGAGACGGCGAGGCCCATTTTGCCCTGCATAAACGTGCGCGTGAGGAGGACGTCGGCGGTGCCCGAGGGACCGGAGCCGCGGAAGCCCTCGTTGTTGGTGTAGGTGCCGATTTTGGCGTTCACCTTGGCGGTGAAGGGACGGCCGCGGATGGCGCGGGGGCCCTTGATGTCGATGGAGCCGCCGACGGAGTGGCCCTCGAGGTCGGGCGTCTGGGTCTTGGTCACGTCGATGCTGGAGGCGAGGGAGGCGGGCATGGCGTCCATCTCGACGCGGCGGGTGTTGCGCTCGGTGGCGGCGATCATGCTCCCGTTGATGGTGGTGCTGGTGTAGTTGGGACTGAAGCCGCGGACGGTGACGTAGCGGGCCTCGGCCTGATCGAGATCGACGGAGATGCCGGGGATGCGCTGGAGATTTTCGCCGATGTTGAAATCGGGCAGGACGCCGAGGTCGTTGGCCGTCACGGAGTCGGTGAGGCGCAGCGATAGGCGGCGGGTTTCGATGCTGCTTTGGAGCGCGCCCCATTCGCCGGTGACGACGAATTGATCGAGTTTGACGGTTTCGACGGGGTCCGGCGGCCGGGTCGAGGCGGGCTGGGCACGGGCGGCCGTAGCAAATAGCGCGAGAGCGGTCGCGGCTATGGTAAGCAGGCGGAACGACGGAGAGGACGACAACATGGGATCGGTGGGTTGGCCTGTCGGATGATAGGGCGGGTGCAACCTTTCAAACATTAAATTCACTAGCTTAATTAAGTAACGCGGTCGTAACGTGGCAGGACGAGAAAGAACTTTTCGACGCTGGCGGGAGGTCGTGGGTGGGATTGAGACGGTCCTGCGCAGGTCGGGAAGCCGGAGCCAGTTCAGTTTTCGGGCGGAAAGTGTTTTCGGAAGGTCGGCGCCGAAACCGAGGATGAGGCCGACTTTGCGACCCGTTCCATCGCCGCTCGCAGTGAGGGTCGGGCGAGCGGCGGATTTGCCGAGGGCCGATGGCGAGCGGGATTGCGTGGCGCAACCACCCGGTGCTTAACGCGAGCTTAACAATTCCGGTCCCGTCGTTTCACATGGGCTTAATCTTGGCGATTCACTCTGGGGCCATGCGCTGCGCCCTGCTCCTCCTGCTCCTGTGCCCATGCCTCGGCGCGGCGGAGCTGCGGGTGGAGGTGCAGCTGCGCTGGCAGGGTGCGCCGGTCGGGGTGCCGTCGGGAGCGTTGGCGGGGGCCGCCGGGCAGACGGTGCGGTTGACGCGCTTTGCGGCGCTCGTCTCCGGGGTCGCACTGGTGCGGTCGGACGGCGGCACGGTGCAGCTCGACGGGCAATATGGTTTCCTCGATGCGGAGTCGGGGCGACTGGCGCTGACGCTGCGCAATGTCCCCGATGGCGATTATCACGGGTTGGACTTTCAGCTCGGGTTGCCGGCGGTGGTGAACCACGGTGATCCCGGGCAATGGCCGGCGCGGCACCCCCTGAATCCCATCGTGAACGGGCTGCACTGGGGTTGGGCGGGCGGCTACGTGTTTGCCGCGATCGAGGGGCGGTGGCGCGCGGCGGGGGCGGACGCCGCGAAGGAGGAGCGGGGATTCTCGTATCATCTCGCGACCGATGCCCGCGTGATGCGCGTGGGTTTTGTCGCGCTCGTGAAAATCGCGGGGCCGACGACCGTTTCGCTCGCGCTGGATTTGGGCAAGGCGGTGGGCGGCCATGGGCTGGCGGCCGATGACGGCAGCGAAACGACTCACTCGGCGGAGGACGAAGCGCTCGCGACTAAACTTACGCAGGCGCTGGAGCGGGCGTGGTTTTTTCTGGAGGTGAAGCCGACGATCCTAGCGGCCGACGTGAGGAGGCCGGTGCCGACGAGCGAAGAAACCCCCGGCTTCGTGATCTCGTCCGCTCCGACCCCTCGGCCGTTCGTCGTGCCGGCGGGTTTTCCGCAGCCGGAGTTGCCGGCGGACAATCCGCTCACGCAGGAGGGCGTGGCGCTCGGGGAGCTTCTTTTCCACGATCGGCGGCTCTCGGCGGGGAGCCGCCAGAGCTGCGTGAGTTGTCACGCGCCGGAGCGTGCCTTCTCCGACGGGCAGGCGACGAGCGCGGGCGTCGACGGCCTGCGCGGCGCGCGCAGTTCCATGCCGTTGTTCAATCTCGCGTGGAGCCCGGGCTACGCGTGGGACGGCGGCAAGCCGCGCATTCGTGACCAAGGGCGGGCGGCGATGACCAATCCCATCGAAATGAAAGCCGACGTCGCAGTCGTCGTGGCGGAGTTGAATCGCGACGCTGGGCTGCGCGGAAAATTTGCGGCGGCGTTCGGTGCGCCGGAAATCACGGCCGATCGCGTGGACCTCGCGATCGAGCAATTCCTCCTGACGCTCGTTGCGGCCGACTCGACGTTTGATCGATCGTTGCGGGGCGCGGCGCGGCTCACCGAGGAGGAGAAGCAGGGCTTCGCGCTCTTCGTGACCGAATACGGTCCGGCGCGCGGCAAGCGGGGCGCGGATTGTTTTCACTGTCACGGCGGCGCGCTGTTCACGGATTTTGGGCTGCGGAGCAACGGCCTCGATCTCGCGAGCCGCGACGGCGGCCGGGCGCTGGTGACGGGAAAGGCGAGCGATGCGGGGAAATTCAAGACGCCCTCGTTGCGCAATGTGGCCGTGACCGCGCCCTACATGCACGATGGCCGCTTCGCGACGCTTGAAGAGGTGATCGCGCACTACGATCACGGCGTGAAGCGCGCGCCGACGCTCGACCCGAATCTCGCAAAACACCCCGACGCCGGCCTCGCGCTGACGCAGGCGGAGCAGCGCGCACTCGTGGCCTTCTTGCGTACACTGACTGATTCATCCGTCACGGTCGCCCCGGGCGACACCTCACTCACGACTGATCCATGAAAACCATCCCTCTCCTTTTTTTCGCGGTGGCGGCGACAGCGCTGGCGCATCCGGGTCATGAAGCTCTGCCATCCGTCCCGGCACCGGCGACGGCGTCGGAGGTGATGGTAGCGGTGGTGGGAGCGAAGCGGGTGATCCGTGCCAACGGAATTCCGGACCATGCCACGGGAAAGTTTCCGGGGCGTGGGAATCCCAACCAGATCGCGGCACAGCGTTATGAGTTTTCCGTGCCGGTCGCACCGGAGCGCGCGGCGAAGACCACGCCCTTGGGCATGAGCCCGTTTGGCGTGGCGGTGAACGGAGTGGTCTTTGATCCCGGGGCGAACGAGTGGTGGAACGACGACCGCTCGACCGGTTGGCAGTACGAGGCGCTGGGCGGCGGGCGCAACCTGGGCATCGATACCGAGCACGCGCACGTGCAGCCGAACGGCGCGTATCATTATCACGGGATGCCGACGGCGCTGCTGGCGCGGCTCACCGTTGGAAAACAACAAATGGGGCTCGTCGGATGGGCGGCGGACGGATTTCCGATCTATGGGCCGTGGATTCCGACGGATGCCAACGACGTGAACTCCGCGCTGAAGCGTGCGACGCCGAGCTACCGCGTAAAAGCGGGCAACCGCCCTGATGGCCCCGGTGGCGCACATGACGGGAAATTTGGTAAGGACTGGGAGTATGTTACCGGCACCGGCGATCTCGACGAATGCAACGGTCGCTTCGGGAAAACGCCGGAGTTTCCCGCCGGCATCTACTACTATGTGCTGACCGACGACTATCCGTTTGTTTCGCGGCTTTGGCGCGGCACACCCGACGCGAGTTTCATCCGGCGCGGCCCGCCGCCGGGAGGTGGACCGGATCGAGGGAAGGGCGAGAAGCAGAAGCGGGCGCCGTAGGCGCGAGGCTCACTCCTCCCCGTCCCAGTAGTCGGCTTCGACGGGGCGGAAGATTTTTCGGGGTGTGCGGAAACCCCATTTGCCGGAGTCGGGGTAGTGCCAATATTCGGACGGCGGGTTATCGGCGATGAGCATGAACTCAAGCGGCTCCGTTGCGCTGGCGTTGAAAATCTCGTGCGCCTCGCCGGGCGGGTGGAGAATGATGTCGCCGACGGTGAAGGTGTGGCGGGTGGCATCGGCGCGGACCGTGGCGGTGCCGGCGGTGATCCAAAAAAGTTCCCACTGGGCCGAGTGGGAATGGAAGGGACACACGCGTTGGCCGGGCGCGAGGCGGTTAAGTTCGAGATCGAAAGGGTGCCCACCGAGGCCGGTGGGTGTGTTGCGTTTCGCGCCGAGGGCTTCCGAGAGCTGTTTGGAGGAGCCACCGAACGTTTTTTTGGGCGAGGACCAGGTGTCCCATGCGATGTCGTCGACGTGAAGTTTGCGCTGCGCGAAAGGGGTGACGGGCGCGGCGGCGGGTGCGGGCGCAACCTTAAAGCCGGAAGCGCCGGAGGGCGGGAGCGTGTCCTCGCCGTCGAAGTAGTCGGTCTCGGTGATGCGGAAAAGTTTCCCGGGCGGGCGGAGGCTCCACTTGTGGGAATCGGGATAGTGGCAGGCGTCGACGGGCGGATTGTCGGCGATGATGAGAACTTCGAGGTCGGTGGCGCCGGTGTTGAGCAGTTGGTGCGGTACGCCGGGTGGGTGAATAAAAAAATCGCCGACGCGGATGGGGGTGAGGCCGTCGGGCGTGCGCACGGTGCCGGCGCCGGCGCGGACGACGAACAGTTCCCACTGGCCGACGTGGAGGTGATAGGGGCAGACCGCGGCGCCGGGCGGGAGGCGGCGGATCTGGAGATCAAACGGATGCCCGCCGCCCCACGGGCCGGTGTTGCGGAGGCCGCCGAGGGCGAGTGAGACGTTGCGGCAAAACGAGTGAAATTTTTGGGTGGGCGAGTGCTGTTCGTCCCAGGGGAGCGAGTCGAGGTGGACGTGGTGCATGGAGGTGGGCGTGGAAAAATTCGTCACCACGGATGGACGCGGATCGAGACGGATTCTATCGGGGAGGCGGGCGGGCCGGTGCAGCGGGGCGCTTTTCTGCGGGGGAACTCCGCGGCCGGGCGGCGGCGGAAGGCGCAGGACCGCTCGCGCTCGCGGCGACGGGCGGAGGCAGGCGGGTGGTCCACTCGCCCGCGCTCGCGGCTGCGCGCGGAGGCGGGCGGGCGGACCACTCGCGGGCGCCCGCGGTGACGGGGTCACGGAGGACGCGGTGCGGGGAAACTGGTTACAGTCCCGTTACCTCGAAGCCCTTCCGGTAGGTGCGGCGGAGGTAGCGGTCGGCGGCTTTCTCGTTGTCGAAGGACAGCTTCGCGGCGTTCCACTGAAGCGTGGTTTGCGGGAAGCGGACGGCGACACTGCCGAGGAGGACGGACTCGGTGAGTGGACCGGAATAGCCGAAATGCGCGGAAGGTTTGCCGGGGCCGCCGACGATGGCCTCGGCCCAGTCGGACCAGTGGTTGGTGCCGGCGATGTCGGGCAACTTGTAGTCCTTGAATTTTACCTCGGGGAAAAGTTTGGGCGAGGCGATGTGCGGGACGGAGAGCACGCCCTCGGTGCCGATGATGATCGAGCCCTGGTCGGGTTCGGCGCTCGCGGCACGTTTCTTTTTCACGACCTTGCCGGCGTCGTCGACCTGGGTGACTTCGGCGGGTTTCGCGGCAGCGATGAGGGCGCGGATCTCGGCCGGCGGGCGGGCGTCGCCGTCATACCACGTGACGGGGACGGTGTTGCCGGCGGTGAATTTGGTGCCGGGGAAGACGTATCGGATGACGGCGTTGACGGCCCAGTTCCACTGGTCGGGGGCGGGGCCCTCGGAGCGGACGGAGATCGGGGCGGTGAGGGCGAGGGCGTCGAAGACGGGATCGAAGATGTGGCAGCCCATGTCGCCGAAGGTGCCGGTGCCGAAGTCGAGGCGCTTGCGCCAGTTGCCGGGGTGATAGTGACCGGTGACGAAGGGGCGTTCGGCGGCGTTGCCGAGCCAGAGATTCCAGTCGAGGCTGGAGGGGATGGGATCCTTGCGGTCCGGTGGAGCGCCGACGGCGCCCCACTTTTTGTTACTCCAGGTGTGGACCTCTTTTACTTTGCCGATGGCGCCGCTCTGCACGATCGCGACGGCCTGGCGGTAAACCTTCATGGAGTGAATCTGGATGCCCATCTGGGTGATGAGCTTTTTCTCGCGGGCGATCTCGGTGAGTTTGCGGGTCTCGTAGATGTTGTGAGCGAGGGGCTTTTGGCCGTAGACATGTTTGCCGAGCTGCATCGCGGAGTAGCCGATGGGCGCGTGCATGTGGTCGGGCACGGAGACGTTCACGGAGTCGATGTTGTTGGCCTCCTTGTCGAGGAGCTGGCGCCAGTCCTGGTAGATGCGGACGTCGGGGAAGCGGGCCTTGACCTCGGCGACTTTGCCGAGGTCCACATCGGCGACGGCGACGAGCTTCACGAATTCGTTGGCGGTGATGGCCTGGATGTCGGACCACGCCATGCCGGAGGCGCCGAAGCTGGCGTGACGGAGAACTTTGCTGGGGGCGGCGGCGTGGGCGTTGCGGGCGAAATAGGGGAACGCGAGACCGGCGGCGGCGCCGGTGCCGAGGGTCTTGAGGAAGGTGCGGCGGGGGAGTTGGGGCGAGGGCATGGGAGAGAGACGGGGAAGAGGGGGGAGACGGGGAGGGAAAAATACGGGCGCCGGTATCTTTGTGGTTACCGGCGCGGGGTTGGCAATCTCCGGATTGGCCGGGCAGCCGACTTACAGGGGCTCGTTGATGACGGGATTGGTGAGGGTGCCGATTTTTTCGATCTCGATGCTCACGGTGTCGCCGGCCTTGAGCCAGACCGGGGGCGTGCGGGCGAAGCCGACGCCGTGGGGCGTGCCGGTGAGGATGACGGTTCCCGGCAGAAGCGTCGTGCTGGCGCTCAGGAATTCGATGATCGCGGGGACGTCGAAAATCATGTCGTCGGTGTTCCAATCCTGCAGCGTGTCGCCGTTGAGGATGGTGCGGATGCGCAGGGCATTGGGGTTCGGGATTTCGTCGCGGGTGACGAGCACGGGGCCGAGGGGGGCGAAGGTGTCGAAGGTCTTGCCGCGGCACCATTGTCCGCCGCCGCCGTTGCGCTGCCAGTCGCGGGCGGAGACATCGTTGGCGCAGGTGTAGCCGAGGACGTAATCGAGGGCGTCGGCGCGAGAGACGTTTTTACAGCGCCGGCCGATGACGACGGCGAGCTCGCACTCGTAGTCGACGGACGTGCTCGGGAGTTTGACGGGGATTTCGATGGGGTCGCCGGGGTTTTGGGCGCAGGCGGGATTCTTCACGAAGAGCACGGGGGGGGGGGGGGGGGGGCTGTTGCTCTCGGCGGCATGACGTTTGTAGTTGAGGCCGATGCACGGCAGGTAGACGGGCACGACGGGGGCGAGGAGTTTGCCGGGAGTGACGACGCGGTCGGTGACGCGGAAGTCGCCGTAGAGGTCGCCGGTGATTTCGCGGGCGGAGCCGTCGGGTTGGAGGGAGGCGTAGGCGGGGCCGGCGGGGGTGAGGTGGCGGATGATTTTCATTTGGATTTGGGCGAAATGACGTCGACGCCGCGCAGGCCGAAGTGCGGAGCAGCGGCGAGGAGGTGGCGGTCGTGGCTGTAGATTTCCTTCAGCCCGGCATCGGCGGCGCAGGCGAGGTGGAGGGCGTCGGCGGCGCGGAGGAAGGCGGCGGGCGGGAGCTGCAACACGGTTCGGCACGCGTGCTCGATCAAGGCCGACGAGAGCGGGAGATAGCTGACGAGGCGGTCGGCGAGATCCTGTTCGTGGCGTTTCCAGAGCATCTTCAGTTGAGCAGCGGTCAGCAGGCCTTCGCGCTGGTGGCGTTTGAAGGCGGTCATCAGTTCAAGCCGGCCGTGCTCGGCGCAGACCAATCCGCCTTGGTGAGAGAAGGTCTTCAATAATTCCTCGGCACCAGCCTCGCGCACGTAGAGCTTGGCCAGATAGGATGTGTCCCAATAGATCATCGCCCGTCGCGATCCTCGGAAATGAAAACCGTGGAGTCGAGGGAGCTCACGGGCATCCATTGCTTGCGGGCGGCCCAATCGATTACGGCGGTGGGCGGGGGAGCGGCGACGTGAGGCTGCAAGGTGGCGATTTTCTCGCCGCGGTCGGTGATGGTGATCGGCTGCTTTTGGGCACTGCGAGCCCAGTAACCCGTGCGGGCGTGGAGCTGCTTGATCGAAATCGTCTTCACGTCGGCGAAGGTGTCACCGGTTACACCTCGGTCAAGGCGCTTTGCGGCGGCGGAAAAACGGGGCGCCTGCGGAGCGCACGAAGGCAAGTTGGCGGCCATGTCCTCGCGCCAACCCTCCGCCCGGAAACTTGTGCTCTTGATCGGCACCGTGAAGGGCGTGTTTCTGTAGGAGACGGACGAGCGGCGCGCCGCTTGGAAACCGGGCGGACCGCACCTTGGTGGGTGCGAGATTTTCAGTCGGTGCGGCGACCCGCGGAGCGGGCGCATCGTGGCCGGGACCGGGCGCTTTGAACCCGGGCCGACGATCCGCATCGCGGAGGACTGCGGAAAACGGGGCGGGGCGTGAAGCGCGGTCCGAAATTGGCGAAGTCGGCGAAGGGGCCGCAGGCGGAGTTGAAGCACATCTGGCCGATTGTGCCGGGACATCCGGCGCAGCCGGGCACGTGGTATGCGCGCGTGGACGACGCGGCCGCGCTGGACGCCGGGCGCGGGCGGGGCTGTGCCTGCATTCGGTGGTCGTGGATCCGACGAGCGTGGCGCGGCTCTGGGTGGGTGGGCCTCCGTCGGGGTATTTTGCACGGCCGATGCGGGCGAAACGTGGACGCTCTGCCGGCCGACAAGAACCGGGTGGTGCCGGAAGGCGCCTTAAAAGTGTGGCGGCCGCGCGACGGCGGGCGGCGTGGCGGGCGATGACGAAAGGGCTGCCGCAGAAGAACTGGACGATGACAACGCCGATGCGGTGGCGCTCGCCCGCGCTGAGGAATTGGCCGGTGGAGCGGTGCCGCCGAGGACGCAGGCGGAGGTCTTTCGCAGCGCGCGGGCAGCGCTCCCGTGAAACGTTGGTTTCACCCGGCCTTCGAGGTCGAGTTGATCGAGGCCGCACGCTCCCTGGAGCGGCAGCGCAGTGATTTTGGCCGGCAGTTCCTCGATGAGGCGGAGGGTGCCATTGAGCGCATCATGCAGGCGCCCGCAGCCTGGCGACCGTGGCGCGGGGACATCCGGCGTTTCGTGCTATCACGATTTCGTTACACGATTTCGTTACCGCATTCGCCGCGATGAAGATGTGGTGGAGTTTCTGAGCGTGATCGACACCTCGCGCCACCCTGACGCGGGTTTGGATCGATAGGCTCGACGGCGGAACGCCAGGGTGGGTCGGAGACCCACGCTACTTGGCTTCCGCGTAAGCCTCCATGCCGAGACAGGAGCAGACGAGGTTGCGGTCGCCGTAGACGTTGTCGACGCGGCCCACGCTGGGCCAGAACTTGCTCGCGCGGGTGAAGCGGTCGGGGAAGGCGGCGGTATCGCGACTGTAGGGACGGTCCCAGGTGTCGGAGCAGACGGCCTTGGCGGTGTGCGGGGCGTGCTTGAGCGGGTTGTGGGTTTTGTCGGACTCGCCGTTCACGACGGCCTGCATCTCGCCGTGGATGGAGATCATCGCGTCGCAAAAGCGGTCGAGTTCGCTCTTCGCCTCGCTCTCGGTGGGTTCGATCATGAGCGTGCCGGGGACGGGGAAGGACATCGTGGGCGCATGGTAGCCGTAATCCATGAGGCGCTTGGCGGCGTCTTCGACCTCGAGGCCGTGTTTTTTCCAGGCGCGGAAATCGACGATGCATTCGTGGGCGATGAGGCCGGCGTTGCCGCGGTAGAGCACGGGGAAATAGGGCGAGAGACGGGCGGCGACGTAGTTGGCTTTGAGGATCGCGTGCTTGGTCGCTTCGGTGAGGCCGTCGGGGCCCATCATGCGGATATACATCCAGGAGATGACGAGGATGCTGGCGCTGCCATAGGGCGCGGCACTGACAGCGCCGATGGGCTGAGAGCTGAGAGCCGAGGGCTGAGAGCCGGACGCAAACGTGACGGGCGTGACGGGGTGCGAGGGGAGGAACGGCGCGAGGTGCGCGGCGACGCCGATGGGGCCCATGCCGGGGCCGCCGCCGCCGTGCGGGATGCAGAAGGTTTTGTGGAGATTGAGGTGGCAGACGTCGGCGCCGATGTGGCCGGGGGAGGTGAGGCCGACCTGGGCGTTCATGTTGGCGCCGTCCATGTAAACCTGGCCGCCGTGGGCGTGGATTGTGGCACAGATGTCTTTGATCGCGGACTCGAAGACGCCGTGGGTGGACGGGTAGGTGACCATTAGCGCGGCGAGGGCGTGGGCGTGGGTGGCGGCCTTGGCGGTGAGGTCGGCGACGTCGATGTTGCCGTTGGCGTCGCAGGCGACGGGGACGACCTTGAAGCCACACATGGCGGCGCTGGCGGGATTGGTGCCGTGGGCGCTGGTGGGGATGAGGCAGATGTTGCGGTGGCCCTCGTGGCGGGATTCATGATACGCGCGGATGACGAGGAGGCCGGCATACTCGCCCTGCGAGCCGGCGTTGGGCTGGAGGGAGACGGCGGCGAAGCCGGTGATCTCGGAGAGCCACGTCTCGAGGTTTTGGAAGAGTTTCGCGTAGCCGCGCGTCTGCTCGGCGGGGGCGAACGGGTGGAGTTTGCCGAACTCGGGCCACGAGACGGGGAACATCTCGGAGGTGGCGTTGAGTTTCATCGTGCACGACCCGAGCGAGATCATCGAGTGGCAGAGGGAGAGATCCTTCGCCTCGAGCCGCTTGATGTAGCGGAGCATCTCGTGCTCGGTGTGGTAGCGGTGGAAGGTCGGGTGCGTGAGGAACGACGAAGTGCGGGCGTGGGGCGCCGCGAAGGCGGCGAGTTGCAGCGTGGAAGGGGACGTCGAAGCGGAAAAATCCGTGCTCGCGGACTCGCCGAAGAAAGAGAGGAGCGTCGCGAGGTCTTCGACGGTGGTGGTCTCGTCGAGGGAAATACCGACGGTGTAGGCGTCGAGGCGGCGGAGGTTGAACTTCTTCGCGGCGGCGGCGGCGTGGACGCGTTCGGCGCCGACGTGGGCGACGGTGAGCGTGTCGAAGACGGGCTCGGCGTTTACTTTGGCGCCAAGCTTCACGAGGCCGTCGGCGAGGAGGGCGGTGAGGAGTTTGACGCGGCGCGCGATTTTTTTCAGGCCGTCGGGGCCGTGGTAGACGGCATACATCGACGCCATGACGGCGAGGAGCACTTGGGCGGTGCAGATGTTGGACGTGGCTTTGTCGCGGCGGATGTGTTGCTCGCGCGTGCCGAGGGCAAGGCGCATGGCGGGGTCGCCGGCGTTGTCCTTGGAGACCCCGACGAGGCGGCCGGGCATTT
>JBIKOK010000153.1:0-15722 GCA_044358025.1 Opitutaceae bacterium
AACATGTTTTCACGGGCAATATTACTTCGTCGGAATATCTCGTTGAGTCCTTTGGTGGCCGTCCGAATTACAGCGGGATCGACTACATCAATTCAGAGCAGGCCAGCAATGCCGGCACGACGACCGTCCTCAGTCGCAACTTCTCCGGTGATAAGCGGGCTTATTGGATGATGAACTACATGGGACCCTCTTTGGCCAATGCCACGAGCCCACGCAACAGTGGCATCCAGAACACCCAGGTAATCACCAGTATCAATAACGTTCCGAGCGTGCTCACCCGGTATTATCAATCGCCGGTCAGCGGATCAACGGTAGCCGCGCAGTGGCAGGACAAGCCATTTAGCGCGCTCAACGATACCAGCCGGTGGACTTACAAGGACGGTAACGGACAATACACGTTGAGCCGCAAAAAGAGCGAATCCCTCTCGAAGGTGATCATTCTGAACAGCCGACTGTTCTCGGACAACCTGATCTCGACGGTCGGGTGGCGCGCCGACAAATTCGAGGCGTTCGACTCCGGGGCGCCCAACCGCACGGCGGACAATATTACGCTGACTGATGAAGTGAATTGGCCACTCCTGCAGACGATCTCCACCGAGATCCGCTCGTTTAACTACGGAGTGGTGGCCCATACGCCGAAATTTATTGCCGAGAAATTGCCGCTCGGTTCGACCGCGTCGCTCACCTACAACAAATCCGACAACAAGTCGCCCGCCAGCCCGGTTGTCGGGGTGGACGGCAGGACCATTGATGCACCGACGGGCTCGACGCGGGAGTTTGGTGGCCGGTTGGGGCTCTTCGATGGCAAACTCGAGCTGCGCGTAATCAATTACGAAACCAAGGCGGCCAATGCGACCAACCCCAACCTGCGCGGGCCCCAGAACAATATTCAACGGCATGTTAATCAGACCTACCTGAATATCGCCCAGAACTTCAACAACCGCATCTTCTCGGACCCCCAACCGCAGGATACTTCCGCGCCGAAGACCGCCGGAGCGGTCGCGGCTCAAAAAGCGTGGAACGATTTCTGGGCGACCCCTTACGGGAAGAACTTCCTCGACACGTTTCTCTACAAAAACGTCGGCCTGCCCACTCAGACCAAAGATGATCGGGTTGATTCGGTCGTCTCGACCTCCGATATCGTCTCCAAGGGCTGGGACTTCGAGGTGACCTACAACCCGACGAGGAACTGGCGGATTTCTGCGAACGCGGCCAAATCCGCCGCGATTCGCAGCAATACGGGCGCGGCGCTCAACGAGTTCGCGAATCGGATCAGCACCCTGATGCAAACTGCGGCCGGTGATCTGCCCCAGTCCAATAACTCCACCACGCCGATCCGGGATGGTTTCGCTCAAGAGGTGGTTGATATCCAAAAGGAAATCCTGCTGGACGGCAGCCCCTCTCCGGAGGAACGCAAGTGGCGCTACAATATCGTCTCCAACTACACGTTCAACGAAGGCGTCTTGAAGAACGTAAGACTCGGCGGCGCCATCCGCTGGCAGGACAAGGTCGCGATCGGCTACCCGGTCATCAATTTGCCCAAGGGTGTCGTGACGTATAATCCGCTCTTCGACGTGAAGAACCCGTATTTTGGGGAGGCCCAGACCAACTACGATGCTTGGATCGGCTACTCCCGCCGGCTGCGCCAGAACGTCAAGTGGTCGGTGCAGCTCAATGTGAAGAACCTGGGCGTAAACCGAAAACTCATTCCCGTGGCAGCCCAACCCGACGGTTCGATTGCGGCCTATCGCATCGCCGAGCCGATGACTTGGTTGGTCAGCAACCGCCTCGAATTCTAATCTCGTCGTCCATTCGAACTATCCCGGGCCGCTCCTTCCGCAACGTTGGACGGCCCGGGAATTTGGTTTCGAGCATGATTACAACAAAAACGCTTCGGTGGTGCGCACAGATCAGCCTGACGACGCTGGCTATGGTGCTGGCCGAGCGGTCCGGCGCTGCAGTGACCGACCGCATTTTCGACTCCTCTCGTTAGTCAAATCGTCAAAGTAACCGCCTCCCCACCCCCCCATGAAATCCCCCCGCCCTCTGCTCGCCGCCCTCGCCGGGTGGCTCGCGGCTTCGACCGCCGCTATAGCTCAAACCACCCCCGCACCTACGCGTGCTCCCGCACCCTCGAAAGAGGAGACCATCCAGTTGTCGCCCTTCGAAGTCGCGGCAGAAAAGGACGACGGCTACAGGGCGACCAGCACGCTCGCCGGCACACGCCTCCGCACCGATCTCCGCGATGTCGCCGGCTCGATTTCGGTCATCACCAAAGATTTCATGAACGACATCGCGGCGAACAACCTCGGGGATCTGCTCACCTACACGGCCGGAACTGAGGTCGATGGACTGGCCGGTAATTACAGCGCATCCGGCTTCAATTCCGGTGGCTTCCAGGAGTTCACCAATGCGATGCGCGGCACCCAGAGCAACACGCGCGTCCGCGGTCTCGGCGCCGCTGACCAGACCCGCGACTACTTCATCACCGATGCGCCGATGGATGGTTACAATGTCGACCGCGTGGAGGTGAACCGCGGGCCCAACGCCATGCTTTTCGGACTGGGCCGGCCAGGCGGCATCATCAACAGCGGCCTGCTCCAGGCCCTGCCCAACCGCACCAAAACAAAGGTTGAAACCCAGTTCGACCAGGAATCTTCCCGCCGCCTTGTGCTCGACCACAACTATGTGCTGAAAAGGGACGTCCTCGCCTTGCGCTTCGCGACGCTCCTGGCGGATCAGCGCTATCAGATCGAGCCCGCCTACCTCCGCAACGAGCGCTATTTCCTCACCGGCACCGTGCGTCCCTGGAAAGGAGCCCAGTTCCGTGCCAGCACCGAAATGGCGAAACAGACCTCCAACAAACCCCACACCTCTCCGCCCATGGACTCGTTCTCGTGGTGGTTTGCCATGGGCAAGCCCGTCTACAACCCGACCACCGGGCTCGGTTCCTACCTCGGCACTCCGTCGACGAATCCCGCCCTTCAGCCGTTCAATCCTCTCACCGGCGCCAGCAGTGCCCAGATCAGCCTGACCAACCGCCCGGGAAACCTGCACAGCGGCATCAACAACAACGCGTCCCTGACCATTGTCGCGGAAGACCCCAACTCGTCGCGCCTGGGCATTACCGGGCTCAATCCAGCCATCCTTGCGATGGAATTGGGCAACACCCGCGGGCGACTGACCGCCACGGGAGCTTATGCGAACGACGGCATGCGCAAATTGAGCAATCCGCAGGACTACATCCGGCAAGCAAACACGGATAAGCCCCTCCTGTATGACTTCTGGCAGGACCAGCGCATCGTCGACTCGCAGATCTTCGATTTCTACCATCAGACGCTCGACGGTCCCAACAAGCGGGAATGGGCCTTCTGGGATGCCCGCAACGTCAACTTCACGCAGGACCTTGGCCGCAATGCCGGCATCGAATTCGCCTACGACTGGCAGAAAATGAAAAACGGTTACGTCCAGCCGCTCCAGTTCCGGCAGACTACCCTGACTATCGATATCAATACTCATCTGATGAACGGCATGCTCAATCCAAATTTGGGCCGTCCGATGGTGAATACCGCCCAGGGGTTCCAGAGTTCTGCGCAGACCGAGCGCGAGGCCTTGCGTGCGTCGGCCTATTACAAACTCGATTTCGCCAAGGGCTCGACCCACTGGCTGGCCAAATTGCTGGGCCGCCACGTTTTCACCGGGTCCGGCACCCGCCAGGAACGGGACAACACCGGCTACAGCTCACGACTCGACACCGTGGGTAACGACTACCAGGCGGCGAAACTCATCAACTCCCCGAACGATCTTCCCACCGACAATCCCAACCGGGTTTTCAACGCCGGCAGCGGCGAGCGCACCGTCGTCCGTCTGTCCTACCTCGGGCCCAGCCTGAAGAGTGCTTCTTCGCTGGCCGGCTACTCCGCCCAAGGGGTGACGGCCCTCCAGAATATCGACGGGGCCACCAGCCTGACCGCGCTCTATTACGAACGGCCGCCCAATGTGACCACCCCCCTGCCGCGTCCGCTCGGCACCTGGAAGACCGGCACGTTCGGCGTCGTGCCCCAAGGCAAGTATGATTACTCCAACGTGACCACCAGCGGCGCGCGGCAATTCGAGCAAGTCGACTCGCTGGCCTTGGTGGCCAACAGCTACTGGTGGGACCACACCCTCGTGAGCACCCTCGGCTGGCGCAAGGACGAGTATACGAGCCAGCGATACAACGGCCCGCCGATCGGCCCCGACGGCCTCAGACTGGTCAGCCAACCGGCGATCCTGGCTGCGCCCGTCCCCTTCGAAGCCACCAAATTCAACTACGGCCTCGTGCTCCATACCCCGCCGTTCCTGCGGCGGAAGCTGCCCTTCGGCGCCGATGTCTCCCTGGCCTACAACAAGTCGGACAACTCTTCGCCGACCGCCCAGCGCTACGACGTTTACGACCGGCCGATCGCCCCCGTCGGCGGCGAGACCCAGGAGTGGAGCGCCTTCGTCAGCCTCTTCGATGGCAAGCTGCAGCTGCGGGCGACAAAATACTCGACCACTTCGGCCCGCTCCAACGCCCAGTTCACCGAAATCCAAAACACGATTGTGCGGCGCCTCGAAAACATGGCCGAGGTCGTCCGCAATACCTCCTACCGTGACGAGGTGACAGCGAAAGGTTTCGGGGCGGAGCTGGCGGCGTGGGACGCGTGGGAGAAGTCACCGCCTGCCCAGACCCTGTTCAAGACCTACCGGTTCGTCGTCCCCTCTACTCCCAACACCGCCAGCAACGCCAACATCACGACCCAGGAACGCATCGGTGAAGTGGTCGCCGTTCAGGACACCATCGCTGAAGGCATCGAAGTGGACCTGACCTACAATCCGACCCCGCAATGGCGAATCTCCTTGAACGTGGGAGAGCAGAAAACGGTCAACGACAACACCGGCGCGGCCACCCGTCAGATGATGGACGAGCTCAAACCGGTTTGGGGCGGCACGGCCGGGCGTCTCCCGCTCGGCATCAACACGACCAACGACCTCGGTTCAGATTACAATGGGATCAATGTGAATGTCCTGAAACAGCAGCTGCTCGACGGCGGCCCCGCGCCGGAGCAACGTCGCTGGCGCTTCAATGGCGTCACGAACTACACGTTCAAGGGTGGCAGGCTCAACAACGTGCGCGTCGGCGGAGCCTATCGCTGGCAGGACAAGGCGGCCATCGGATTCCCGGTCATTTTGGGGCCGGACCGCGTCACCGGCGTCATTGACGTGAAGAATCCCTACCGCGGCGAGGCCGAGAGCAACGTCGACCTCTGGGTCGGCTACAGGCGCAAGGTCTTCAGCGACCGGGTTACTTGGAACGTGCAGTTGAACGTTAAAAACGTCGGCCGTGGCAACGAGCTCATCCCGGTGAGCGCCCAGCCGGATGGCACGATTGCCAGCGTGCGCATCTCGACCCCGCAAACCTGGACGCTCACGAACACCTTCGAGTTCTGAGTGCGCCTCCGATGCAATGAATCCCGGGCTGCCGCGCCCGTAGCACCGGTCAGCCCGGAAACTTTGCTTTCAAGATGACTACCATAAAAACCCTTCGGTGGTGCGGACACATTGGCCTGACGGTGCTGATCATGACGCTGGCCGGGCGGGCCGGTGGCGCCGTTGACTACGCGCGCGACGGCGGCCCCGTCGAATTCGGCGGCGCAGAACTCGACGCCGCCCTGCTTGGGCGGGCACCGCAGACCCGCGTCGTGCTGGCGGTCGCCGGGGGCGGCGCGCCCGAGAGTTTCCGCGTGCGGGTGCGCGGCGAGGGCGCGGCCCGCGAGATCCGGATCGAGGGCGCGGATGCGGCCGGCGCCATGTATGGCGCGTTTGAGGTAGCGGAAACGATTCGTCTCGGCGGGCCTGCGGCCGTGCAGGATTTGGAAAAGGCGCCGCACCTGCGCGTGCGCGGCATGAAGTTCAACGCCCCGCTCGACGCGCGGTCACCGAGCTATTCGGATCCCTCAGATGCGGCCCAAAAGAACATCGCGACGATGTGGGACGCGTCCTTCTGGCGGGAGCTGATCGACCGGCTGGCCCGCGATCGGTTCAACCTCGTCACACTCTGGAGCCTGCATCCGTTTCCCTCGCTCGTGAAAGTGCCCGAGTATCCCGACGTGGCGCTCGCGGATGTGCAGCGCTCGAAGGTGGCGTGGAAGGAACTCTACACCCTGCAGGCCATGGGCCTCGACACACCGGAGATCCTCGGGAACACCGAGACGCTCCGCCGCATGACGATCGACGACAAGATCGCGTTCTGGCGCGAAGTGCTGCGCTACGGGAAGTCCCGCAACGTGCGCTTCGCGATCGTGACGTGGAACGTTTTCACCAACGGCATCGCTCCCGCGCGCGGGCTGCCGGCTGATTGGAAAAACGAGGCGACGGCCGACTATTTCCGACGGAGTGTCGCCGCGTTGCTGCGGACCTATCCGGACTTGGCGGGCGTCGGCGTGACCGCCGGCGAGAACATGGTCGGAGCGACCGCGCCCGAAAAAGAAGCGTGGCTGGCCAAGACCTACGGGCAGGGCGTGCTCGATGTGTTGGCGGAGCAACCGGAGCGGCGCGTGCTGTTCGTCCACCGGCAGCACGAAGCCGGTGCGGCGGAGATCTCGCGGCATTTCGGCAAGTTACTCGACCACCCGCGCGTGGATTTTACCTATAGCTTCAAATACGCCGAGGCGCACGCGCTGGCCGTGTCCCGGCCGCGGTTTCACGAAAATTATCTCAAGGACCTGGGCGGGCGGGACACCATGTGGACGCTGCGCAACGACGACGTGTATTACTTCCGCTGGCACGCGCCGGATTTCGTGCGCGACTTTGTGCGCGGGCTACCCGTCGGTCCGACCCGGGGGTTCTACTACGGCTCGGATGGACACGTGTGGGGCCGGGATTTCCTCGACGCCAACCGCCCTGAGGATGCGCCGCGTCCGCTCGAACTGGAAAAACATGCGTGGCATTGGCGCCTGTGGGGCCGCCTCGGCTACGAGCCCGACCTGGATAACACGCGGCTGACGGCACTGCTCCAAGAGCGGTTTCCCGCAGCGGATGCGCGCGTGCTTTTCACGGCGTGGCAAGATGCCTCGCTCGTGCCGACGACGGTGACGGCCTTCCACTGGGGCCCGCTCGATTTCCATTGGTATGTGGAAGCCTGCCAAGGCCGGCCCGAGCAGGGAGAAACGCCGACGGGCTTCCACGACGTGAATCGCTTCATCTCGCTCCGCACCCATCCGGCGTCGGGCATGGTGTCGATTCCGGACTACGTGAAAAATCCCCGTGCAACCGGCACGACCCCACCCCAAGTAGCCGCGCGACTCGACGAACTCGCCGCGAGTGCGCTGGCCGGAGCCGATCGACTCCAGGGCTCCGTCGGGGCGGACCCAGAATTGCGGGCCACCTTGGAGGACATCCGGGCACTCGCCTATCTGGGAAAATACTACGCGCACAAAATCCGCGCCGCGCTCGCACTCGCCCAACAACGGGCCGCCCACGACCCGGCTCGGCAGAAGCTGCTCGCCGACGAACTCAACCGCGCGGCGCAAGCCTGGCGGCTCTACGGCGCGACGGCCGTGACGCAGTATCGCAATCCCCTTTGGACGAATCGGGTCGGCCACGTGGACTGGCGCCAGACGTATTACAGCGTGCTCTACGACCTGACGATCGTCGGGGCGAAGCCGGCGGTCCCCTCCATCGCGCCGACGCCCGGCGGCACGATTCTCGAAGCCGAGGACGCCGTCGCAGGCGACGCGAAGCAACCGCTCCACACCGGAGCCGCCGGCTACACGGGCCGCGGCTACCTTGAGTTTGCCCACACGCTCGATCCGCGAAAGGTGGTCTGGAGCTTTGATGCGCCGAAGGACGGGCGCTATGCCTTGGAATTCCGTTACGCGATCCGGCGCGGGTTGGTCACTGAATCCGACCTGAACGTCAATGGCGTCACCCTGCCGCTGATGCTGTGGCCCACGGGCGGCGGTAGCTCTTGGGCGTGGGACCGCAAGATCGTGACGCTCCGTCGCGGTCCCAACCGGATCGAATTGCGACCCGGCGCAATGGTGAATCTCGACCACCTCAACGTGCTCCCATGGGGGCCATAATTCCACAGGACCCAATTTCACTCATGACACCTCGCACCTCCCAGAGCGGCCTCCAGGTCGCCACTGTCCTCCACGCTCTGCTCAGCCAGCGCATTTGCCCCGGCACCGGTCTCGCGCCGGAAACCATCTGGGCTGCATTGGAAAAAATCGTCGCCGACCTCGCGCCGCGTGTCCGCGCGCTGCTCGCCAAACGCGACGACTTGCAGGCGCAGATCGACGGTTGGCATCAGAAGCACGCCGGCACGCCCCCCGATGCGGCGGCTTACCAAAATTTTCTCGGCGAGATCGGCTATCTCCTGCCGGAAGGCCCGGACTTCTCCGCCGCCACCGCCAATGTGGACGCCGAGGTCGCGCTGATCGCCGGGCCGCAACTCGTAGTGCCCGTCACCAACGCCCGCTATGCCCTCAACGCCGCCAACGCCCGCTGGGGCAGTCTCTACGACGCGCTCTATGGCACGGACGTGATTCCCGAAGCCGACGGCTGTGGAAAATCCGGCGACTACAATCCTCAGCGTGGCGCCAAGGTCATCGTGTTTTCCCGTCAATTTCTGGATCAAGCCGCACCGCTCGCCAGCGGCAGTCATCAGGACGCCACGGGTTATACCGTGAACGGGGGTAAGCTTTCCGTCGCGCTCGCCAACGGTTCGACGACCACGCTCGCTGACACCGCGAAATTCGCCGGTTTCACGGGTGAACCGGCCGCGCCGAAATCCATTCTCCTCGTAAACCACGGGCTGCATTTCGAAATCCAATTCGACCGCGCCCACACCATTGGCCAGACCGACGCGGCGGGCATCAAGGACGTGGTGCTGGAATCCGCTCTCACCACGATTCAGGATTTCGAGGACTCCGTGTCCGTCGTGGACGCAGCGGACAAAGTCCAAGCCTACACCAACTGGCTCGGCCTGCTGCAGGGCAACTTATCCGAGACGTTCGCGAAGGGCGGCAAACCGCACACGCGCACGCTCAACCCGGACCGCACTTACACCCGGCCCGGCGGCGGCCAGCTCACTTTGCCCGGACGCAGCGTGCTGTTTGCGCGCAACGTCGGCCATCACATGTTCACCGATGCCGTGCTCGATCGCGACGGCCAGGAAATCCCCGAGGGTTTTCTCGACGCACTCTTCACTGCCCTCATCTCGCTCCATGACGTGAAGGGACTGTCCCGGCTGCGGAATTCCCGCGCGAGCAGCATCTACATCGTGAAGCCGAAAATGCACGGGCCGGACGAAGTCGCGTTGACCTGCGAACTGTTCAGCCGCGTCGAGGACGCCCTCGGCTTGGCGCGCTTCACCATCAAGGTCGGCATCATGGACGAAGAGCGCCGCACCACGATCAACCTGAAGGAGTGCATCCGCGAAGCGAAAGAGCGCGTGGCCTTCATCAATACCGGGTTCCTCGATCGCACCGGCGACGAAATCCACACCAGTATGGCCGCCGGCGCAGTTGTGCGGAAGAACGTGATGAAGTCGCAGCCCTGGATTCTCGCCTACGAAGATTGGAACGTGGACAACGGCCTCGCCTGCGGCCTGCGCGGTCGCGCCCAGATCGGCAAGGGCATGTATGCGATGCCCGAGCTCATGGCCCAGATGGTGGCGACCAAGAGCGCCCATCCGAAAGCCGGCGCGAACACCGCCTGGGTGCCGTCGCCCACCGCCGCCACGCTACACGCGCTGCATTATCATGAAATCAACGTCGCGCAGCGTCAGGACGAGATCGCCAAGCGTCCGCGCGCCAGCCTCGCCGCCATTCTTACTCTGCCGCTGCTCAGCGCCACGAAACCCTCCGCGGCGGAAATCCAGCAGGAGCTCGACAACAACTCCCAGAGCATCCTCGGCTACGTCGTCCGATGGATCGATCAGGGCGTGGGTTGCTCGAAGGTTCCCGACATCAGCGACGTCGGTCTCATGGAAGACCGCGCCACGCTCCGCATCTCCAGCCAGCACATCGCGAACTGGCTGCGCCACGGCATCTGCACCCGTGCGCAGGTGACGGAGACGTTGCGGCGCATGGCCGCCGTGGTGGATCGGCAAAACGCCGGCGACGCGAACTACCGTCCGATGGCCCCGCATTTCGACCGGAGCATCGCATTTCAGGCCGCGTGTGATCTGATCTTCAAGGGCGCGGAACAACCCAACGGTTACACCGAGTTCATCCTCCACGCCCGTCGTCGCGAGGTGAAGGCGCTAGGCGCGAAGTAAATTCGCCAGCTGATCATGTCCACCGCACTGCAACGCCTCCAAGCCCTGCTCCCGCCGGAAAAGTTGCTCCTGCGTCCGGAACAACTTGCCGCCTATGAGAGCGATGGGCTGACCGCCTTCCGTCAACGCCCGCTGGCCGTGGCCATCCCCGAGACCAGCGATGAAGTCATCGCGATTGTGCGGCTGTGCCATGAGCTGAAACTCCCCTTCGTGGCGCGCGGCAGCGGCACGAGTTTGTCCGGAGGTTCGCTGCCTGTGGCGGGCGGGGTCGTCATCACCCTGAATCGCCTCAATCGCATTCTGCACCTGGATCCCGCGCAACGCATCGCGGTCGTCCAACCGGGCGTCATTAATACCGCGGTCACGGCGGCAGCCGCGCCGCACGGTTTGCACTACGCGCCCGATCCTTCGAGCCAGTCCATCTGCACGATCGGCGGCAACGTCGCCTTCAACTCCGGCGGAGCGCATTGCCTGAAATACGGCATGACCTCCAACCACGTTCTCGGGATCAAGGCCGTGTTGGCCACCGGTGAAGTCGTCGCCTGGGGCGGGGCGAGCCGCGAGAGCATCGGACCGGATTGGTGCGGGCTGTTCACCGGCAACGAGGGATTGTTTGGCATCGCCCTCGAGATCACGTTGCAACTGCTGCCCAAGGCCGAGTGCTTTCACACGGTGCTCGCGGGCTATCGCACATTGGAACAAGCCGGCGACGCCGTCTCGGCCGTGATCGCGAGCGGCCTGCTGCCCGGGGCGATTGAAATCATGGATGCCCTCGCGCTCGAGGCCGCCGTCGCGGCGGTGCATGCCGACTATCCGGCGGGTGCGGCCGCCGTGCTCATTGTGGAACTCGAAGGCCCGCGCGATGTGGTCGCCGTGGATCGCGTGCGGCTGGACAAAATCATTGCCGCGAGCCGGCCCATCGAGGCCCGACCGGCGCGCGATGCCGAGGAACGTCTCGCGATCTGGAAAGGCCGCAAGAGCGCGTTCAGCGCGGTCGGCCGGCTCTCGCCGGACTTCATTGTGCAAGACGGAGTCGTGCCGCGTCGGCGGCTGGGCGAAGCCTTGCGCCGCATCGGCGAGATGTCGCGGGAAGCGGGCATTCGCGTGGCGAATGTGTTTCACGCGGGCGACGGCAATTTGCACCCGTTGATCCTGTTCGACGGCCGCGTGACGGGCGATTTGGAACGCGCCGAGGCACTGGCGGGCAAGATTCTGAAAATGTGTGTCGCGATGGGCGGCTCGCTGACCGGGGAGCACGGCATCGGCGTCGAGAAAAACCATTACCTGCCGGACATGTTCAGCGCGGCGGAGATCGCGTGCATGCAGCGGCTGCGCGCCGCCTTTGATCCGCTGGGCATAGCCAATCCGGGCAAGATGTTTCCCAGCGCGGAAGCCCCGGCGCTCACGCAGCACGGGCTGCATCCGCTGGAAAAAGCCGGAGTGATTTCAAGGGAATGAACGCCACGCTCACACCCACCCACGTCACCGAACTGGCCGAGGCCGTTCGCGCCACGCCGCTTCTGCTCGCGGTGGGCGCGCAGACGAAGCCGCGCCTTTCGGCGGTCGATTGCGCAAAGCTCTCCACCGTGAAACTCAGCGGCATCGTCGAATACGAGCCGAGCGAGTTCACCTTCACGGCCCTCGCCGGCACCCCGGTGCGGGACATCGCCGCCGCCCTGGCGGAACGCGGGCAATATCTGCCGTTTGATCCCATGCTGGCGGACGCCGGCGCCACGCTCGGCGGCACGGTGGCGGCGGGCTTGAGCGGCCCGGGACGATTTCGCTTTGGCGGCGTGCGGGATTTTATTCTCGGCGTGCAATTCGTGGACGGAGCCGGGCGGGTGTTGCGGTTGGGCGGCAAGGTCGTGAAGAACGCCGCGGGTTTTGACGTGCCGAAATTTTTCGTCGGCAGCCTCGGACGGTTTGGCGTGTTGACGGAAATCACGTTCAAGGTTTTTCCCGCCCCCGCGTCGCGGCTCACGCTGCTGCTGAATGCCGGCGAGGCCGAGTCCGTGGTAAAAATCCTGACCACAGCCGGCAGCGCGCGCTGGGAACTCGAAGCGCTCGACTGGTTGCCGGAGACGAAGTCGGTCGCGCTGCGTCTGGGCGGTCCGGCCCAAGCGCTGGCGACGCTCGCCGAGGAAATCCTCCGCCGCTGGCCCGGGAAGAAGCTGACTGAGACCGAGGCCGATGAACTTTGGACCGACTTGCGCGAGTTTCGCTGGGCAAGTGACCAGCCAGTAAAAAGCAGCCGAGCCCTCATCAAAGTCGCGCTCGCGCCCGGGAATCTGTTCGCGTTTTACCAAGGCGTGGCAGCTCTGCCGGGCGCGCGGGTCCAGGTGAGCGCCGGAGGCAACGTCGCTTTTGTCTCCGTAGACGACGGCTCGCAGTTGACCGCCCTCGATCAACAACTCTCGGCGCAAAAACTTGGCGGACTTACGCTACGCGGCCCCGGGCCGCTTTGGCTCGGGGTTCGGCCCGACTACCAGATCACCGCGGCCGTCAAAGCAGCGCTGGATGCAGAAAACCGTTTTCCCGGACTCGACGACTGATGCTCCACGAAATTCCCTCCCACCAACACGGCCCGCTGGCGAAGCCGATGACGAACGCGATCGAGGCCTGCGTGCATTGCGGCTTCTGCCTGGCAGCCTGCCCGACTTACAAGGAGCTGGGCCAGGAGATGGATTCGCCGCGCGGCCGTATCATTTTGATGAAGGAGGTGCTCGAAGGAAAACTGCCGTGGGAGGCCGCCCAGCCGCATATTGATCGCTGCCTCGGCTGTCTGGCGTGTGAGCCGGCTTGTCCCAGCGGCGTGCCCTATCGCGACCTCATCAGCCCGTTTCGCGCGGTGGCGCAAAGCCATTTCCAGCGGACACCCGGCGAAAAAATCTCGCGCTGGCTGTCGGCGCAAACGGTGCCGTATCCCGCGCGTTTCCGTCTGGCTGCGACAGTGGGGAACTTGGGAAGAAAAGTGGCCCCATTGGTGCCGACCGCGCTCCAGCCGATGCTGGATTTGCTGCCCGCCGAATTGCCGCCCAAACAGTCGTGGCCGGAAGTGTCGCACGCCCGGGGCGAACGCCGCGCGCGCGTGGCGTTGCTGGCGGGTTGCGCGCAACAGGTGCTCGATCCCGATATTAACACGGCCACCATCGACGTGCTGACGCGCAATGGGGTGGAAGTGATCGTGCCGCGGGCGCAGGGCTGCTGCGGCGGCCTCGCGTGGCACACGGGCGCGCTCGACGCGGCGCAGGAATTTGCGCGGCGCAATCTCGCAGCGTTCCCCGCCGACGTGGATGCGATTCTCACCAACGCCGCCGGCTGCGGTTCGGCGATGCACGAGTATCACCTCGTCCTCGCGGGCACACCCGACGCGGCGCGCGCGGAGCAATTTCGCCATCGCGTCATGGATGTGAGCGTATTCTTACGGAAACTGGGACTGCGGGAGTCGCCGCTGGCGGCGGGCCAAACGCTGAAGGTGGCGTATCACGACGCGTGCCACCTCGCGAACGCGCAGAATGTGCGGCGCGAACCGCGCGAATTGCTGCGCGCCATCCCCGCGGTTGAACTTTGTGAACTAGCCGAAGCGCATTTGTGCTGCGGCAGCGCGGGGAGCTACAATCTGGATCAGCCGGCGATTGCCGCCTCGCTGGGCGAGCAGAAGGCCCGTGCCGTGATCGCGACCGGGGCCAGCGTTGTCGCATCCGGCAATATCGGCTGTCTGACCCAACTCCGTGTCCACCTCGCCAAGCTCGGATCACCCATCGCGATCCGCCACACGATGCAGGTCCTGCGCGACGCTTACGGAGCTCCGCGAGAATCCTGAATCAATTTCCGCCAACTCAGTCCAAACAACCAATTCACCCACTGCTTCGGCAAAAAATATGAGCACCAACCAGCCCGCCATTCCCACCTACGGACCGTCGATCTCCCTGGAGCACGCGCGAAAAATCTCCGTCGCGGCCCAACAAGCAGCCCAGCGCAGCGGCTGGCTGATGGTGATCGCGATCATGGACACTGGCGGACACCTCGTGCTGCTCGAGCGCATGGACGGAGCCCAGTTTGGCAGCGTGCAGGTGGCGCAGGACAAGGCGCGCTCCGCCGTGGCATTCCGTCGGCCTACCAAGGCGTTTCACGACATGGTGGCCGTCGGAGGCGAGGGGCTGCGCATGTTGGTCATGAGCGGGGCCGTGCCGATTGACGGCGGACTGCCGATCATGATCAACGGCGCAGTTGTCGGCAGCATCGGCATCTCCGGCGGAACGAGTGCACAGGATGGACAGGTCGCACAGGCCGGACTGGCCGTCTTGGCGAACTAAACACTCATGAAGCCTGCGACGCACCAGCCGCCATCAACCATGATGCCCGAACTCACTCCTGAAAAACGATTTCTCCGAGGGCCTGTCTTTCTGTTTTTGGGCCTCGGTTTGTTGGCGATGTATCTGGGCGTGATGCCGACCGGCATCATTGGCGCCGCCTGCCTCCTCCTGCCGCTCGCATTTTGCCTCGAACCGTTGGGTGACCGAATTCCCATCCTGAAAGACTACCTCGGCGGCGCTCCGTTACTCCTCATCTTTTTCGGTGCAGGCTTGGTGCATTTTGGCGTGCTAACGCCACCGGTGTTGGCCTCCATCGGTGGATTTATGAAGGAGTCGGGCAGCAACTTCCTCGATTTCTTCATCTGCAGCCTGATCACCGGCGCTATCTTCGGGATTCATTCCAAACTCCTGCTCAAGGCCGGCCTGCGCTATGCGGCGCCAGTGATTGGCGGCGTGATTGTCAGTTGTGCGCTCTTGGCGCTGGTCGGCGCTCTGTCGGGTCGGGGCTGGGACAAATTGGTGCTGAACATTGGGCTCCCCATTCTCGGCGGTGGCATCGGCGCCGGAGCGGTGCCGATGTCAAAAATCGTCCACGGCATCACCGGCCAGGACATCAAACAAATCATGTCGATCTTCGTGCCCGCCGTCGTGCTGGGCAATGTGTTCTCGATTATTGCCGCAGCATTGCTGCATCGGCTCGGCCAGCGGTATCCCAAGTTAAGCGGCAACGGCCGCCTGATGGACGATCAAACCTTGGTCCAGGAGGAGCCCAAGATCGATTTCTCCGCCGGCAGCTTGGTGATCGGGGCCGCGGTGGCCTGCGGCTTTTATGCTTTCGGGAAAATCGTGAATCAATTCGCGCCCGATATTCATAACCTCGGGTGGATGGTTCTGGCGGTGGCGGTGTGCAACATCACGGGAATCGTGCCGGGCTATATCCTCAGCGCCTGCTACTCGTGGTTCAAATTTGTCGCGAAGGCCTTCGTGGGCGTCGTTCTTTTGGCCATCGGTGTCGTCTTCACGGACTTGGGCGAGATCGCCATGTCCATCACCCCGCAGTATGTGTTTTTGTGCGCGACCGTGGTATTCGGTGCGGTCAT